>JBEKKM010000084.1:0-20421 GCA_050010715.1 Xanthobacteraceae bacterium | reverse complement strand
CGCCGACCGTCACCGCCGATGCTTTGCGCGCGCCCTTCGATCTGATCCTGCTGAGCTGCAAGTCCTACGATCTGCAGTCGGCGGCGGATTCGTTCGCGCCCGCCGTCGGACCAAACACGGCGATCCTGCCGTTGCTCAACGGCATGGGTCATATGGATTATCTCGGCGGACGTTTCGGTGCCGGCGCCGTGCTCGGCGGTCAATGCGTGATTTCCGTGACGCTGGTCGGCGACGGCCACATTCTGCATCTCAACGATACACACGGCCTGTCATTCGGCGAACAGAACGGCGAGACGTCGCCGCGCGCCGAAGCCATCGCATCGACCTTCTCGGGCGCCAATTTCGAGTCACGCCTGAGCAAAACCATCCTGCAGGAGATGTGGGAAAAGTGGGTTCTCATCGCCACCATGGCCGGGACCAATTGCCTGATGCGGGCCGCCGTCGGCGATATCGTCGCCGCCGGCGCGGAACATCTGTCGCTGGCGCTGCTCGATGAATGCGCGGGCATCGCCACGGCGCGAGCTTATGCGCCGAGCGCCGCGGCAATGACGCGAAACAAGGCCATGCTGACCGCAAAGAGTTCGACCTTTGCCGCCTCGATGTTGCGCGATATCGAACGCGGCGCGCCGACCGAGGCCGACCATATCCTCGGCGATCTGATCCGGCGCGGCGGTGGCGGGCCGACCGACTTTCCAATGCTGCGCATCGCCTATGCGCATTTGCGGGCTTACGAGGCGCGGCGAAGGCGCGAGACTGCCAGCGCGGCCAAGCCTTGAGGCTGCAAGAAAACGACATGGAAGCCTGATAAGCTAAGGTCCCTTAGCGCTATAATGACAATGCGATTTATGTCCGTTCGAAGAGGTGCGTCATGATCCTCGGTCTGTCAGTCCACACATTCACCGTCATTCATGTCCTAATCAGCCTGGTCGGAATCGTTGCCGGCGTCATCGTTGCCTTCGCCATGGTGCAGGGCAAGAGCGTGCCCGGCTGGACCGCGCTGGCGCTCCTGGCCTTGATCCTCACCAGCGTCACCGGATTTTTCTTTCACAACACGACGTTCACGCCGGCGCAGGGCGTCGGAGTCATATCGCTGGTGGTGCTGGCGGTTGCCGTCATCGCCCTCTATGTCCTGCACCTGGCCGGCATGTGGCGGTGGATCTACGTCATCGCCGCCATGATTGCCATCTATCTCGACTGCTTTGTCGGCGTCATCCAGGCCTTCCAGAAAATCGACTTTCTGCACGCCCTGGCGCCCACGCAAAGCACCGAGCCGGCTTTTGTGGTGTCCCAGGTCGTCGTGCTGGCGATCTTCGTCCTGCTGGGTTTCGGCGCGCTGCGGAAATTCCATCCGCGTGCCGCATGACCCGACTGCGTCGAAACGTGCTTGCCGGCTGCTCGAACCGGCGCGATGATTAATACTTTCGTGAGGCGTGAACCATGACCAAGATCACCTATCATATCGTCGAGCACGACGGCGGCTGGGCCTACAAGGTCGACGGCGTCTTTTCCGAGAGCTTCCCGTCCCATGACCTCGCCCGCAAAGCTGCGGAGCGCGCCGCCCGCGAGCAGCACGTGCCGGGAGAAACCCGAGCCATCTCGTGGGAAGACGCCAACGGCCGGTGGCACGAAGAGCTGTCGGCCGGCACCGACCGGCCGGAGACCGACGTCGAGGGCTAAAGCGAAGCCGCGTCGATATTTTCCTTCAGTAATCCCGCGCGCGACATCGGGCCGTTTCGGGCCGGTCTTAACGGCACTATGGCTAGGCGCCGCGAACGGGTATGTATTCTTCGGTGGGGAAACGGGGTCGATGAACGATCTATCTTTGCAGACGGTCCGCACCGCGCTGAGCGGCTATGAGCTCCTCAACGACCCGCTGCTCAACAAGGGCACGGCCTTTACCGAGGGCGAGCGCGATGCCTTCGAACTGCACGGCCTGTTGCCGCCCCACGTCGCTACGCTGGACTACCAGGTCCAGCGCCGGCTCGACGCCTTTCGCGGGCTCGGCAGCGATATCCAGAAATACGTCTTCCTGCGCGGCTTGCAGGACACCAATGAGACGCTGTTCTACGCGCTGTTGACCCGCAACATCGAAGAAATGATGCCGATCGTCTATACGCCGACGGTCGGTCTGGGCTGCCAGCAATTCTCGAGCATTTTCCGCAAACCCCGCGGCCTGTTTCTCAGCTATCCGCACCAGGCCGACATCCGCCGCATCCTCGGCAATCCGCGCTTCGACGGCGTCGAGGCCATCGTCGTCAGCGACGGCGAGCGCATCCTCGGCCTCGGCGACCAGGGCGCCGGCGGCATGGGCATTCCGATCGGCAAGCTCGCGCTCTACACCGCGTGCGCCGGGCTGCATCCGGCGACCACGCTGCCGATCATCCTCGACGTCGGCACCGACAGCCGCGAGCACTTGGACGATCCGCAATATATCGGCTGGCAGCACGAGCGAATGCGCGGCGACGCTTATGACGCGTTCATCGCCACCTTCGTCGCTGCCGTGCGCGAGCGCTGGCCGCATGTGCTGCTGCATTGGGAAGATTTCGCCATCGGCAATGCCAACCGGTTGCTGGCGCGCTATCGCGATAGCCTTTGCACCTTCAACGACGATATCCAGGGCACCGCCGCGATCGCCGTCGGCACGCTGTTGAGCGCTATCAATGTCACCGGCACGCCGTTGCGCGAGCAACGCGTCGCGGTGTTCGGCGCCGGCTCCGCGGGTACCGGCATTTGCGCGCTGCTTTGGCGGGCGATGGTCGATGCCGGTCTTGCGGAAGGCGAAGCGCGCAGCCGTTTCTATCTGGTCGACCGCGACGGCTTGCTGGTCGATAGCATGACCGGCCTGCAGCAGTTTCAAGCGCCCTTTGCGCAGAAGCGCGCGGCACTGTCGTCGTGGACTTTGGCCTCGTCCGACCGGATCGGGCTTGGCGACGTCGTCGTCAATGCGCGCCCGACCGTGCTGATTGGCACATCCGGCCAGCCGCACGCCTTCCACGAGGCGGTGGTGCGCGCCATGGCCGAGCGGGTGCGCCGGCCGGTGATCTTTCCGCTGTCGAATCCGACCGAGCGCGCCGAGGCGACGCCGCAAGATCTCATGGAATGGACCGAAGGCCGTGCCGTGATCGGCACGGGCAGCCCGTTCCCGCCGGTCGAGCGCGACGGTCGCACCTTCCGCGTCGACCAGACCAACAATGCCTACGTCTATCCGGGCATCGGGCTCGGCGCCATTGCCGCCAAGGCGCGCCGCATTTCCGACGGCATGTTCCTCGCCGCCGCGCGCACCATTGCCGAAATGTCTCCCGCCAAGCACGACCCGCAGGCGAACCTCTTGCCGCCGCTGGTGCGGTCGCGCGAGCTCTCGTACCGTGTGGCGATGGCCGTCGCCAGGCAAGCGCAGGCCGACGGGCTCGCCGCCGCCGTCTCCGACGCAACCCTGACCGCCGCGGTCAAAGCAAAAATGTGGGAGCCGATCTACGCGGACTACGTGCGGCTGACGGCTTAACCGAAACGATTGCTGCGGCTCACGGCGAACTCTTTTCGCTCGACGGAAATTAAAACGCCGACGCGTGTCTTTCCGGACACACATCGAGTCCACCCGCATCGTCAGCATCGGTCTCGTTTTGGCGACATGGATAGGATTGGCGAATAACAAGAATTTCTCGCGCACTCTTCCTGTTTGGAAAACATCCAAACAGGAATTCAATACCAGTTTTGAATTGTTATAATTGTCTTCGACTGCGCGAACACGTTTTCTTCTTGTCAGCCTCTCCTTCGCCCCACTACAACTAATTGAAATATCTTCACTTTTTCATCGTTCTAAACTGGCGGCGGGGCGTTCGTGTCAGGGGCCGATAAGAAACTCAAGTCGCGGCTGTATGCATTCCGCAAGGAAGCGGCCGTCTCGGCGCTGGCAATCGCGATCGGCCTCGGCGCGGTCACAGAAGCTTCAGCGCAAACGAACAGCAATCCGGCATCTGCTTCGACCTCCGCCAAAATCCCCGAGATCGTCGTCACGGCTCCGAAAACCAAACCGAAATCCAAGGTGGCGCGACAGCCTCCAACGCAAGGGACAGCCGCCACAATTGCGGCAAATGCGACGACTGCCGCACAAGCGGCCTTGGACGCCAAGATGACCGGGCTCGATCAGGCGCGCGACAACTTGCTGCCCAAAATCGGCGCCTCGACCACCACTATCAGCCGCCAGGCGATTTTAGATATGCCGCAGGCCGATAACGCGCCGCTCGACAAGGTCATCTTGCAATTACCGGGCGTGTCGTACGATTCCGCCGTGGCGAATCCCAATTTCCATGTCCGAAACGAATACGCCAACGTTCAAATCAGGATCAACGGCGTCGTGGTTCCCGAGGGCGTTTCCGGCCTGGGCATGTTCCTCGACACCAATTTCATCGGCAGCATGTCGCTCTTGACCGGCGCGCTGCCGGCGCAATACGGGCTGCGCACCGCGGGCGTCCTCGACATCACCAGCCGAGCCTTTGCCACGCCGGGCGGCGACATCAGCCTCTATGGCGGCAGCCGGCAGACCTTCACGCCGAGCTTCGATTACGGCGGCAGCGCCGGCAATTCCGAGTATTTCGTCACCGCGCGCGGCAATTGGAACAATCTCGGCATCGAGAACACCACGCCGGCGCTCAACGCCATCCACGATCACACCGAGCAAGGCAAATTTTTCGGTTACGCGTCGACGCTGCTCGACGAATCGACCCGGTTCAGCTTCATCTCGGCCTTTTCCAACAGCCAGTTTCAGATCCCGAACAATCCGGGGCAGACGCCGCTCGGTGATTTTCCCTTTGGGGCGCCGGTGACGAATTACAGTTCTTCGGCGCTCAACGAAAACGAACACGATACATATGCCGTCGACATAGCGTTGCTGCAAAAGCACGGCACCGACGGCGACGCGCAACTCGCCGCCTATTCGCGCTATGCCGAGGTGAACTTCATTCCCGACATATTCGGCGACATGGTATTCAATGACGTGGCATCGGATGTGATCCGGCAGAGCACGCTGACTGGCCTGCAATTCGACAGCTCCTACATCGCCAACGACCGCCATACGCTGCGTGGCGGCTTTGCAGTGAGCGGCGAGCAGACCAATGTCACCAACACGTCCGTCGTCATGCCCGGAGCTATCGGCGCGGTAATCGGACCGGCGTTTCCCATCACCGATCCAACGTCGCTGCTCGGCTGGAACATCGGCGGCTATGTTCAGGACGAATGGAAGCTGACCGATCAGCTCATCCTCAATACCGGTTTGCGGTTCGATCAATTGTTTCAATTCGTCGACGCCAACCAATTCAGTCCGCGCGCCGCTTTGGTCTATAAGCCGCTTGCCGGCACCACCGTCCACGCCGGCTATGCCCGCTATTTCACCCCGCCCTATCAGGCGCAGGCCACGCAATCCAATATCGCGCTGTTCGCCAACACCACCAATCAGCCCGAAGTGACGCTGGCCGATCCGGTCAAGCCGGAGCGTTCGCATTATTTCGACGTTGGCGTCGACCAGACGGTGCTGCCCGGCCTCGATATCGGGCTCGACGCCTACTACAAGGAGGCGCGCGACATGATCGACGATGGCCAGTTCGGGCAGGCCGTGGTGCTGACGCAGTTCAACTGGACGCGCGGATACAGCGAAGGCGGCGAATTCAAGCTGAAATATCACAATGGCAACTTCAATGCCTATGCGAATTTCGCCTACAACATCATGCGAGCGATCGGTCCGGAGTCGAACCAGTATCTGCTCGATACTGCGACCTACGAATTTCTACTGGACCACTATCACTACACCGACGACATGCAGCGCATGACCGGCTCGGCTGGAGTATCGTATCGCTGGTACGACACTTTGATTTCGGCGGACCTGACCTACGGCAGCGGGCTTCGCGCCGGCGATCTGTCTGACGGTGTCGTACCCAATTCCCTGCACACTACGCCGTATGCCGTAGTGAATACGGGACTATCGCACGACTTCAAATGGTCGCCAGACTTCAAGCCGCTGACGGTGCGCTTCGATATCGTCAACTTGTTCGATCAAGTTTACGAGCTCCGCAATGGCACCGGCATCGGCGTGTTCGCCCCGCAATTCGGCGCGCGTCGCGGTTATTACGTCGGCGTTTCGCAGAAGCTGTGAGATCGCGCCGGCGGCCGCGCTAAGCGACGCGAACCTGGTCCAAGAAACGCTCGACTTCGGCGCGCAATTTGCCGGAGCGCGCCGCGAGCTCGCCGCCGGCATTGAGCATGGCGCTCGCCACCTGGTCGGTCTTGGCCGCGGCATCGGAGACCTGGACGACGCTCATGGACACGTCGCGGGTGCGCTCGGCTGCGGCATTGGCGCTGCGGGCGATTTCCTTGCTGACCGCGTCCTGCTGCTGCACCGCGACGGAAATGTCGCTGGCATTTTCATCGAGTTGCGCGATGGTGCCGGCGATCGCCTTCATGGCCTGAACCACCTGCGACGTCGTCACCTCGATCGACGAGATCTGCTGGGTGATATCGCCGGTGGCTTTTTCGGTCTGCCCGGCGAGGCTCTTGACCTCTTGCGCCACGACGGCGAAGCCGCGGCCGGCGTCGCCGGCGCGCGCCGCCTCGATGGTGGCGTTGAGCGCCAACAGATTGGTCTGCGCGGCGACGTCGCGGATCAGATTGCTGACATTGTTGATCTGGCCCACCGAGGCGACCAGCTGTTCCACCGTGGCGATGATCGCCTTGGTCTCGTCGGAGGCCTGGCGAGCGATGTGCGCCGAGCGCGCGGCCTGGGTCGAGATCTGCTCGACCGACTGGGCGATTTCCTCGGCCGCCATGGCGACGTTGCTGACGTTCGTGGTCGCTTCCTCGGACGCGGTCGCTGCCGCCGCGGCGCGGGTCTTATTGTGATCGGCGGCATCGGCCATGATATGGGCGCAGCCGTCCATGGACTTCGAGGCGCCGTCGAGCGCCTGGATGACGTCGTTGACCGCGCGCTCGAAATTTTGCGTCGCCGCCTGAACCCGCTGCCGGCGTACTTCGGAATCCTCGGCCCGGTCGGCCTCGCGCTGGCGCGCGACGCTAACGTCGGCGATGGCCTGGCGGAACACCAGGAGCGCTTTCGCCATGCCGGCAATCTCATCCCGGCCGCCGACCGGGACCGGCACATCGGACTCGCCGTCGGCGATGCGCCGCATGGCGCCGCTCAACAGCGTCAGCCGGCCGACGATGCTGCGGCCGACATAGAGCCAGGCGATCAGGCCCGCCGCGGCCAGCGCCGCGATGCTGAGGATGATCAGAAGGATGCGGCCGACGCGGATTTGCGAGATGGCGCGGCCCGATAGCGTTTGCGCGAATTTGCCTTGGCGTTCGATCGAACCTTCGACGGCCTTGCGTAATCGCGCCGCCTCCGCCGTCGCCGCGGCATAGACCTGTCTGGCATCCTGTTCGCGGTTGAGCTCGTTGGTGCGTTGCGTGACGATACCGTTGCTGCCGGCGACCGTCGCGAGCTTTTGATAAAGCGCGCCGAGGTTCTTGGTCTGCTCGGTCTGCGGCAGCGCATTCAGGTTGCCTTCGATGCCGCGCTGCGCCGACGCTATGGGGTCGCGCATCGGCGCCAGATTGGCGACGTCCGTCACCATCGAGGATTCGATCAACAGCCCGGACAAGAGATTGATGCCCGACTGGATTTCCAGAAGCCGGCGCAGCGCCTCGATCGACTGATTCAAGGCGGCGGTGCCGCCCGAGGCCTGATTGCGCGTCATCAGGTCGAAATTGGCGTCGTCGATGGCGGGCGTGATCGCTTCGAGAATATCTTCGTGGACTTTCCTGACCGAGAGCGCGAGCGCGCGCCGCTGCGCGGAAATCTTGATGCGTTCGGTGACGGCCTGATTGAGCGCGTCGAGCCGCTCGACCATGGCGGCGCGGGCCACTTCGATCTCGTCGTTCTGTCCGGCATCGAGCTGGCGCAGGCGGGCGATCCGGTCGCTGAGCATTTGCGATTGCGCGGCGATATCGCGGGCGATCTCGTCGCGGCGGTTGTCGTCCGACGCCGTCATCAGACGCGGCGCGGACGCGATCAGCGTGCTCGCCTCCTCGGCAAGCCGCAGCGATTCCACCGTTGCCGGCATGCTGCGCGAGACGATTTCGGTCATCGTCGCACTGATATTGGCCGAGGCGTAAAGCGCAAACAGCGAGCCGACCACGGTCATGCCGGCAGCGAGGCCGAACGCCAGATAGAGGCGCGAGCGGATCGTATTGAGCCGGGACAGCACGTTGAGCCAGCCGCGAACGCCGTCGGCGTTCGATTTGCGCGAACGTTCAGCCACCGGTGATCTCATAGCCAGGATGCAAGACGCGCGTCATTCACTGCCCGGCCATCTTGGCGAGCCGCGTTACCGGCTTGAACGTGCCGTCGGCTTGCAGGATGGTGAAGAATACCTGATCCGAGCCTTGGTTCTTGGCCGGCCCGTAGGTGAGCGTGACGCCGCCCATGTTGAACGGCGCCGCGCCGATGGCATCGAGCAGGCCTTCGCGCGTCGGCTCGCCCTTGATGCGCTTGAGCGCATCGACCACGAGGCGGCCGACCACATAGCCTTCGAGCGAGACGAAGCCGGGCTTGGCCGTCGTATCGGCAGCCGTGAGCGCATGTTGATAGGAGGCCACCACGGGCAGCGAGTCATCCCATGGCGACGGCACGACCTGGCTGACGATGACGCCGGCGCCTTCCTTGCCGAGTTCCTTGGCCAGCGAATCCGAGCCAACGAAGGAAATCGCGACGAACACCGCGTTGAGCTGCACCTGGTGCGCGAGCTTGATGAATTCCGCGACCGGCTTGTACGGCGCGACCGTCACCACCGCTTCGGGCTGCGCCTTCATGATATCGAGCAGCGCCGACTTCACCGCAACCGTGTTGCGCTTGAACGAGCCGGATGCGGCTAGCGTCATGTTGCGCTTCGCCATCGCCCGCTGCACGCCTTCGAGGCCGGCGAGACCGAAGGCGTCATCCTGGTAGAGGATGGCGATCTTCGAGATGCCGAGATCCTTGGTCAGGTGTTCGATCCAGGCTTCAGTCTCCTCGAAATAGGAGCTGCGCACATTGACGACGTAGCGGTTGTACGGATTGCGCAGAAATTCGGCGCCGGTGAACGGGCCGATGAACGGCACTTTGGCCTCGGTGGCGATCGGCTGGCCCGCCTTCGACGTCGGCGTGCCGACCGCACCGACGAGCGCGAAGACCTTGTCTTCGTCGAGACTGGCTTTGGTCGCTTCGACGGTTTTTTCCGGCTCGTAGCCGTCGTCGCGTGATTTCAGCGCAAGCGTGCGGCCCAAAACTCCGCCGCTGCGATTGGCGTCCTCGAACGCCGCCAAAATTCCCTGGCGCATGCCTTGGCCCAAATCCTGGGCCGGACCTGTCAGGGCCGCGACCTGGCCGAAGACGATGGTCTTGTCGGCGACGCCATCCTCGGCGAGGGCGGCGCCGGCCACGCCGGCAAGAAGAATGAATGCAATTCCAAAACGATTGCTGTTCATTGGCGCTCCCCTCGGGACACGTGATGCGCGTCGCGCATCGGCATTGCTGCCTGTCGGAACAGACTGCCGGCGCTCATATTTTGGGCGTAACGTGGTTAAGGGATCATTAAGGACTGCGCTAAACACAGCCCCAGCCTGAAATTTCGTTCGCGGCGAAGAAGGTTATCGTGATGCTGCTTCGCAGGTCCGCTGAAGCTAAGGAGTATGGGATCATGGCAGATGGATTGACGACCGTTCTGAGCAGCTTTGGCGCCAAGGAAACCATGGATCGGCTCGAAGCCGCGGTCAAAGCCAAGGGCCTGACGGTGTTCGCGCGCGTCGACCACGCAGCCGGAGCAGCCGAGGCCGGCCTGCCGCTGCGCCCGACGGAACTCCTGATCTTCGGCAATGCGCGTGGCGGCACGCCGCTGATGCAGGCCAACCAGGTCGTCGGTATCGATCTGCCGTTGAAGGCGCTGGTGTACCAAGACGCCGCCGGCAAGGTATGGCTAGCCTACAACAATCCGGACTGGATCGCGCGGCGCCACGGGCTCGGCGCCGACGTCTCCACGACCGTCCAGGCGCTGACCAAAGCGCTCGATGCTTTTGCGACAACTGCGGCGAAATCAAACTGAATTCGTGGCGGGAGGGTCCACTCGCACGGAGGCTTTTACAAGTTCACGTCTGGGCCGACGCCAAGCTGTCGCGCCGCGCGCGATCCAGCAGCATCGTCCTTATGGCGGCAAACACCGCGTCGAAAGCGGGCCGACGATAGGCCCACTTATCATCGGCCGCGAGCGGCGCCATGACCATGGTGGCGTTGCCTTCGAAGAAAAGAATATCACCGGCCGCGTTCACCGCGAAATCGATGCCGCCGTAATCGAGGTCGAGCGCGGCGTTGATCCGTTCGAGCGCCGCCATGCCGCGCGGCCCGAGGAAGCCCGCCATGTCGTCGAGGAACGCCTGATCGTGCAAGCGGTTTGCCGCCGACTCGGCCATGTCGGCGCGGAAATAATGGACCTTCCAGTCGTGCGAAATCGCCAGATGCAGCGGATAGAGTTTTCTGTCGACGATCATGACGCGGATCTTGCGAAACATCCCTGCGCCGTCGCGCGCATCGAGCTGCTCGATCAGCCACACGTCGTCGCCGGGTAGTTCGTTCGCCGCCGCGGCGAGGTTTTCTGATATTTCGACGCGAACGAAAAAGCGCCCGGTGTGGAAACCCGGCACGCGCAGCAGAAGCGGAAAGGTAAAGCCATGGGCGGCGACGACGGCAGCCGCGTCGGAACCTGCGAGCGCGCGCCGCGGCACCGTCGCCATGCGCGGCGTGATGACGCTCGGCAGATTGCGGAGCCGTTCGGCATTTGCCGCGCGCCCGGTTTTGCCGACCGCAAGCGGATGATTGATCACCGGCCGGCTGGTCCGGCGCAGCACCGCGCCCGCAGCATCGAGGCCTTCGGCGCAGATATCGGCATCGCCGATGCTGTTGAAGACCACGTCATGCGCCGGCAAGGCGACCTTGGCATCGTAGTATTCAGTCACCAGGACGCTGGTCTGGAAAACCTGCTCATCGAGCAGCGAAGCCGTCGGCGTATTGCCGCCGGCGGCAGAGACCAGAAGCAAAACCCGGATCGGCGGCCGCTCGCCACGATAAGGCAGCGTGGTCAGGAAGTGATCCTTGAAACCTTTGTCGCGATGCGCCCGCGCGCCTGCCGCGTCGCCGATCTCGGCCAGCAGATTGCCCATGCCGCGGTGGGCATGAATATGATCGGGATCGGCGCGCAAGGCGGCTTCGAAATGGGTGCGCGCCGCGTCGTGCTCGTCGATTAGGAACAACAACGTCGCCAGGTTGACCCGGCCCATCGGATTGTCGGGATGATGCCGCACCGCTTCGCTGAACAGCGAGCGCGCCGCGTCCTTGTAGCCGGCCTTGAGCACGAGACTGCCGAAATCATTCAGCACGCCGAAATCGGTCGGCCGCCGCCGCAATAGTTCGAGATAATCCGCTTTGGCCGCCTCGTAGGCGCCCTGCTCGCGATGGAGGCCAGCACGCTCGAAGCGGGCCGCGAAGGCATCGGGATCGCGAGCCAGCACGCGATCGAGCATTTCGATGCGCAACTTCGGCAGGTTTTTCGAACGATCGCTCACGGCGGCCTTCTTGCTGCGTCGCGAATCAATGGCGGAAGATATCACGCGGCCGGCATATGCCGCGGTTTCGCCGCGGAGGCGGTAGCGATCAGGGCAAAGCTGGACAATAATGGCTTGAACGCGTGGCCTGCCGCCGCGCCAATGAAGGGGAGACGCTGCGATGGATCTGGCGATGACCGGAAAAAAGGCGATCGTCACCGGCGCCAGCGAGGGCATCGGCAAGGCGATCACGTTGGCCTTGGCGCGCGAGGGCGTCGACGTGGCGATCTGCGCCCGCCGCCGGGAGCCGCTCGAAGCGACCGCCGCCGAAATCGCGAAAGCAACTGGCCGTCAGATTTTCGCCATTCCGGCCGATCTGACCAAGCCCGCCGACGCCGAAAACTTCATCAAGAAGGCGCACGCCGCGCTGGGGCGGATCGACATCCTGGTCAACAATGCCGGCTCGTCGCCCGGCGGCGTGCTCGAACATTTGACCGAGGAGGATTGGGCGCAATCGCTGCAGCTCAAATTCATGGGCTATGTGCGCTGCATGAAGCACGTGCTGCCGATCATGCGGCAGCAGAAGAAAGGCCGCGTCGTCAATCTGATCGGCAACGACGGCGTGAAAGTCTCCTACTGGGAAATCGCGCCCGGTGCTGCGAATGCCGCGGGACAGAATCTCACGCTGTCGCTCGCCAGCCAATACGGCAAGGACAATATCAGCTTCGTCGCCGTCAATCCCGGCCCGGTGCGCACCGAACGCTGGACCGGTCTGGTCAAGGCGATGGCGCGCGACATGAATTTGCCTTTCGAGGAGGCGGACAAGGCGGCGCCGTCGAGCATTCCGCTCGGCCGCATCGCCGAATGCGAAGAGGTCGCCAATCTTGTCACCTATCTTGCTTCCGACCTCGCCTTCTTCGTCAACGGCACCATGATCGAAATCGACGGCGGCCAGGACAAGGTGCTGATGGATCGGCTGCGCGATCACTAAGGACCGGGCATGACGACGTGCGTTCCTCGGCGCGGCATGACCTGACCGCCCCGCCGCCTCCGGCTGCCACTTTAACAGCCTGAATGCACTTGTGAATTTCAGCCGGCGCCGCGGCCGCGGAACCCTCATTCCCGTTGAAAATCGCCGCAGTTCAAGTAATGTCGAGGATGGGCACGCGGGCGTTTTTGGGGGAAAACCATGACCGATTCCGGAACACGCATTGTGATCCGCCATCTCAGCGGATCCAAGGTCAACCAGATCGACCAGTTCGACCTTGCCGGCTTGCAGGAAATCACGCTGGGCCGCGACCCGAAATCCACCGTCGCCTTTGACCCACAGCGCGACGACGCAGTCAGCCGCCGCCACGCGGTGATTCGTATCAAGAACGACAAAGAGCTCTATTTCCGCATCGCCGACCTCAACTCCAGCAACGGCACAATGCTCAACGGCGAGCGCATCGGCGGCGAGGTCGAGCTTCTGCCCGACGACGTCGTCGAACTCGGCACCGGCGGCCCGAAATTCACCTTCGATGTCCAACCGCGCCCGGCGTCACTGCCGTCGCGCACGCGCGCCATGAGCGCCATGGGCGCGGTCGACGCCGCCGCAACCCGCGTGGTCGCCGCGGCGCAGGCCGACGCGACCGCGGAACGCACCGGCGTTCCCGAGACCCAGGAACGTGGCGCCGCGACGACGGCAACAACGCCGGCGGCGGTGACATCATCGACGCTCGGGAGGCCGGTCGGCAAAGCGACCATCATGCGCCTGGTGACCGACGAGCTGCGCACCAGCCGGCAAACCTGGATCGCAGCCCTCGCCGCGGTCGTGGTGCTGGCGATCATCGGCGGCGGCGCGGTCTGGTGGCACGGCCAAAGCGTCGCCACCCAGTTGCAGCAACAAGTCGCCGCGGAAGCCGCACGCACCGAGGCGGTGAGGACCGAGGCTGCCGACGCCTTGTCGAAATCCATCGGCATCAAGCCGGAAGACATCAAGAGGCTCGGCGAATCCACTGTCTACATCCACGACCAATGGCAGCTCTACGACCGCGACAGCGGCCGGCCGATCTATCAGAAAATGATCAAGGTCGGCGACGACATCCTGCCCGCCATTGTCCGGCTCGAGGACGGCAGGCTGGTGCGATGGCTCACTCTCGACAGTGACAAGACCAGCTTCTACAGGCCGGTTGGAAGCGACCACACCGGCTCCGGCTTTGTCGTCGGCGAGCAAGGGTTCATCCTCACCAACAGGCACGTCGCCGCCGGCTGGAGCTGGGAATACGAGGACTTTCGCGTCAACAGTTGGGGCCGCGGCTCGGTTTACAACATCCGCACCGACCGGCACGAGACCGAACGCAATGTCGATAACGTTCGCGCGCTCAACTCGTGGATTCCGGAGAATGGCGGTTACCTGTTCGAAGGCGCGCGCGCCTACCCGATCAGCAACGGCGAGCGCGATTTCTTCGGCCGCAACGATGTGCTGACGGTGCAATTCCCGGGCACCCGCAACGACATCAACGCCACCCTGGTGCGCGCCTCGATCGACGCCGACGTCGCCGAGATCAAGATCGACTCGACGCAGTCCTTGAGCAAGCTCGAGCTCGCCGAGGACAACAGCGTGCAGATCGGGCAGAAAATCATTCTGCTCGGCTATCCGGGCGTATCCCAGGAAACCATCGCCGTGCAGCAATCGACCGAGGGCGGGCGGGTGCACGAGCGCACCATCTACATCCCCGAGCCGACGGTGACCGAAGGCGTCGTCGCCAAGATGCCGACCAAGGACGACCGCCGCGACAGCAACGGGGTGGCGCTTTTCGGCACCACCGGCGACACTTATCAGCTCGACATATTTGCCGCGCCCGGCCACAGCGGCGGACCGGTGCTCAACTCGGCCGGCAAGGTGATCGCGCTGTTGTCGATGAAGCGCACCACAGCGGAGCACGTGTCCTTCGCGGTGCCGGTGTCGTACGTGCGCGAACTGATGCAGCCGCAGCGCAACGCGTCGCCATAGCCAAGGTCGAACATTTGGGAGCGCGCTCCCTGCGCCATGCCGGTCGGCAAGAATACGAAGACTACTCGTAACCGAGTTCAAACATGGTTCACGTCCCGGCCGGCATGGAAATCATCGGCGCCATGCGCACCGATACCGGATTGGTGCGCACCCACAACGAAGACTCGGTGGCATGGGTGACGTCGCACGATGACGACGCCGCGACCAATCGCGGCAGCCTCGCCTTGGTCGCCGACGGCATGGGCGGCCACGCCGCCGGCGAAGTGGCAAGCGCGCTCGCCGCCGACGTGATCCGCCGCCTGTATTACAGTCTCGACGGCGCGATCCCGCAGGTGCTGTCCGCTGCCTTCACCGCCGCCAATCGCGCCATCATCGAATATGCGCAAGAGCATCCGGAATGCCACGGCATGGGCACGACCTGCACCGTGCTCGCCTTCCGCGATGAGAAAGCCTGGCTGGCCCATATCGGCGACAGCCGCGCCTATCTGCTGCGCGATCGCCACCTGACCCAGATCAGCGAGGACCAGACCCTGGTCGCCAAGCTGGTCAGCGAAGGCACCATCACCCCCGAGGAGGCCGACCGCAGCCCGATGCACAATGTCATCCTGCAGGCGCTCGGCACCACGTCGAACATCAAGCCGATGATCGGCGCCAAGGGCCTGCCGCTGCGCGTGGGCGACGTTTTGATCCTCTGTTCCGACGGGGTCAGCAACATGATCCCGGATGAGAAGATCGCGGAGGTCACCTCCCGCCTGCCGCCGCAGGAGGCGTGCGACGCCTTGATCGAAGCGGTGCTCGCCGCCGGCGCTCACGATAACGCCTCGCTCGGCGTCTTTCGCGTCGCCACAAGCACGACGGGCGACACGCCAAAACGCGTCGAGCCGACCACGCGGCGCATCAAGCTGCCGATCGGCCCCAACCAGAATCCCAGCACGAGCCCGCTGTCGCGATGACGCAAACGGTCGGCCAATACGAGATTCGCGATCTGCTCGGCGAGGGCGGCATCGGGCAAGTCCACGCCGCGTTCGACACCGTTCTGCAGCGCGAAGTGGCGATGAAGTCGCTGCGTCCCGAGCTGCTCAGCGACGCCAATTTCGTCGACCGCTTCCGCGCCGAAGCAACCAGCCTCGCCAGGCTCAATCACCCCAACATCACCACGCTCTACTCGCTCATTCCGGAAGGCAAAAATCTCTACATGGTGATGGAGCTGGTGCGCGGCCACACGCTCGACGACATACTGGCCAAGCGCAACGCGCCGCTCGACGTGCGCGAAAGCCTCGCCATCATTGCGCAGGCGGCCGACGGCCTAGCTTACGCCCACAGCATGGGCGTGATCCACCGCGACATCAAGCCGTCGAACCTGATGGTGGCGGAAAACGGCGTGCTGAAGATCATGGACTTCGGCATCGCGCGCGTCCGCGGCAGCCAGCGGCTCACCCGCAGCGGCAGCATCGTCGGCACGCTCGCCTACATGGCGCCCGAGCAGCTGCGCGGCGAGGAAGGCGACGAGGCTTGCGATCTCTACAGCCTCGCCATCGTGCTCTACGAAATGCTCACCGGCACGCCGCCGTTTTCCGCCAACAGCGAATACGATCTGATGCAGGCGCAGATCAATCAAAAGCCAGACCGCCTGATTTCGCGCGTTCCCGGGCTCGATGCGAAGGTCGAGTCGGCTATCATGCGCGCGCTGTCGAAGAAGCCCGCCCAGCGCTTCCAGTCGACGCGGGCATTCAGCGATGCGCTCGGCGCGTCTTCGCTGCGCATGGATGCGCCGAAAATTCTGCACAACGACACCCGGCTGATCGAGACTCCGGCCAACCCGATCCAGATCGCGCCGCCGCGCCGCTCGGTCCTCGACAGGCTGCCGAACGTTCCCGGGCTGGCGCCGGAACTGCGTGCCGCGGTCTATGGCGGCGGCGTGGCCGCGCTGGCGGCGTTCGCCGTCATCGGCGTCCTGTTGTTTCTTCGCTCGCCGACACCGGCTTCGATTGCGGTCCATCCGCCCGCGACCGTGCTAACGCCTGCAGTCCCGACTGCCGTCAATCCGCAACCGGCGAAGGTTTCGCCTGCGCCGGCACCGAATCCGGCCGAGGCGGCCGCGCTGAAAGGCCCGCTTGCCGCCACCGTCGCCGCGGCCAATCGCGGCGATCCGGCCGCGCAAAACCAGCTCGGCGTCAAATATGCGCAAGGCGAGGACGGGCTGCCCCGCGACGACGTCAAAGCGGTCGAGTGGTATCGCAAGGCGGCGAACCAGGGACTGCCCAAGGCGCAAACCAATCTCGGCGACATGTATTTCTTCGGCCGCGGCGGCTTGGAGCAAAGCTATCTCGATGCGCTGTCCTGGTATCTCAAAGCCGCGCAGCAGGACTGGCCGGATGCGCAATATCGGCTCGGCTTCATGTACGAGAAGGGAATTGGCACCGGCAAGGACGTGGCGAAAGCCGTGCAGCTTTATCGCAGCGCCGCCGAGCACGGCTATCCCGAGGCGCAGAACCTGATGGGCACGTTCTACGCCACCGGCACCGACGGCATCACGGAGGACGACAAGCAGGCGCTCGACTGGTTTCAGAAGGCGGCCGACCATGGATACGCCAAGGCGGAGAAGAATCTCGGCGACATGTATTTCTTCGGCCACGGCATCGACAAGGATTATGCCCAGGCGCTGACCTGGTACACCAAGGCCGCCGACCAGAAATTCGCCGACGCCCAATTCCGGCTCGGCTTCATGTATGAAAAAGGCCTGGGCGTCGAGCAAAACAACCAGACCGCCATCGACCAATACACCAAGGCGGTCCGCAACGGCAACGTCGACGCGCAACGCGCGCTCGACCGGCTCGCCGCCGTCAAATAACGATATTTCTTCGGATCAGCGCGACGGCGAGAAGGCCGGCTGGTCGTCGTTGCTGCGCGCCGCGCTGGTCTGCTTCGTCGAGGTGTCGGGTTGCGACGGGGGTGGAGCGGATGGCTGTTGTCGCGCGATGTTGTTGTTCGGCGTCTCCACCTGGGTGGCGTCCTTTTCCTTGGTCTTGTCCACCGGGGCCGAGGAAGAGTCGTCGTTCTGATGAATCTTGACGTGGCGGGCGGCGCCGGAGCCTGACGACCGATAGCGATAATTCCCGCCGCCGCCACCATAGCAACAGCCCTGCTCAATGGCGCCGCGGATGAGGCCTTCGATATTGATCTGGGCCGAGGCCGCCATCGGCTGCAGCAGCACAAGGCCGCCGACCAATGCGAACCCCGCAGCCATCCAAATCGAGGACTTGCCGAGCCCGTGCATTGCCGTCTCCCGCTGCGAACTGATCGTGCTTTTTTTGCGATTTTGGCCGCGGATATTGCCCGAGGAATCGGCTTTTAGCAATCAATCGGGCGGCACTGCGGCGGATCAGACAAGGCATTGACACAACAAGAAAACAGCCGGAATCTGCGGCTTGAGGGTTGAGCGTCGCAAGTTCAAATCTTGGCAGTCGGCCCCGGCGATGGCCGGGCGCGACCTCAATTCTTAAACTGGCGCCGACGCCGGTAACGACGTCTGCCGTGTCACGACATGGCAGGCGCCGGGACGTGCTATAGGCTTCGGTCACGCCGAGCGGCGACCGCGATGGGAGACTTCAGAGGTCAGGATGTTTGATATCCGGCAGAACCGGCTCTGATGCCCAAGATCGCTATTTCCTACCGCCGCGCGGATTCCGAGGCGATGACCGGCCGGATTTTCGACCGGCTGATCGCCCATTACGGCAAGGAAGCGATCTTCCGCGACATCGACGATATTCCGCCGGGCATCGATTTTCGCGTCCACATCAATCAGACCCTGCTCAAGACCCATATCCTTCTGGCCATCGTCGGACCGCAGTGGCTCGGCATGGCCTCCGACGGCACCGCCGACCGCATCCACGAAGAATCCGATCCGGTCCGCGTCGAGGTTGAGACTGCGCTGCGCCGCCGCGTGCCGCTCATTCCGGTGCTGATCGGCTCAACCAAGATGCCGGGCTCCGACCTGCTGCCGCCGAGCTTGAAGGATTTCGCGTTCCGCAACGCGGTGAAGGTCGATACCGGCCAGGACTTCGACTATCACATGGACCGGTTGATCCGCGCCATGGATGCGATTCTCGAACAGGCGCCGAAGTCGCCGCCGAGCCGCGAAACCAAAACCCCGACCGAACCGCCGAAGCAGAGCACGGCCGAGCGCCAGGCGGCTGCCGCCGCCGAAGCGCCGCGCAAGAAGGATACCGGCAGCCGCGCCGCGGCGCCGGCGGGCGGTGCCGCTGCCAAAGCGGCGAGCCTGGCAATGCCGGTTTCGTTCATGTCTGCCGCGGCAGCGACCGTCGACTGGCGCGACATGGCATGGCCGGCGAGCCAGCAGGGACGCATGCTGCGGCTGGGGATCGTCGGCGCGGTCGCGGTCGTTGCGATCGTTGCCCTGGTGTTCGGCCTGTCGGGCGGCTCCGGCAATCTGGGCCAGCGCCTGCTCACGCTGACGGGACATACCGGCGCAGTGTCCTCGGTTGCCTTTTCGCCAAACGGACAAACACTGGTCTCCGGAAGCTACGACAAGTCGGCCAAGCTCTGGGACGCCGGCAGTGGACAAATATTGCGCACCATGAGCGGCGATTCCGATACCGTGTCGTCGGTCGCGTTCACGCCGAACGGCAAACGCATCGTCTCCGGCAGCCTCGATCGCGCCATCCTGGTCTGGGACGCTGCCTCCGGCCAATTGCTTCGCACGCTTCGCGCCGATCAAAATTTTTCGTGGAAAACGCCTCCGACGGTGTGGTCGATCGCAGTTTCACCGGATGGCACTCACATCGCCGCCGGCAGCGGCGACACCACCGTTAAAATCTGGAACATCGATAACGGCGAACAACCGCTCAGCCTGCGAGACCATGACGACGTGGTCACCTCAGTGGCGTACTTTTCGAATGGCAGAGCCATCGTATCGGCGAGCAGGGACGGCACGGTCAACATTTGGGATACCGGAACGTGGCGGCTGTTGCGAACGCTCAACGACCATTCGGGGCCGCTGCTGTCGGTCGCGGTGTCGCCCGACGGCAGGTGGATCGCCGCGGCGGGTAGCGGCGATGCGGTCTTCATCTGGAACGCGGCGAACGGCCAGCTCATCCGAAAATTGGCCACGGAATCTGACCACGTGGATTCGGTGGCGTTCTCCACCGACGGCAAGAGCATTTTCGCCGGCGGCAGCAACGGCAGCATCGTCGCCTGGAACGCCGATAGCGGACAGTTCCTGCGCGCGCTCACCGGACACAAAGGTAGTGTTCGGGCGCTGGCATTCTCGCCCGACGGCCGCCGGCTTGCCTCCGGCAGCGACGACAAGACCATCGGCATTTGGTCGGCAAACTGAATTTCGGCGTCAAGTCGTCGCCGCAATGCCGTCGCCGTGAATGAGGTCGTGGATGGCGCCCAGCTTTTTGATCACGGCGGGTGACAGAATGAACGGATAAGCGTCGGGCTGGCCCATGGTGCGGTTGAGCGCGTTGAGCGCGTTGCTCAGCGGCAGCCAGGTATCCACCAGGCTCGCCACGTCGGGCGCGCGATAGGGCTGGAAGTCGACTTCGGCTTCCAATTCGCCCTCCTTCGCCAGCGGCGGATTGACGTAAATGCCGAAGGCCCGCGCCATCTCCAAGGCATCGACGATATGCAGATAATGCGCCCAGGTTTCGGCGAAATCCTCCCACGGATGCGCCGTCGCGTAGGCGCTGACGAAATTGTCCCGCCAATTCGCCGGTGCGCCCGTCGCGTAGTAGTTCTGCAGCGCCTGCCGGTAATCGGTCCGCTCGTCGCCGAAGATCGCGCGG
>JBEKKM010000083.1:0-20752 GCA_050010715.1 Xanthobacteraceae bacterium | reverse complement strand
AGGTCGGGCCGCTCCAGGCCGGGCTCGCGCTTGACCGGCATGACGATCGCCTCGAACCAGCGGTCGAGCGGACCACGCTCGGCATAGGCGACGCGTTGCTCTTCGCCGCGCGCGAAGGCGCGGCCGATGGCTTCGATGAGTTCGGGCATGCGTAACGCCAGCGATACCGGTTCGCCTTGCCGCAGCGCCGGCGCCAGCGCGCGGGCGTGCTCGTTGAGCGCCAGCACACGGCCGTCGCGGTCGAGCGCGATCACCGGATCGGGCAGGCCAGCGACCATGGCGCGCAGCGGATCGTCGGCGCGCACGGCAACGGCGACCGGTTGCGCCAGGCGATCGTCCTCGTCGCCGGCGCGCAACGCCAAGAGCGCCGCCGCCGCGACGATGGCGAAGCTGACCAGCGCATAGACGACGGCAAGAACCTGGGTCATCGCCAAGACGGCGAAGACGACTGCCGCGGTCGCGATGATGAGCCGGACGCCGCGCGATCGTCTTCCGACCGGCGTCGCCCGATTTTCGGCCAGGCTCATCGGGCCGTCTCTTTGGTGCCGATGCGGCGCGCGGCGCGGCCGAGCAGCAGCTCGCGAATTCCCAAGATCGCGAGCGAGATCACGAACGGAATAATGTAATAGAGCAGCCGGAACAGCAGCAGGCCGGCCAATAAATCTTCTTTGTCGAACTGCCACAGCGCCACCATCATCGCGGCGTCGAACACGCCGAGGCCGCCGGGCGCGTGGCTGGCGAAGCCCAACAGTGTGGCGGCAACGAAGATCACCGCCACCGTGACGAAGCCGAGATTGGGCTCGTCGGGCACCAGCATGTACATCGCCGCCGCGCAGCAGGCGAGATCGACGATGCCGATCGCGATCTGAAGGAGCGTCAGCGGTCCGCCCGGCAGCGTCACCTGCCAGCCGTCGCGGCCGATGACGCGCGGCTTGACCCAGACCCAGGCGACATAGGCGCCGAGCAAGGCGAGCACCACGAGCGCCAGCAGGCGGTTGCACCACAATGGCAATTGATCGATGGCGCGCGCCGCTTGCGGCGCGTGCAGCACGCCGAGCCCGAGCACGGTGGCATTGCCGAGCCAGAACGTCAGCCCGGCGATGAAGCAGATTTTGGTGACCTCGATGACGCTCAAGCCCCAGGTCGAATAGATGCGATAGCGCACGGCACCGCCGGAGAACACGCTGGCGCCGACATTGTGGCCGACCGCGTAGCTGGTAAAGCCGGCCAGCGCCGCGACCCGGTACGGGATTTCCGGGTGTCCGATCGTGCGCAGCGCGAACAGGTCGTAGAAGGTCAGCGTCACATAGCCTAAGGCGACGAATGCGCCGGCGATGATGAGCGTGCGCCAGTCGGTCGCCTCGATGGCGTCGACCAGCGAGTCGGGATCGATGTCGCGCAGGATGCGATAGAGCACGACGACGGCGACGATGATGATGGTGAGACTGAGCGCGATGCCCAGGCGGCTCCAGCCGATGCGCTTGTCGAAAAAGTGCGCGGTGTCGCGCAGGGTCTTCAGCATTTCCGAACCGGCTGTTGGCGCATCAGTCGACCGTTTTTCGCAACCAGCCCCCTAGCAGATGTCGTGTGCCGGCGCGAGGGCGGCGAACGGCGCGTTGATTGGCCACACCCTGCCATGTTCCTACGCAGCCTGCTATTCTCGCCGCCTGCAAAGAGCCGGCGGGGGCGGTCGTCCACTAACACCGCCAGTAGGCGCACAATTCATTGGGGAGATCGCCATGACGGATCATCCGGTCGCACGCCGCACGGTCATCAAAAGCGCGGGCTTGAGCATCGGCGCCGGATTGGCCTCGGGGATCACGTCGGCGCATGCGCAGACCGCGGCGCCCGCGGCGCAAGAGATCTGGAGCGGCGAATACTGGGCGCACAAGGGCAATGTGAAGCTTTACATGTTCCGCAAGCGGCTCACGGCGCCGGCGACCAACGCGCCGCAGCAGCCGGTGCTGTTTCTGGTGCACGGCTCTTCGAACGCGGCGCGCAGCAGCTACGATCTGACCGTGCCGGGCAAGGGCGAATATTCGATGATGAACGCGTTCGCCCGCTACGGCTACGACGTCTGGACCATGGATCACGACGGCTACGGCAATTCCGACAGCTCCGGCAACAATTCGGATATCGCGAGCGGGGTGGAGGATTTGAAAGCGGCGATGACGGTAGTGACGCAGGAGACCAGCCAGCAAAGAATCCATTTTTACGGCACGTCGTCCGGCGGCATCCGCGCCGCCGCTTACGCGCAGGCGCAGCCGGAGCACGTCGATCGGCTGGTGCTCTCCGCCTTCACCTATAAGGGCAACGGCGCGGCGGAAATCGAGCGGCGGCAAAAGCACATCGCCGAACTGCGCGCCAATCCGCGGCGCAAGCGCGACGCCAATATGATCCGCTCGATCTTCACCCGCGACGGGCATCCGGGCATTTACGATCCCGCGGTGCCGGAAGCGATCATCGCCGCCGAGATGAAGTTCGGCGACACCATTCCGAGCGGCACCTATCTCGACATGGCGGCGAACCTGCCGGTGGTCGACCCGGCCAAGGTCATGTGCCCGGTGCTGATGACGCGCGGCGAATGGGACGGTAACTCGACCAACGACGACCTGCTCGACTTCTTCCGCCAGCTGCCGAACGGCGACCGGCAATTCGTGATTTTGCCGCAGACCGCGCACAGCGCGGGCTTCAGCAAGAACCGCGATCTGCTGTGGTACGTGATGAAGAACTTTTTGGCCGCGCCGGCGCCGGTGGCGTCGTAACGCGCGGGTGCCCGAAAGAAACGCATGAAGCTCATCCAGGTCCAGAAGCCGGGCCCGCCCGGCGTCATGCAATTGCTCGACGTGCCGGTGCCCGAGCCGAAGCCCGGCGAGGTGCTGATCCGGGCGCATGCCATCGGCGTCGGCATGCCCGATTGCCTGATCCGCGCCGGCACCTATAGCTGGATGCCGCCGCTGCCGGTGACGCCAGGCACCGAGTTGGCCGGCACCATCGAGAAAGTCGGGACTGGCGTCACGTCGCGCCAAGTCGGGCAGCGTGTCTACACCACCGCGCGCGAGCGGCCGCATCGCGGCGGCCATTATGCCGACTATGTCGCGACGCCGGCGGAAGCGACCTTTGTGCTGCCGGACAGCGTCGCGTTCGACGCCGCGGCGGCGCTGGCCAATTATCAGGTCGCCTATCACATCTTTCACGATGCGCTCTCGCTGCGCCAGGGCCAGACCGTGCTGATCTATGCGGCGGCCGGCGGCATGGGCAATGCGCTGATCGATCTGGCCAAAAGTTTCGGCCTGATCGTGATCGGTGTCGTCTCCAGCGCGGCGAAGGCGCGATTCGCTCGCGAGCTTGGCGCCGATCACGTCATCGACCGCAAGACGGAAAAGATCGACGAGCGCGTCAGCGCGATCACGGGCGGCCGCGGCGTCGATGCCATCATCGATCCGGTCGGCGGCCCTAGCATTCCCGGCAATCTCGCGCTCTTGGCGCCGTGCGGCACGCTGGTGGTCTATGGCGGACTCGGCGGCAAGGCGCCGCTCGATCTGCAGACGACGCTGCGGGCGAGCAAGAACTCGCCGGCGATCCGGCAATTCTCCATTCACACCTGGGATCATCTGGTCGAGGAGCGCCGCGCCGGCATGCGCGCGCTGATCGACATGCTGGCGGCTGGAAAACTCAATCCGCGCATTCACGCGCGGCTGCCGCTCACCGAAGCGGCGCGGGCGCACGAGATGCTCGAAGGCGGCGAAGTGTTGGGCAAGCTCTTGCTGGTGCCGTAGTTGAAGTGTGCAATGAAGTTTAACAAAAGAGCCGTCTAAGTGGTCGCGGGATGGCATTGATCGCAACGGCTGCCCCTCTTCCGGTCCATTGATCCTGTCAAGGGCGCGAAGCGCCCCCTTCGGCGGTCGAAGACCCTTGACAGGATCAATGGACCGGAAGCACTCGCTGTCCGTTGCGATCAATGCCTTGCTCTGCCTCCGGCGGCTCTCGATTGGTTGTTCCGAAGCGTCAACCTAAAATCAGTTTTCTAAATCGGCAGCGCTTCCATCTCTTCGCCGACCGCGAGCGGGTGCGCCATGGTCTCGTTCGCCGCGAAGCGGTTTCACCCTTGACATCCCGATCCGTTCAGAACTTTTTGTAGCTGTTGCGATCGACGGCTTTCTCTGAGCGAACGGCTTCGATCTTCCTCAGCCGCGGAAGAACTGCCGCAGCTCATTGTAAGTTTCTTCCGGCGCTTCCTCGGAAAGATAATGTCCGCATGGCAGCGCCTTGGCGCTGCGGATGTCGGTGGCGTAACGCTGCCAGATTTCGCCCGGGCTCGGCTTGGAATTGCGGCCGACGCCGCCGCTCGCACCCCACAGCAGCAGCACCGGGCAGGCGATCTTGCGGCCGGCCTCGAAATCCAAAGTGTCCATGTCGAAATCGATGCCGGCGCAGGCGCGATAATCCTCGCACATGGCGTGCACCGTCGCCGGATCGCGGAAATAGCGCTTGTACTCGGCGATCGCCGCCGGATCGAAGAAGCTCAAGCCCTGTTTGGTCTTCGACAGCTTCTTCTCGATGAAGAAATCCGGATCGGCGCTCATCAGGTGTTCGGGAAAAGGCTCGGGCTGGATCATGAAAAACCAGTGCCACGAAAAGATCGCCCAGGCCTTGTTCGGATGATTGAACACGTGATGCTGCGGAACGATGTCGAGGATGGCGGCGCGCAAAACCTTGTCGGGATGATCGAGGCACATGCGGTGCAGCACGCGGGCGCCGCGGTCGTGGCCGGCGGCGAAAAAGCGGTCGTGGCCGAGCGCCGCCATCACCTCGATCTGGTCCTGCGCCATGGCGCGGAACGAGTAGTTCTCGTGGTTGTCGCCGCCCGGCGGCTTCTCCGAATCGCCGTAGCCGCGCAGGTCGGTGGCGACCACGGTGAAATCTTGCGCCAGCCGCGGCGCGAATTTCTGCCACGACAGATGGCTGAACGGATTGCCGTGCATGAGCAGCAGCGGCGGCCCATTGCCGCCATGCACGGTGACAATGCGCGCGCCCGAGGTTTTGATCTCGGTGCGGGTAAAGCCTTCGAAGAACATGTTTCCTCTCTCGTCATTCCGGGGCCGCGCGCAGCGCGGAACCCGGAATCCATACTCCCTGTAGTGCAGATGATAGCGTGAACCTGTTGTTTCGTGGCTATGGATTCCGGGCCTGCGGGCTTCGCCCGCATCCCGGAATGACGCGCAGGGCGGCTGGCGCTAAGCTCGGCATCCATAATGGCCAAAGCGGGGATCGTCATGCATTTCCTTCGGCTTCTTGCCTGCATAATCGCGACGATTATGGTATTCGCCGCCACACACGAAACTCACGCCCAATCTCAAACGTCCACCACGGGGAGTGCAATGCCGTCCGATATCGATCCAAATTCCGGATTCCGCCTGCCGTTGCCGAAACGCGAGGACTTGGACGACGTCGGCAAGCGTGCCTACGACCGCGCCGCGACGCCGGGAGCGTCGATCGTCGGCTTGCGCGGCCCGGGCGGCATTGCGCTCTACAGCACCAATACGGTCGAATCGCGCAACGCATTCAACAATTACCTGCGCTTCAAGGTGTTCGATCCGAAGGTGCGCGAGGTGGCGATCCTCACTGTCGCCCGCGAGATGGACAGCCAGTTCGAATGGGCCGCGCACGAGCCCGAAGCATTGAAGGAAGGCGTGCCGGCCGATGTCATCGACGTCATCAAGCACCGCAAGAGCACGCAAGGCCTCGACGAGACTTACGCCGCGATCATCGAGCTCGGCCGGCAAACTTTTGGCGATCACAAAGTGACGCCGGAATGCTTTGCGCGGGTCAAGAAACTGTTCGAGCCGCAAAAACTTGTCGAGCTGGTCATGCTGATGGGCAACTACTCCGCCACCGCGGCGCTGCTCACGGCGTTCGATATGCAATTGCCCGAAGGCCAGAAGCCGCTGTTGCCGTGAGGGCGGATGACGGACGACAGATGACGGATGAAGAAGTGTGCTATCTGTCCTCCGTCGTCCGTCCTCCGTCGTCCGCGACTCATCGCTTCGGCTTGTCGAGGCCGAGTTCCCCCCACCGCTTCATCACCGCGTCGATATCCTTCTGCTCCGGCCGCACCGTCGGCGGGAAGCGGGCGCCGCCGAGATCGGGATCCGGGTCGTAATCGAGATTGATGGTGGCGTCGATCAACACGCGATGCCATTTGCCGGTGCCGAATTGCGCCACGTTGCGGTCGCGCTTGCGCACCGATGGATCAAGCCCGGCGCCGAAGGTCGACGGCATGATGACGATGTCGTCCTCGCCGGCATTGACGCGGAACGCGATCGCCCAATCGACCGCGGCGTAATCGTGGATGTCGATGTCGTCGTCGACCACGGTGACGTGCTTGTAGCGCACATGCGCCGCCGAACTTCCCCACAGCGCGTTCGCCACCTGCTTGGCGACGCCGCGATAGCTTTGCTTGACCTGCACCACCACATTGACGCCGGCCTGCACCGGCGGGCACCACACGTCAGTGATGCCCGGCACGCCGGCGCGATCCAGCACGTTCCACGCCGTCGCCGCGCGCATCACCGACGAGGTGACGCTGTTCTCCGAATAGCTGCCCGGCATGGTGCCTTCGATGGTGCCGCGCAGGATCGGATTTTTGCGGTGGGTGATGCAGGTGACGCGGATGGCGGATTTCGGCGAGCGGTCGCCGGCGATGTAGCCGGTGAACTCGGCGTAAGGCCCTTCCGGCAAAAAGGTCGCCGGATCGAAGCTCATGAAACCTTCGATGACGATCTCGGCGCTGGCCGGCACATAGAGATCGACGGTCTCGCATTTGACCAGCTCGACCGGCGCGCCGCGGATGGCGCCGATGACGTCGTATTCGCTTAAGTCTTTCGGCACCGGCGCACCGCCGACGAAATCGAGCGACGGCTCCCAGCCGATGGCGACCGCGATCGGCATTTCGGTGTGGCCCAATTGCTGCCAGGCGGTGGCGTGATGGCCAATATGCTGCGCCCGCCAGGTCAGCATCGGAATCATGTTCTTGCCCGCCACCATGCCGCGATAGACGCCGACATTCATGACATTGGTGTTCGGGTCCTTGGTGACGACGCCGCCGTAAGTGAGAATGTAGCGGCCGCCGTCGGCGCGATTCCATTGCGGCGCCGGAAAATCATTCAAATCAACATCGTCGCCTTTGACGATGTTCTCCTTGACCGGTCCGCTCGAGACGATTTTCGGCGGGATCGAGCCGGTCAGCACGGTGCGGCCGAGCTTGACCAGTTCGCGCGGATGGGTGTCGGGCGGCAGCCCGAGCATCATAGCGATGCGCCGGTAGCTCGACAGCGCGCCGGCAAACACCTGCCGGCAGCGGGCGTTCTCGCCATAGTCGCGGATCTTGTTGAACAGCAGCGCCGGCCCGGTGCCGGGCCCTTGGGCCAAACGGGCGACAGTGCCAAGCTCGATATTCCAATCGACCTCGGCATCGATGGTTTGCAGTTCGCCGGCACCATCGAGCGCCTGCAACCAGCCGCGCAGATCGCCGAAGGCAACGGGCTTGCGTTCTACCGTCATGGTTTTTCCCGGACCGGCCACGTTGCGCCGTTCTTCGCTGCCGGCATCGGCCTTGTCAAATCTTCGTCCGCCCCCGCTTCGCGGGGGCGGAAAGAGGCAGCGTTCTCGCAACGCGATCCGCGTCGGAGTTTTATCCATGGCGAGGCGCGAATTGGGAAAGTCCGCTTCGCTATCCACCACTCGCCACTTGCTTTTTTCTTCCCTCTGCAAAGAGGGGAGGCAGAACGCCGACAGACGCAGATCCAACCACCGCGCTTGCACGCGGCGCGCGCTCAGCGGAGCGCGCACGCCTGTCGGCGTTCCACCGCGGCTCTCACCTAAGGGAATATCTCATCCCGAAGGCTCGGCTTCAGGCCAGGCTTCCTGGGACGTGGTCTGAACGGGCGTTACCCGCCTTCGCCTGTCCCAGTCCAGGGATGCACCTCCCACCCCGGTCGTAATGCCGGGAGACATGATACCCAAGCCGCCCGAGAGCAGACTGCAAATCCGCCCGCGGGCACCGCACCCGCTCCACCTCACGGCTTGCCTCCGGAAGGCGTCCCTTGGTGAGCGGGATATAGCCGTGTCTCATAAAAAAGGACTATTGTCAATATAAAAGTGACATCGCGGTCGCCTTGCCAATTATGTTCATTATTTGTTCTTTTAATTGGCCTATGTAATAATCAACCCCAGTTACGACGGAGTGGACGCGTTCATGGGCACTCGATCAAAAATAGAATGGACGGACTCCACATTTAACCCGTGGGTCGGATGCACCAAGATCGCCAGACCCCGCGGCGCACCCTCAGCCTGCGATTTTTGTTACGCGGAAAAATGGGCGAAGCGGAGCGGTCAGGTAATTTGGGGGGACCATCCCCGGCGTCGAACGACCGCTGCCTACTGGCGGAATCCTACCACTTGGAACGAACAGGCAAAGCTTTTTCAGGCTGAACATGGACGGAGGCAGCGGGTCTTCTGTGCTTCCCTTGCCGACGTGTTCGATAACCAAGTCGACTCCTCATGGCGTTCTGACCTATTCAACCTGATTCGCAGATGCGATCAGCTGGATTGGCAATTGCTGACAAAGCGGCCGCAAAATATCCGAAGAATGCTGCCGCGCGATTGGGGAAGTGGATATCCCAATATTTGGCTGGGCACGACGGCAGAGGATGCTTGCGCCTATCGACAGCGGGTTCCTTATCTTCTCAAAGTTCCATCGGTAGTTCACTTCGTCAGCTACGAGCCAGCTATCGGCCCTCTCGGGCGGTTAGATGTTGATGGCGAGTTTCCCGACTGGCTGATTATTGGCGGAGAAAGCGGCGTTCGATCGGACCTAATAAGGTACACCGATCCCCAATGGGCCAGAGATGCCATTGCAGAGTGCCAACGTCTCGGCGTTGCGCCGTTTCTGAAGCAATGGGGTACGTACAAAAACAATCCGCGTGTCGTTGAAGACTTTTATTCCGTGCAACAGGCTATGCAATTCGACCCGCCGGAAAATGGCAAGGGCGGCGGAAAATTGGACGGTCGTCTCTGGCGTGACTTTCCCGTCGAGAGTAACAGGACAAACCTTGCAGCCGCTGCGAGAGAAAGTCACACGGACAATGATTCAGCGAGACGAACATTATTCGCTTGATGACGGCGGCCTGCTTGTAGAGAACGTCGGCCCGTGGGCAATCGACAAGTTGAAAATCGTTACCGATTACATTCAAGCATCGAGCGCTGCACGTCGTCGCTATCTAGGTTCCGGAGCCGCATATATCGACGTCTTCTGTGGGCCCGGCCGATCCAAAATTCGTACCAACGGAAGATTCATAGATGGAAGTCCGGTTGCAGCATTCAGCAAAGCCAAAGGATCATTGGCGCCATTCACGGTCATGCACATTTCGGACGCCGATCCGGAACTACTATCAACAGCCGAAAAGCGTTTGCTAAACCTGGGAGCGCCAGTCAGGGCAACGCCAGGGCCTGCAAGCGCCGCAATGCCCAAAATTGTACAACAGTTAAATTCTTCAGGATTGCATTTTGCATTTCTCGATCCACACAATCTCGGAACGCTTTCGTTCGACCTTTTCGAGAGTTTGGCCAAGTTGAAGAGAATTGACGTCATTGTTCATGTCAGTCTCTCGGATCTCCAGCGGAATGCAGATCGCTACACATCGGAAGCGCATGATGAATTTGACAGGTTTGCCCCTGGGTGGCGCGATCACATCCGGACGGACATGAATCAAGGGTCGCTCCGCGCAGCCATTATTCAATTTTGGTCCGATAAGGTAGAGGCCTTGGGGTTGCCCAGAGCCGAGCACTGTGAACTCATCAAAGGTCCACAAAATCAACGGCTTTATTGGTTGATATTTCTGGGAAAGCATGAACTGGCCCACACGTTGTGGTCCAAGATCAGTTCGTCTGCAAAGGCTCCAGAGTTAGATTTCTAAAGACCGTGCCGCTCCGGTTCACATTTCGGGTCGAGACTGAGGCCGTGACGGTGCCTTATGCCCTACGCGCTCGGCGGCATGTTCACTTCAGGCGATCTGTTATACTCTCGCGCAGCCGTACCGCGCCTGAATTATCCATCGACCAAGGAAAAACATAATGACCAACGGTAGTACGCTTTCGCTCCCCGAAATCGAGGATCGCATCGCCATTGTTCGTGACAATATCCGGCAGCTGATCGAGCAGGCGGCCGCATTTTCGGGCGCCGAGGATGAGGAGCGCAATGCGGATCGTATCGCGCAGCAGAATGAAGAGCTGGATACGCTGATCAAGCAACGGGATGCGTTGCTGAAGAAGAAGAAATAACGCCAACGCGCGCCATGCACCGACCCCCACCCGCTTCGCTTCGCTCCATAGTCGATGCTTCGCATCGGCGTTCTTAGCACTAAGAACGGCGGCTGAAGCCGCCTATGCTCCCCCGTAAACGGGGGAGGAAAGAAATTCACTCTGCCTTCAGCCCCGCGTCCTTGATCACCTTGCCCCACTTGTCCATCTCGCCCTTGAAGAACGCCGCGCATTCTTCCGGCGAGTTGCCGATGCCGACATAGGCCATGGCGGCGAGTTTGTCTTTGACGTCGGGCTCGCCGAGGCTTTTGACGATCATGTCGTGCAGCTGAGCGACGATGTCCTTCGGCGTGCCGGCCGGCACCGCGACCGCGGTCCAGGTGGCGCCCTCGACTTCGGGGAAGCCGGCTTCCGCCATGGTCGGGATGTCGGGCAAGGTCGGCGAGCGTGTCTTGCCGGTCACGGCGAGTGCGCGCAGATCGCCGTTCTTGATCAGCGGCACGGCAGGCGCCATGGCGCCGAACGAGATCGGCGTGTGGTTGCCGACGGTGGCTTCGACCGCCGGGCCGCCGCCGCTGAACGGCACATGGACCAGATCGAGGTTCAAGGCATGCACGAACAGCGCGCCGGTGAGCTGCGGTGGCGTGCCGGTGCCCGGCGAAGCGTAGCTCTCCTTGCCGGGATTGGCTTTGATCCAGTCCACCAGCTCCTTGACGGTCTTGGCCGGCACCGATGGATTGACCGCCAGCACCACCGGCGTCGCGGCGGCGAGCGTGACCGCGTCAAAATCTTTCAACGTATCGAAGCCCGGATGGGCGAACAGAAATTGATTGTTGGTGATGTTGCCGCCGGTCACCAGGATCGTATAGCCGTCCGGCGCCGATTGCGCCGCCTTGATGGTGCCGACATTGCCGCCGGCGCCGGGCACGTTCTCGACGTAAAAATTCTTGCCGGTCTGGGCGGCGAGCTGCTGTGCGATCAGGCGCGCCACCAGATCGGTCGGGCCGCCGGGCGCGAAGCCGACGATGACCTTGACCGGCCGCTCCGGCCAAGTCTCCGCGGCGGCGCCGGCGAGGCTCGCCGCAAGGAAGATAACCGCCAAAGCGAGATGTTTTCTCATTTTATGTCGACTCCTGACAGCGCACCGCATCTAATCGCAAGCGGGGAGAGAGAAACAATTTAAAACGGCCGGTCGCCGTTGATGGTGCAGCGGCGCATCACGCGCTTCAAGCGGGCCTCGTCGAAGCCGGTGGCGCGATGCAGCGTGCAGCGGTTGTCCCACACCATGCATTGGCGCGGGCTCCAGCGGTGGCTGTAGACGTGCTCGGGCGGCGTGATCATGGCGTTGATCTCCTCGATCAGCGCGCGGCCTTCGTCGTAGGCCATGCCCTCGATCTCTTCGGCGTGATCGCCGAGGAAAATCGCCTTGCGTCCGGTCTCGGGATGGGTGCGCACGATCGGATGCGCGATCGGTGGCACTTTGGCTTTTTGTTCTGCCGTCAACAAATCCTCGCCGTGGCGCCGCGTGCGCGAGAAATCCAGATTGTGGATGGCGCGCCGGCCTTCGATCCGCCGCTTCATCGCCGCCGGCAACAGCTCGTAAGCCGAATACATGTCGGCGAATTCGGTTTCGCCACCCACCTCCGGCACGATCTCCGAATACATCATCGTCGCCTGCCCGGTGCGCTCGCGCCAGGAGCCGTCGGTGTGCCAAAACAGCGTGCCCTTGTCTGGGTGCTTGCCGCTCGGATTGCCGTCGTTATCGAGGTTGGACAGCATGTAGATTTCCGGGTGGTCCTTGATGCCGTAATGGTCGCTGAGCACGTGGACCTGCACCTCGCCGAAATTGCGCGCGAACGCGACCTGGGTCGCCGGCGGCAGATCGACGTCGTGGAAGACGATCAGCTGGTATTCGAGAAAGGCTTCATAGACTTTGGCGAACAGCTCGGGCGACACGGCCTGCGCCAGCGTGATGCCTGAAATCTCGCAGCCGAGAACAGGATGCAGCGGCCTGACCGCAAACGGCCAGTCGCGGGCGGCGTGGGTTTTCGCTTTCGGCTGGGCTTGCGCCATGGCGACCCTCCCGGCGGATCGGCGCGATTATGGCAGCGCCGGCGCGGCGTTCCTAGGCGTTCGCGCTGTTTTCGCGGCCAAATCGGGCCTTTTGCCCGGGTACAGGGCCGCCGGGTGCCCGATTTACGACTTATTCTTAGTCGCTAATTAACCTGTTTGGGACCTGTGTCGACCGTCGGGGGACGACTCGCACAATGAAAATCCTGCAGTGCGCCTGCATTCTGGGCGCCATTGCCGTGTTCTATTCAGTGGCGCAGCGCCTGCCGGCGCGCGAGCCTTCGCTCGCCGGCGGCGAGACGCTGGCGCTTGCCGTCTTGGATAACGCGCACGCCAATCTGGAGCGGGATTTTGCCGCCCTTGCCTTCACTGCCGCCGATCCGATGCCGGTCGCTTCCTTGGGTGCGAGATCTTTGCGTGATCGATCCTCGCGAGCCAGCTCTTTGCGTAACACGGTGGTGGCATCCGCCGATCCGACACAAGTCGTTTCCGCACGGGTCATTCCGGTCAGCGCAGTTTCCTCAAGCCCTGAGTCCCTAGGCCCCAAGGTCCTTGCTTTCGACGATCCGAGGCCCAACGCCTATTTCGATCCGACGCCGATCGGTCCGGCCAATCCGATCGTGGTCGCTTCCCTCGGCCTGGTACCGATCTCGCAAGCGGACTTGGCTCCCGCCGAGCCGCCGAAGAACGACTTCCACTATCTGGCCTATTACGCCTATTCCGAAACGCCGCCGCCGGAGAAACCGGCGGACACGGTGCTCGATTCGCTCAAAGACATTCCAGTCGGCACGCCGATCGAGGAGATCAGGCACGCCGCCGACGCCTTCGGTCTGGATTTCGGCTACATGAAAGCGGTCGCCAAGATCGAATCCGATTTCGATCCCAAGCAGCGCACCGGCTCCTATGTCGGGCTCTATCAGCTGAGCAAATACGAGTTCAACCGCTATGGCGACGGCGACATCTTAAGCCCGCGCGACAACGCCATCGCCGCCGCCTACAAGATCATCGTCGAGGCCGAGCTGTTCGAATTGCGCACCCACAAGCATCCGACCTTGAGCGATCTCTATCTGATCCATCAGCAAGGCATCCAGGGCGCCGAGGAGCACGTCAGCCATCCGGACCGGGTCGCCTGGCAATCCATGTGCGCCACCGAGGAAGGCCAGCAGAAGGGCGAGAAATGGTGCAAGCGCGCCATTTGGCAAAACACGCTGCCGGAAATCAAAAAGATCTGGAAATCGGTGGACAACCTCACCTCGGCCGCGTTCGTCGGCATGTGGGAACAGCGGGTCGCCGACCTCTACGCGCGCTATTCCAAGACGGCCGACGCGGCGCCGGCGAAGTGAGATAACGCTCGCGCAGGTCGCGAAGACGGCCCCCTCTGGCGTCGCTTCGCTCGCCTCTCCCCCGCAAGCGGGGGAGTAAAAAACTCAATCCAATCGCGCCACCACGGCAAGCCGCGTGATCTCGTGATTCTTGTAGGCCTGCAAAAAGGCCTCGTAATCCCTGAACGACACGCAGCCATTCGAATCGCCGTTGGGGCCGAGCATGTAGCTGTGCGCGAGCAGGCCGTCGCGGCCGAGCGCCTGGGTCTCGTCCTCCGGGATCAGCCGCAGCGCCTCGACGCCGTGGAACAAGGCTTCGCGCGGTTGCAGATCATAGACGGCGGGTGGCGTGACGCCGCGCATCTTGACGTCGGCGTGGCGTGGATCGTCGAGCAAGGCGCCGAGGCCCGAATGCGCTTCGAGCGCGGTGCCGTCGGGCAGGTAAACCTTGTGCGCGGTGATGTCGTACACCGCGGTGGAGCGGTCGTAGAGACCCAGTGCGCTGTTGTGTCCGCTGCCCAGGCTGCCGGTCTCGGCGCCCGCATAGGCGAGCGTCAGCGCCGATGCCGGCCTGCCGAAAAGCTTGTCCCAGATCGACCGTGTGTCGGCGACCGCGTTGGCAACGACGCGGTGCGCGCCATCGCGCAGCGCGGCGGTCCGGGTTTGCGGTGCGGGCTGCGGCAATGGCACGGCGTCTTGCACGATCCGGGCGTCCCGCACTGGCGCCGATTTGGTATCGGGCGCGGCCTCGATCGCGCCTTGCACCGGGGCAGTTGTCGCTACCGACCAGCCGCGCGGCTGGTCGGGCGCGTTCGCGGCGAATGATTGCGCGGCAGAGCCCATGGTAAAGCGAGCATCGAATAACGGCGCGTCGCTCTTTGAAACTAGCCGCGACCCGCGTAGCGGACTTGGCGCCGTGACCACGAGCTTGTCGCCGCGCGGGGCCGTATGCTCGATGGCATCGAAAATGGTTCCGGAGACGTCGATCGCACCGGCGCGCGGGCCGGTAAGATTGACCGCAAGCGTCCAGCTGCACGCGAACGCCACGCAGGCCATGGCAGCGCTGCCCATCAGCCGTTGTGGGCGGTCGCTCCGTAAGCCAAGTACCTGAACGTCCCCCGACGTGTAACGCAACGCGAAACTCATTCCCCCGTCCACACTGCAGATCGCCCCTCCGAAGCCGAGAAGCGAAGAGGGTGCGCTTCTCCCCCGATCGAAGATCGCGCGCCGTAGGCCGCAGAGCTACGCAATGATTGCGGCAATTTTTGTAAAATGCGCCGCGCCCGATCTCAATTTCGCCACAGGTATTACCGGCGCCAATAGCGGCAACGGGCGTTCAGCAGGGCCCTATTTACCAAACCGCTCGCTGGGCGGGGCGATCTCGGTGACCAGGTCGCGGATGAGCTTCTTATTCGGCAGTGGGGTGAGCGTCATCGCGCGCGGCTCGAGGCGGGCGGTGCAGGCATAGACCGTGTCGCCGTCGAGCTGGATCATGCACTCCTTGCAGGCATTGGCGTTGATGCAGGAGAAGCGCACCGCCAGCGACGGGTCCTTGTTGATGCGCAACCAGCGCAGGCCGTCGAGCACCGATTGGCCGGGCTCGAAGGGGACTTCGTAGGTTTGCCATTGCGGCGCGTTGCGGTCGCTGCCGCGTTGGATTTTCAGCGTTGCGATCTGGCTAATTTGTTTGCTCATGGAGCCACCACTTCGAGCCCTCCGGAGCGCCCGAGATTCCCAAGCCTAAACGTTCCTGCTTCAGAGCCAGATGCGCCTGCCACTGCGGCAGCGTATCGGGAAAATCCTCGCGCTGATGCGCGCCCCTGCTTTCCAGCCGCGTATGCGCGGCCGTCGCGACTGCGTCCGCGACGACGAGCATGTTGCGCAGATCGAACCAATCGAGCCGTTCGAGATCGAATGCGCCGGGGCGGCCGGGCGGCTGTGCGCTGAGGTTTCCCTTCAGATCGACCATGGCCAGACGGGAGCGCATGAGCGAGTCGCGGGTGCGGATCGGTCCGACTCCATCGGCCATGGCCGCCTGCAAATGCGCGATCATATCGGCGATGATGACGCGGTCGCGGTCTCCCATCCCCGAGCGTACGAGGTCAAGCGCTGCGATCGAATCTCGCAGCCGCACCATTGGCCGCGCCTTATGCTTCGCCATCGCGGCGGCGCTGCGCCCGGCGCGGCGGCCAAACACCAAGGCCTCGGTGATGGCGTTGCCCGACAATCGATTTGCGCCGTTGGCGCCGCCGACCACTTCGCCGGCGGCGTACAAGCCCGACACATCCGTCGCCATGCTCGCGTCGGTCTTCACGCCGCCCATGTGGTAATGCGCGATCGGCGCGACCTCGACCGGCATGCGGGTGAGATCGATGTGGTTTGCGGCGAGGCGATCGATCACCGGGCCGAACGCCGCGCGCAGCGCCGCCGCGGAGCAATGCTCGAAGCTCAGATACGCGCCGCCGTGCGGCGAGCCGCGCCCGGCCTCGACTTCCTTGATGATCGCGTAGGTGGCGAGGTCGCGGGTGAGAACGTATTTGCCGTCTTCGTCGGAGCCGTAGCGCGAGGTGAACTCCTCCATGCGGCCGTTGAGGAGGCGGCCGCCGAGCTTGTAGCGGAACGGATCCCACATGATCGGATCCATGCCGACGAGGCGCGGCGCCAAGTGCCCGATCGGGAAGAACTGCACGAATTCCATGTCGATCAGCGTGGCACCGGCGCGCAGCGCCAGCGCATAACCGTCGCCGCCCATATTGGCCGAGGCGCTGTTGCGCCGGTAAAGCCGCGTCAGGCCGCCGGTCGCCAGCACTGTTGCCTTGGCGGCGATTACCACCGGCGCGCCCGTACCGAGATGGTAGGCGACCGCGCCGCTGACTTTGCCGTCGCTGACGATCAGATCGACGATGCAGAGATCGCCGGCTTTGCGGATTGAGGGATTGCGCGCCATCGCGGTGCGCAAGGTCTTCGACACCGCGGGGCCCGTATTGATGAAATCGACATAGACGCAGCGCGGCCGGTCGTGGCCGGGCGCCATGGTCGCGGTGATGTGGCCGTCCTTACGCGCCCAGCCGACTCCCCAATGATCCAGCTCGCGGATGCAGTCCGGCGCCTCCTCGCATAAAAGCTGCGCCAGCTTTTCGTCGCACAGCCCGCGGCCGGCGGCGATGGTGTCGGCATAGTGGTGCTGCCAATCGTCCGGCGTTTCTTCGCCCAGCGCGCAGGCCACCGTCATCTGCGCCATCACGGTGGCGCCGCCGCGGCCGATCAGGCTGCGATCGGCGAGCAGGACATGCGCGCCGCAACGCGCCGCCTCGATCGCCGCATACATGCCCGCGGCGCCGGAGCCGATGACCAGCACGTCGGTGTCGATGGCGATGGGGTCGGGTGTCATGTCAGACTCATGGCCGCAATTATAGAGCGGCGTTTCCCGGATGCGGTGCAGCACGAAGTGGTGCACCGCTGATCCGGGATCGTCGCAGACTCGGAGTTTGTTACGATCCCGGGTCTGCAGCGCACCACTACGCTTCGCTCCGTGCTGCGCTGCGCCCGGGAAACGCACCTCAAGTTAGCTCTTCTGGTCACGTTGCGGCCGTGCCCTCACTCGCAAACGCGGCAGCGAGGCGGGCGGCGAATTGCCGTTCCATCTCCTTCGCCTTGGAGCGCAGCACCGGCTGGCCGAGGCTGCCGAGCTTGCCGGTCAGCGCGGCCTCGACTTCGTAGGCGATTTTGGTCTCGTCGCCCACTTCCGTCAGCGTCGTCAGCGACGTCGCGGTCAAGCGGCCGACGATGCCAAGCGGCGTGCCTTCGACCTTGGCTACGATCTCGCGCGGCGCTTCGGCGCGCACGACTTCGACCGTCACCTTGAAGCTGAATTTCATGTAGGCGACCTTGGTCTCGAACACGGCGGCGTAAGTATCGGGCGCGGTCTCCTGTAGATCGCGCACGCCATCGACGCAGGACGCAAAGAAGCGCGCATCGCGCACGGCCTTATAGACTTCGGCGCGCGGCGCCTTGACGGTCAGCTCTCCGGTAAATTTCATCGGCGCTCGATTCTGCCACCGCTCACGCGCGCAGCGCCGTGAGCATGTCCTTGATGTATTCGTCGGCGCTGGAAATCACCAGCATCATCACATGCGGCCGCAATTGCGCGAGCATCTTCGAGATCGTCTCGTCGCTGGACGAGGCGCCGCCGAGAATGAGCGCCGTGGTCATCACGTGCTTGACGCTGCAGGCTTCGCCGATGATGGCCGCCGCGGCGACGTTCTCGCCGGCGGTCGCCACCATGACCACCAGATCGGCGGTGTTGACTTCGTCGACCAGATCCTTGGTGCGGCCGGCGAGGTCGTTGAGCCAGCCGCCCATCGAGAACGGCTCGCCGCGGCGCGGCGCGCCGGAGAAGGCGGAAGCCGTGAGGAAGCTGGCGCGCTGCCACGGCGATTGCGCCAGCTCCTTGACGACGCGCTCGCTCTGGCTGTCGAGCGCGATCACCTTCACCGCGCGCGGCTGCGAATTCGGCCGATCAATGCGGAATTTGGCCTCCGCCGCCGAACTCATCCGGGCCGATTCGCTTTGCATCGCTGTTCTCCTTAACGCCTGCCCTAGATATAGCGTACGATGGAGGATATTTCATTATGCGCGGCGTCGGCTATAAAGCGCTGCATTGAGGGGACAATCGCAGCGAGGCCTTCGGTAATGTCCGGCGGAAAGCGTATCGAGCTCTGCAGCACCGACGAGGTGGCGCCCGGAACGGCGCTCAAGGTCGAGATCGACGATTTGGCGCTGGCGGTGTTCAATGTCGACGGCCAGTTCTACGTCACCGACGACCTGTGCACCCACGGTCCGGGCTCCTTGTCGGAAGGCTATATCGAGGACGACGTGGTCGAGTGCAATTTCCACAATGGCCAGTTCAATATCCGCACCGGCGAAGTGGTCTCGCCGCCCTGCATGGTGCCGATCAAGACCTATCCGACGCTGGTTGTGGACGGAAAGATCACCATCGAGATTTAAGGCTGCGGCGTCGCCATTGGGACGCAGCCCATTGAGGTCGGCCAATTGCGCCGTTTAGCAGTTGACGAAACACGCGGTCCCCGCTTGTGTCGCGCCAACAGTTTTTCAGGAGGATCGCCCGATGCCGAGAAGCAAGCCGCCGTTCCGCGCTGACGTGGTCGGCTCGATTTTGCGCACCGCGCCGCTCAAGGAAGCACGCGCCAAGCGCGAGAAGGGCGCGATCACTCCCGCGCAACTCAAGGAGGTCGAGGACCGCGAGATCGAGAAGATCATCAAGAAGCAGGAGGAGGTCGGGCTGCAATGCGCCACCGACGGCGAATTCCGCCGCTCGTGGTGGCATTTCGACTTCTACGGCATGCTCGACGGCGTCGAGATCCATGAGATCGAGCACGGCATCCAGTTTCAGGGCGTGCAGACCAAGCATTTGAGCCCGCGCATCACCGGCAAGCTCGGCTTCTCCGGCAGCCATCCGATGCTGGAGCATTTCAAGTTCCTGAAAAGCCATACGCGCGTCACGCCGAAAATGTGTATCCCGTCCGCGGCGACCATGCATTTCCGCCTCGAGCCGAACGCGATCGCCACCAAGGAATACGCCGACCGCGACGCCATCTTCGACGATCTGGCTAAAACCTACCGCCAGGCGATCCGCGGCTTCTACGACGCCGGCTGCCGCTATCTGCAGATCGACGACACCGCCTGGGCCTATCTGTGCTCGCAGGCCGAATTGAAGAAGGCGCGCGACCGCGGCCTCAACGCCGACAATCTGGCCAAAGACTACGCCCGCGTCATCAACAGCTCGCTGGAAGGCAAGCCGGCCGATATGACGATCACGACGCATATTTGCCGCGGCAATTTCCGCTCAACCTGGATTTCCGAAGGTGGCTACGAGCCGGTCGCCGAAATTCTGCTCGGCCAATTGAACTATGACGGCTATTTCCTCGAATACGACACCGCGCGCGCCGGCGGTTTCGAGCCGCTGCGCTTTTTGCCCAAGGGCAACAAGATCGTCGTGCTCGGGCTGATCACGACAAAATCCGGCAAGCTGGAAAAGAAGGACGACATCAAACGCCGCATCGACGAGGCGACAAAATTCGCCGCCCTCGATCAGCTTTGTCTCTCGCCGCAATGCGGCTTTGCTTCCACCGAAGAAGGCAACGTGCTCGCCGAGGAGGAGCAATGGGCGAAGCTGCGCATGGTGGTCGAGATCGCCGGTGAGGTGTGGGGCTGAAGCGTCATTTCGGCGACGAAGCAGATACAGTTGCCCCACTAGCGGCGCGCACTATGGCGTGTACCCATAAATTGAGGTTGTTTGTCGGGTTCCTCCCACGACGCCGGGAGTGGCGCAGATCACTGACAGACAAATACCTTCAGCGCAGCGAACAGCGCCTTCGGATCGTACTGGCCCTGATAAACGGGCGGCGGCGCGGGGCCGCGCTTGAGTAGGATGCGAATGGCTTCCCACGCCGAGCGGACGGAGCACTCGATGGTGAAGGCTATTTCCCTGGGCATGTCGATGTACTGGCCGATGAGTCCGAGATTGGTCGCCCCTTCGGGAACGGGGGGAGGCATGTCGCCGCGGCTCCAGGGGAGCCAGACGTTGTTGACGTAGGGCAGGTAGCAAGGCACGCAAATCGATGACGCCATGATCGCGTCCAGCTGCTGCTTATCGAACCGCAGTTGCTTCAGCGTCTCCTCCAGGATCTCCGCGCCGGTGCATTGATCCATGGGTTTCTTCACGAACTCGCCGGTTCGGTCGGGATATAGACCGTAGCCCCACCAGACGCTCGTGCCGGCTGGCTGGCCGATGATTTCCGGTTGGTGGAAGATCGACAGCGACAAAACCCAGGGCGAGTCTTTCAGAGTCACGAGCCCGCCCTGTCCCGCCTGGCTGCCGGTCAGCGTGGCGATTTGCTTGACGAATTCGGTCCCTGTGTCGGTGACCGTGAAGGTCACCCAGAGCGAGTCTGGTATCCGGGCTGCACCGAAGAAAACGTCAGGATGGCCGAAATCCGTGCGCCCCTGCGCCAGGCGCT
>JBEKKM010000082.1:0-22224 GCA_050010715.1 Xanthobacteraceae bacterium | reverse complement strand
GAAAGCGAAAACGGCAGGTAACGGCGCGGCGGCGAGCATGGAGAACAAGCTCGTCACCGCCCGCTTCTTCATGCAGCGCATGTTGCCGGCAACCACGACGCATCTGGCGCGCATCAAGGCCGGCGCCGAGAGCACCATGGCGCTGCCGGCCGACGCTTTCTGAAAAACTTTGCGTGGCGATTTGCTGGTCAGGCTGCGGTCAAGCCGCCGTCCACCACGAATTCGGCGCCGGTGATGAACGCGGATTCGTCGCTGGCAAGGAAGAGGATGGTGCGCGCGATCTCGATCGGCTGCGCCAGCCGCCCGAGCGGCGCCGCCGCCGCAAATCCGGCCGCGAGCTTTTCCGGATTGCGCGCCGCCGCGATCATCGATTGCAGCATCGGCGTTTCGGCGAACGACGGATGCACCGAATTGCAGCGGATGTTGTAGCCCTTGCGCGCGCAATGCAGCGCCACCGATTTGGTCAACAGCCGCACGCCGCCTTTGCTGGCGCAGTAGGCGGCAAGGTTGCCGTGTCCGATCATGCCCGCGACCGACGACATGTTGACGATCGCGCCGCCGCCGCGATCCTTCATGACACGCACGGCGTGCTTGCAGCCGAGAAACACGCCATCGAGATTGACCGCCATCAGGTCGCGCCACTCGTCGAGCGTCGTCGCCTCGATGTCCTTGAACAGCACCACGCCGGCATTGTTGACCACAATGTCGATGCGGCCGAAGTCGCGCACCACCGCATCGGTGACCGCGACCCAATCGTCCTCGCGGGTGACGTCGAGCCGATGAAACGATGCGCGTTGCCGCAGCGCCGCAACGGCCGACGTCGACGCGGCTTCGTCGCGGTCGGCCACGACGACCGTGGCGCCTTCCGCCACGAACAGCTGTGCCGCGGCAAAGCCGATGCCCGATGCGCCGCCCGTGACCAGCGCGACCTTGTCTTGCACGCGACCCATGCTGCCGCCAATCTTTGAAAAACCCGTGGGCAATCAGGCTAATACACACCCCGGCGCCTCGCCAGAGCACGTATCGCGACTGTCGCAAACATATGGCATTGCCGGCCGGGGCGTTCTAGCCTTTATCGATTCAGACTCTATATGACTGAACGGAACGCCGACGCGATTGGGAGGATTTTGTCTTATGCCCGACGCCTTCATCTACGATCACGTGCGCACGCCGCGCGGCCGCGGCAAGGTCGACGGCGCATTGCACGAAGTGACCGCGCTCAATCTGGCGGCCCAGGCGCTCGGCGCCATCAAGAGCCGCAACGATCTCGACACCGCGCTGGTCGATGACGTGGTGCTCGGCGTGGTCGATCCGGTCGGCGAAGCCGCCGCCGATATTGCGCGCACCGCGGCGCTGGTGGCGGGCTATGGCGACAGCGTCCCCGGCGTGCAGATCAACCGGTTCTGCGCCTCGGGTCTCGACGCGGTGAATTTCGCCGCGGCCCAGATCATGGCCGGGGGTCGCGCACTATTTCATGCCGCAGGGCATTTCCGCCGACCTGATCGCGACCAAATACGGATTCTCCCGCGACGACGTCGATGCCTATGCGGTGGAGAGCCAGAAGCGCGCCGGCGCGGCCTGGGACGAGGGGCGCTTCAATCGTTCGGTGATGGTGGTGAAAGACGTCAACGGGTTAACCATTCTGGCCAAGGACGAGCACATGCGGCCGGGCACGACCATGCAGTCGCTCGCCGCGTTGCAGCCGTCATTCGTGCAGATGGGCGAGCTCGGCGGCTTCGATGCGGTGGCCATCCAGGCGCATCCCGACGTCGAATACGTCAATCACGTGCATCACGCCGGCAATTCGTCGGGCATCGTCGACGGCGCTGCCGCGGTCCTGGTCGGCAATGCGCGCGCCGGCCGGCGTGCGGGCTTAAAACCACGAGCCAAGATCAAAGCCTTCGCCAATATCGGCTCGGAGCCGGCGCTGATGCTGACCGGTCCGGTCGATGTGACCAAAAAAGTGTTGAAGAATTCCGGCATGGCGCTGGGCGACATCGATCTGATTGAGATCAACGAGGCGTTCGCCTCGGTGGTGCTGCGCTATCTGCAGGCGTTCGATCTGGATCCGGCGAAAGTGAACGTCAACGGCGGCGCCATTGCGCTCGGCCATCCGCTCGGCGCCACCGGCGCCATGATCCTCGGCACCGTGCTCGACGAACTGGAGCGGCGCGATCTCTCCACCGCGCTGGTCACGCTCTGCATCGGCGCCGGCATGGGCACCGCCACCATCATCGAGCGCGTGTGAGTTGATTAGCCATGCCCAAGATCGATATCGCCAAGCTTCCCATCGATACCCGGACCGGCTACCCGTCGCCCCTCGACCGCGTCGTCGTCGGCCGCGAGCGGAAGCGGCTTGGCAATGCCGTCGGCCTCGACCAGTTCGGCGTCAATCTCACCATGCTCAAGCCCGGCGCATCCTCCGCGCTGCGCCACTGGCACGAAAAGGAGGATGAGCTGGTCTACATCCTCGAAGGCGAGGTGGTGCTGATCGAGGACGAAGGCGAGACCGTGCTCAAGCCCGGCGACGCCGCCGGCTTCAAGGCCAACACGCCAAACGGTCATCATCTCGTCAATCGCACGCAGCGCGACGCGGTTTATCTAGAAATCGGCACACGCTCCAAGCACGAGAAGGCGTCCTATCCGGACGTCGATCTCGTTGCGGTGCGCGACGATGCCGGCATGCGTTACACGCGTAAAAACGGCGAGCCCTATAAATGAGCTTCATCCACTTCACGCTCGACGTCGATGGCGACGGCCTCGCGCTGGTCAGCTGGAATTCGCCGGGACGGTCGATGAATGTTCTCGACGCGGCGGTGCTGGACGAGCTTGCGGCAATCGTCGAGCAGATCGCGGCCGATGCCGCCATCAAGGGCGTGGTCATCACCTCGGGCAAGGACTCGTTCTGCGCCGGCGCCGATCTGACCATGCTGGAGAGCATGAGCCGCGCTCACGCGGAACTTGTGGCATCGCAGGGGGAAACGGCGGCGAACCAACATGTCTGCGAAGAAAGCCGCAAGACGTCGCTGCTGTACCGCCGCATCGAGACCTGCGGCAAGCCGTGGGTCGCGGCGATCAACGGCGTCGCGGTCGGCGGTGGATTTGAGCTGACGCTGGCCTGCCATCATCGCGTCGCCGCCGACAACGACAAAACGCGCGTCGGTCTGCCGGAAATCAAAATCGGCCTGTTTCCCGGCGCCGGCGGCACCCAGCGGGTGGCGCGCATCCTGCCGCCCGCCGATGCGCTGCAGTTTCTGCTCAAGGGCGATCCGATTTCGGCCAGTCGCGCCAAGACCATGAAATTGGTCGACGAGGTGGTGCCGGCCGGCGATTTGGTGAAAGCAGCCAAGGCGTGGATCACCACGAGTGGCACGGCCAAGGCGCCGTGGGACATCGACAACTTCAAGCTGCCCGGCGGCCCGGTGCAGTCGAAGGCCGGCATGATGGCGTTCACGCCGGCCAATGCCATCTATCGCCGCGAGACCTATGACAATTATCCGGCGGCGCGCGCCATCATGCAGGTGGTCTATGAGGGATTGCAGCTGCCTTTTGACCAGGCACTGCGCGTCGAATCGCGCTGGTTCGCAAAGATCCTGCGCTCGCCGGAAGCGGCGGCGATGATCCGCTCGCTGTTCGTTTCGATGCAGGAGATCAACAAAGGCGCGCGCCGGCCGACCGCGGTGCCGGCGAAAAAATTCAAGACTATCGGCGTGCTGGGAGCGGGCTTCATGGGCGCCGGCATCGCCTATGTCAGCGCGCTGGCCGGCCTCGACGTGGTGCTGGTCGATCGCGACCCCGAGACCGCGCAGAAGGGCAAGGATCATTCGCAAAAGCTGATGAGCGAGCAGGTCAGCCGCGGCCGCGCCACCGCCGCCGACCGCGACGCAGTGCTGGCGCGCATCAAGCCCACGGCGGACTTTGTCGAACTGAAAGGTTGCGAGCTCGTCATCGAGGCGGTGTTCGAGGACCGCAAGATCAAGGAAGAACTCACCGCGCGGGCGCAAAACGTCATCGGCGAGAACACGATTTTCGGCTCCAACACCTCGACGCTGCCGATCTCCTCGCTTGCGGAATCGTTCAAGGATCGCTCGCGCTTCATCGGCATCCATTTCTTCTCGCCGGTCGAGCGGATGAATCTGGTCGAGATCATTTTGGGCAAGGAGACCGGCGAGGTGGCGCTGGCCGGCGCGCTCGATTTTGTCCGCGCCATCCGCAAGACGCCGATCGTGGTCAACGATTCGCGCGGCTTCTATACCTCGCGCGTGGTCGGCACTTACCTGCGCGAGGGCCACCTGATGCTGGCCGACGGCGTGCCGGCGGCGATGATCGAGAATGTCGGCCGCATGGCCGGCATGCCGGTCGGCCCGCTCGCCCTCAACGACGAAGTCGCCGTCGATCTCGCCTGGAAAATCCTGAAAGCGACCGAGGCCGATCTCGGACCGCAGGCGATCGATCCGCGGCAGAAGGCGCTGTTGGAAGAGATGGTGGAAAAGCGCGGCCGCTACGGTCGCAAGAATGGCAAGGGCTTTTACGATTATCCGCAGAATGGGCCGAAGCGGCTGTGGCGCGGGCTATCCGACTTGCAGCCGACAAAGCTCGATCCGGACACCATCGATGTCACTGAGCTCAAGCAGCGGTTGCTGGCGATGCAGGCGCTGGAAACCGCCCGCTGCATCGAAGAAGGCGTCGTCACCGATATGCGCGAAGCCGATGTCGGCTCGATCCTCGGCTTCGGCTTTGCGCCATTCACCGGCGGCACCATCTCCTATATCGACGGCATGGGCACCAAGGCCTTCGTCGCACTGTGCAGCAAGCTGGCCAAGCTTCATGGCGACCGCTTCAAGCCCTGCAAGCTCTTGCTCGACATGGCGAAAAAGGGCGAGACGTTCTACCGCCGCTTCCCGCCGCAGGCGCGCAAGGCCGCCGCATGAGCCGCGTCAAAGTCGCATTGCGCTTTGCCGCGCGCCATGTGTAAGGTCGCGACCTTTTTTGGCCGGGACCCTGCATGGCGCGTGACCAAGTCGACCTGACGCCGATCGAAGGGCGCGACGATCTCGTCAATTGGATTGCGCAGGGCGTCAAACCGAAATCGCAATTCCGCATCGGCACTGAGCACGAGAAATTCGCCTTCACGCTCGAAGGCCATCGTCCGGTGCCTTTCGAGGGCCGTCGCGGCATTCGCGCGTTGCTCGAAGGCATGGAACTCCTGCTCGGCTGGCAGCCGATCATGGAAGGGCCGAACATCATCGGCCTGCTCGACGTGACCGGCGGTGGCGCCATTACACTCGAGCCGGGCGGCCAGTTCGAATTGTCCGGCGCCCAGGTCGAGACGGTGCACCAGACTTCGAGCGAGCTCATGGCGCATCTTGCGCAAGTGCGCGAGGTGGCGGCGCCGCTGCGCATCGGCTTTATCGGCATCGGCATGACGCCGAGCTGGACGCGTGGCGACATGCCGAAAATGCCGAAGGGGCGCTACAAGATCATGACCGCCTACATGCCGAAGGTCGGCCAGTACGGCCTCGACATGATGTACCGGACCTGCACGGTGCAGACCAATCTCGATTTCTCCTCCGAAGCCGACATGGTCAAGAAGCTGCGGGTATCGCTGGCGCTGCAGCCGGTGGCGACGGCTTTGTTCGCCAACTCGCCGTTCACCGAAGGCAAGCCGAACGGCTTTCTCTCGTTCCGCTCGGAAATCTGGCGCGACACCGACAATGCGCGCGCCGGCATGCTGGAGTGGGCATTCGAGCCGGGCATGGGTTTCGAGCGCTGGGTCGATTACGCGCTCGACGTGCCGATGTATTTCGTCAAGCGCGGCGACGACTATGTCGATGCCGCCGGACAATCGTTTCGCGACCTGCTTGCCGGCAAGCTGCCCGCTTTGCCGGGCGAACGCGCCATGATCTCCGACTGGGCCAACCATATCAGCTCGATTTTCCCGGAGGTGCGGCTCAAGCGGTATCTGGAAATGCGCGGCGCCGATTCCGGCCCGTTGGCCAATCTGTTGGCGCTGCCGGCGTTCTGGGCCGGCATTCTTTACGACGATGTCAGCCTCGATGCGGCGTGGGATTTGGTCAAGGACTGGAGCGCGCAAGAGCGGCAAAAACTGCGCGACGACGTGCCGATACAGGGTCTGGCGGCAAGAATCCGCGGCCGCACCGTGTTCGAGCTCGCCACCGACACGCTCAAGCTGGCACGCGCCGGGCTGCAACGCCGCAAGCATCTCGATATCGGCGGCCGCGACGAGACTCGCTATCTCGAAGTGCTGGAGGATCGAACGGCGCGCGGCACCACGGCGGCGCAAGAGCTGCTGGAGAAATACCACGGGCCGTGGGGCGGCTCGGTCGATCCGATTTATACCGAATACCCCTACTGATATTGATCCGCGTATTGATCTGCGGCGGAACGTTCAGCGGCGCATTTCACATCCACTCGGCGGGAATAGTCGCTGTTGCCGCGACGTTGGCCGAGACCGGTGCCGAACTCATGGCTGATATTCGGTTGATTTAATGTTTACGACTTTCAGCGACATTACTGGATCACGAAGCTGCAACCCCCAAGGCCCATGACCAAGACACTCACCATGGAAGTCCAGCGCAAAAATGCCGAACGGCAGCTCTTCAGCGCCCGGCGCGCTTTGGGCCATCTGGTGGAGCTCTACGATAGCGGCCAGTGGAAGAACCTCTATCGCGAGGACACTTTTGCTGAGGCTGTCCGGCAGGCGCGGCAAGCCGTCGATCATTGGACCAACGTTGTCGCCAAGTCCGAGAACGCCTAGCGCCTCAGCCGCCGGTTAACGAAGCGTTAACCACCCGCGTCCGCCTTTGCGTGACGCCGTCGATGTCCTCCCAAATTATTTGCCGCCGCCGATGACATTGACCACGTCGGCGGGCTGCATGCACATTGCAGGGAGATGAAGCCCCGGACGCGCCATGGCATCGCCCGTCAATGCTGCTCTCTGCGCGTTGCTGGCGACCGCGTTCTGGAGTTTTTTGGGCTATGCGCTGGCTCGCCACCTATTTCCGCGCGCACTGGCGATCGGTGCGGCGCCGGTCATCGGCTGGGCGGTCCATAGCGCGGCGACGCTGCCGATTTTCTTGCTGGTCGGATTCTCGCCGTTTGCCATCGTCGTCCTTGCCGCGCTCTGCGTCGCCATAGCCGTCGCGACGCTCAAGCTTGCGGCGAAGGTCGATGCCGACGCCACGCCGGCAATACCATGGTGGGCATTCGTGGCCGCCGCCGTACTGGCGCTGGTGGCGGCCGTGGCGATCCTGCCGAAGATCGCTCCGGGCGCCGTTCATCTCGCCGACCCGATCTTCGATCATTCCAAGATCGCGATGATTGACGCCATGACGCGGCAGGGCCTGCCGCCGGTCGATCCGGTCTTTGGCGCCGTTGGCCCGCACGGCCAGTTCTTTTACTATTACCTTTGGCACTACAGCGCCGCCGCGCTCGCGCTGCCGCTCCATGTCAGCGGCTGGGAAGCCGATATCGGGCTGACTTGGTTCACCGCACTCGCGTCATTGAGCCTGCTGATGGGGCTTGCGGTGTGGCTCAGCAAGCGATCGGCCGCCGCGATCTGGGTGGTGGCGTTTGCCGCCGCGGCGTCATTGCGCGCGGTGCTGGGCTGGTTATTCGGCGCCTACAGCCTCATGCCGTTCCTGGCGCCGCCGACCGGATTCGCCGGTTGGTTGTTTCAGGCCGCGTGGGCGCCGCAGCATCTGATGGCGGCGTCGTGCGTGGTGGCGGCGATGCTGCTCATCGCCCGATACGCGCAGCGCCAGAGCGTGCTGCTGCTCCTGACCCTGGTCCTGGTCGTGGTGGCGGGTTTCGAGAGCTCGACCTATGTGGGCGGCATCAGTTTTGCGATCGCGGCGCTGGCGGCGGCACCGCTGCTGCTTGTCGCAATCGAGCCGGCGCGGCGCTTGCGGTTCTTCGTTGGCATGGCGGCCGCCGCCGTGCTGGTGGTCTGTCTCGCCGCGCCGTTCCTCAACAATCAGCTCATGGCGGTCGCCGCGCGCGGCGACAATGATCCGATCGTGCTTCGGCATTTTGCCGTGCTCGGCGCGATGTTTCCGGCGGCGCTTGGCCGTGCATTGGATTGGCCGGCCTATTGGCTCCTGCTGCTGCCGATCGAGTTGCCGGCCACTTATGTGGCCGGCGTCATCGCGCTGATTGCGATGCTGCGAAGCGGCGCGCCACCGCCGGAGAAGCTTGCAACCGCAGCATTGGCCTGTCTCGCCGCCGCCGGACTGTTGGCGTCTTGGCTCTTGGCCAGCACGCTCGGCGACAATAACGATCTCGGGCTGCGCGCCGTGCTGCCGGCCGCTTCCGTCCTGATCGCGGCCGCCGCCGCGGGATTGCTGCTGTTGCCGCGGCGCGCCGTGATCGCCGCTACGGCGATCGGTGGGCTCATCCTGAGCCTGGCGGATACGGCGGCGATGATCGGTTCCAACGTCAACGGCACGCCGGCCCCGGACGGCGCGGTTTTCGCGCAGGCGCCGGAGTTATGGCAGGCGGTGCGCCGTTACGCTGCGCCGACCGCGCGCGTCGCCAACAATCCGCTGTTTCTGCAGGATTTGACGCCGTGGCCGGCCAACATCTCCTGGGCGCTTCTTGCCGACCGCAGCTCGTGCTTTGCCGGCCGCGAATTGGCGCTGGCGCTGGCGCCGCTGTCCGGCGTCAGGCGCGAGGCCATCAATGCGCAGTTCGTCCGCGTCTTCGCCGGCGAGGGCACGGCGGAGGACGTAAGCGACATGGCGAAAAAATACGCCTGCGATGTCGTCGTCGTCGTGCCGCAGGACAAGGCCTGGAGCAACGACCCGTTCGCCTCGAGCCCCGATTATCGCCTGGCGGAAAATCGCGACGGACGGTGGCGCATCTACGTGTCGGTGACGGCCGATCCGGCCGCGCGCTAAGCCCGCGTCAAATTCCCGCGAACCAATTGAATCCCTGCTTGCTCCAGAACGTCTCGCGGAAATCGTTCGTCACTTCGATCGCCTTGATCCACTTGGCGTTCTTGTAGCCGAGCTTGGTCGAGGTGCGCAGCCGCAGCGGATAGCCGAACGGATCGGCCAGCACGTCGCCGGCATATTTGGTGGCGAGGATGGTCTGCGGATGCAGCGCCGTCGCCATGTCGATGCTCTCGGTATAGTCGTCGTTGCAGATGAAATAGACGTATTTCGCGGTCAGGTCGGCGCCGACGCGCTGCAGGAAATCGCGCAGGTTCGGGCCGGACCATTGTCCGATGTAATCCCAGCCCTCGACGCAGATATGCTTGATGATGATCTCTTGCTCGGGCAGCTGATAGATCTGCTGGGCGGTCCACGGCTGTTTGTTGTCGATGCGGCCGGCGAGCTCGAGTTTCCAGGTCGCGCCGTCGATCGGCTTGACGTCTTCGATGTCGTAATAGGCGTTGAAGCGCGGCGGCTTGACGACCTGCGACGCGCTATAGGTCGGCGCCAGATGGTGCGGGCGGAAGATGGTCGCCTGGACGCGATCGTTCCACGCCGACACCGTACGCAGCACTTTTTGCACCGAATCGTCCTCGCTGACGTCGCAGCCCGTCAACAGCGATAGCGCGCCGAGACTGATGGCGCCGCGCAGCACATTGCGGCGATTGATGTCGTCGAGCAGCGCCCGGTTTTGCGTCAGCACGCCCTGGTCGACGGTATTGCGCGGGCGAAAAATAGATGGCGTGCGCGTGCGTATGGACATTTTGGCCCAGCGTCAGTGGGTTGCTTCGGCTTCGGCCGCTGCTTCGGCGGGATGCGCCGATCCCTCATCCACCACGGGTCCGCCGGTGACCATGGCGACGAGGCTTTGCGGCACCAGAAGCGCAAGCGAGATGTGCACCAGCAGAAAACCGACGATCGCAGTCATGCACAGGAAGTGCACCACCCGGGTCGCCTGAAAGCTGCCGAACAAGGCGGCGAGCTCGGAGAACTGCACCGGCTTCCAAAGCGCGAGGCCGGAGATCACGATCAGAACGCCGATCGTCATGACGCCGAGATAGAGAATTTTCTGCACCGCGTTGTAGTGGGTGAGATCGTCGTGGGCGAGGCGAAAGTGCAGCGCGTCGTTCACGGTCGAAAGGATGTCGCGCAGCGAGACCGGAAACAGCTTTTGCCGAAATCGCCCGGTGGCGATGCCGTAGGTCAGATAGGCGAGCCCGTTGAGGACGAAGATCCACATGCCGAAGAAATGCCACTGCAAGCCATATTGCGCCCACTTGCCGATCACGATGCTGTCGGGAAAATGCAGCCAGCCAAGGATCACGTCGTCGTTGTAGATCTTCCAGCCGCTGCCGATCATGATGAAAATGGCGACGGCGTTGATCCAATGCATGATGCGCACCGGCAGTGGATGCAGGCGGCGTTCATGGTGAGTTGATTTGACGGCCGATAGTGTCATCGATGACAGTCGCCCCCGTCAGTCACGCGCGATCGGACCCTACGGGTGCGTGCCGTGCTTCGCAAGTAACGCCGCTTCACAAATGTGCGTGGCGTTTTTGATCGGGAGGATTGCGGCATGAAATTTTTGGTCACGGCAACGGCTTTGCTCGTCGGCTTGATGAGCTCGGCAGGTGCGACGGCAAGGGTTTTCATCCCTGCCGTCGTGGTGGCCCAGGCCATGGTGCCGCCGACCGGCATGGATGACGCCAACAATCCGATGCCCATGGTCGAGCGCATGAACCGGCGTTTTCCGCAACCCGTGCGCGTCGGCGATCTGATCGGCCTGCCGGTGCTCGACGACCGGTCTTCGACGCTCGGTTTTGTGAGCCAGGTCGTGCGCACGCCGGCCGGCAGGGCCAGGACGCAACGGCGCTGCCGGACGACGCCTCTGTCCGAATCGCGCTGGCGCGCAATTGAACGATCACGACTTTGTGAAACTGATAACTTTTTGGTGTTTGCCGAATTGTACCGGGTGAGGCGGAAGTGATTGGCGCTTTGCCAAGCGCCGGGCAATGCTTTCGCTTATTGCGTCGTTTGTTATTGGGGGCATCGCATGGATCATGCGAACCGATTGAACGGCAAATCGGTCAACGGCACGTCTGTATCCGCTTTCTCCGATTTGGCTCATGCAACGCCCGCGGCAAGCTGCGGCATCGCTTTCATGGCCAAAGCCTCGGCGCCCGGCCGGGCCAAGACGCGGCTAGTGCCGCCACTAACCTTCGAGGAGGCCGCGGTGCTGAACACCGCGTTCTTGCAGGACGTGGCGGACAACGTGCTGCTCGCCGCTCGCGATGCCGAGCGCCATGGCGGCATTGCCGGTTACGCGGCCTATGGTCCACCCGGCTCGGAAGATTTTTTCCGCCGCACCTTGCCGGGCTCGATCGGCTTGATCGAAGCCTGGCGGGCGAATTTCGGCGATTGCCTGTTGCACACGGTCGAGGAGATTTTCGCCCGCGGGCACGCCTCAGCCGTGGTGCTCAATTCCGACAGCCCGACATTGCCGACGGCGTTGCTGGTCGAGACCGCGGCGCTGTTGGCGCGGCCGGGCGACCGCGCCGTGCTCGGTCCGTCGAGCGACGGCGGCTATTATCTGCTCGGGCTGAAAGCCGCCCATCGCCATTTGTTCGAGACTATCGCCTGGAGCACCGAGCAAGTCGCCAAGCAAACTCTTGAGCGGGCGCGCGAGATCGGTCTCGACGTGCATCGGCTGCCGGTCTGGTACGACGTCGATGACGTCGACGGTTTGCGCCGGCTGCGCGCCGAATTGTCGGAGCGGCAAGTATTATCGGACCGGCAAGCTGCGGGACGGCGCCGCCCCGATAAGAACCAGCCGCATCACGCCGCGCACACGGCGGCCTTGATGAATAGCCTGTGGCTGAACCACGATTTCAATCGCCGCGCCGCGGCGCTGTTCGAAGCCGAACCGTTGCGCGCTTAAGACGCGCGACGCTTAAACGCGTCAGACGCAAAAACAGGGACGGCAATAATGGCAGTGGCGACGGCAAAACGTTCGGTCGATCCCAGGCGCTATTTCGAGAGCGTCGACGCGGCGAGCGAGAAGCCGGAGCACGAGCCTGTCTGCCTTTATCTGGAGACGACCAACCGCTGCAATCTGCTCTGTACCACCTGTCCGCGCACCTACGCGGAGCTCGAGCCGCCGGCCGATATGAGCTGGGAGCTGTTCACCTCGATCGTCGATCAGATCCCGCGCCTGCATCGCGCCGTGCTGCACGGCGTCGGCGAGCCCATGCTGGTGAAGAATTTGCCGCGCATGGTGCGTTACCTCAAGGACCGCGGCACCTATGTGTTGTTCAACACCAACGGCACCGTGCTCAACGAGCGCAACGGCCGGGCGCTGATCGCCGCCGGGCTCGACGAGCTGCGGGTGTCGTTCGACGCAGCCACAGCCGAGTCCTATCTCGCCGTGCGCGGCAAGAACTATTTCAACCGCATCCTGAAAAACGTGCGCGCGTTCCGCGAGCTGCAGGAGCGCGAGGGTCACACAAAACCGCGCGTCTCGGCCTGGCTGACCGGCTTGCGCGAAACCATCGAAGAATTGCCGGATTTTGTCCGCGTCGCCGCCGAGACCGGCGTCAAGGAAGTGCATTTGCAGCGGCTGGTATTCTTCAAGGACGGCGCGATCGGCAAGGCGCGGCCGGATCAGGCGCTCTACGAGCAGCTCTCCGGCGAGGAGGCGGTCCATATCGACCGCGCCGCCGCACTCGCCAAATCGCTCGGCGTCACTTTCAACGCCTCGGGCGCCGCCGCCGAGCCGGGCATGAGTCTCAAGCGCAACGACAACGGCTCGCCGTGGTCGCTGTGCCGGCGGCCGTGGACGGTGATGTATTTCACCGCCAATGGCCGCGCGCTGCCGTGCTGCATCGCGCCGTTCTCGCAGCGCGGCTATGAGAATTACACGCTCGGCGACGCCACCCAGCAGACGCTGCGCGAGATCTGGACCGGGCCGGCCTACAGCGATTTCCGCAAGGCGCTATTGTCGAACACGCCGCCGGATGCCTGCGCCAGTTGCGGATTGCGATGGAGTCTTTAGCGATGCCTGACAGGGCGTCCGCGGGCGGTGTCGTCGTCGTCATTCCCACATTCAACGAAGCGGAGTCGATTGCGGCCGTGGTCGCGGAGATACCTCGTGACGTCGTCGGCCGCGTGATCGTGGCCGATGGCGGCAGCCACGACGGCACTTCGGAGAAAGCAGGTCGCGCGGGCGCAGAGGTGATTGCGGTCGGCCGCGGCTATGGCCTGGCTTGCCTCAAGGGCGCGCAAGCGGCGCAATCCGACGACGTCGTCGTCTTCATGGACGGCGATGGCGCCGACGATCCGGCCGCTATCGCGACCCTGGTCGCGCCGATCCGCTCCGGCGCCTACGACTTCGTCATCGCCTCGCGCGCCCTTGGCGAGCGCGAGCGGGGCAGCATGGCCTGGCACCAGCTTGTCGCCGGCCGCATCGCCGGCGTTTTGACGCGGCTGCTTTATGGCGTGCGCTATACCGACATGTGCGCGTTCCGCGCCATCCGCCGCGACACGCTGCTCGCGCTCGGCATGCGCGAGCTCACCTACGGGTGGAATCTGGAAATGCAGATGCGGGTGGCGCGTGCCGGCTTGCGCGTCTTGGAAGTGCCGGTCGGCTATCGCCGCCGTATCGGCGGGCAATCCAAGGTGGCGGGAAGCTTGCGCGGCTCGGTCAGGGCCGGCGTGAAAATCATTTCGACTTTTGCGCGCGTGGCGATGGAGCCCGAGCGCGGCAGCGCCTCTTAGCGCGCTACATCGCGACTTTGCGCAAAAAGCCGTCGACGCTTCCGCGCAGGTCCGCCGCGGCCTTCTCGACCGCTTGGGATGCCGTCAAGACGGTGTCGGCCGAGCTTTGCATGTCGGAAATGGCGGTGGAGACCCGTTGCAGCACCGAAACCACCGATTTCGTCCCCGAAGCCGCCGCCGCGACGTTGCTGGAAATCTGGCTGGTGGACGCGTGCTGCTGCTCGACCGCCGACGCGATCGCCGCGGTGAATTGCTGAATATCCTGGACGCGGCCACTGATGCTGCCGATGGCGCGAACGGCGCTCTGCGTCGAGGACTGCACCTCGGCGATCTGCGCGGCGATGACGTCGGTGGCTTTGGCGGTCTGCACCGCAAGCGCCTTGACCTCGGACGCGACCACGGCAAAGCCCTTGCCGGCGGTGCCGGCGCGCGCCGCCTCGATGGTGGCGTTGAGTGCCAAGAGGTTGGTCTGCCCGGCGACGCTGTGGATGAGCTTGATGACGTCGTCGATCTTCTGCGCCGCTTCGGCGAGGCCTGCGATGTCGGCATTGGTCGATTGCGCCTCCGCGGTCGCCTCGCGCACCACCTCGGTGGCGCGGGCCAGCTGGCGGTTGATCTCGGCGATCGATTTCGACATTTCCTCCGCCGCGTTGGCGGCGATCTCGACGCTCTCGAAAGCGTCGCCTGACGTCCACCGCCGTATGGCTGGTGGTGTCGTTGGAGATCGCCGACAGCGCCGACGCGGTCGCCTTCATCGCCGCGACGCTGTCGCCGACGGTCTTCAACACGCCTTCGACGCTTTCGCGGAACCAGGCGATGGCTTCTTCCACGACGGTGCGGCGTGCTTCCTGGGCGCCGAGCAGGGCATTTTTCTGTTCCACCTTGCGGCGCTCGGTGATGTCGTGGTGGGTGCCGATCCAGTACGCGCCGCCGGGTATGCCGCGGTTGACCACCGCAATAGAGCGGCCGTCGGGCAATTCGGAGACGAAGCTGACGACTTTTCCGGCCGCCATGATCTCCATGAGCTCGGCGACGTATTTGTCCGGATCGCTCGGCAGGCTGCCGGATCTGGCGCGCAGCCGAACGATATCGGCGAGCCGGGGCGGCGGCAGGTCGTAGATTTTCAGGTAGCGATCGTTGCAGACGACGGGGCGCGCCTTGGCGTCGAACATCACGACGCCCTGGGTCATGTTGTTGAGCGCAAGCTCGAGCAGTTTTCCTTTGCGGCTCAGCCTGCCGGACGATTGCGCCCACCTGGAACGAAAAATGACGGCAACGCCGGCCAAAAGACAAACCAGGCACACGGCGGCGGCCAGGCGCCAGTCGAGCTCCGGCGTCAAACTGTCCAAAACCCGCAGCATCGTGTCCGCTTGCTTATTGGCTGTTCGGTTTGCTCAACAGCTAGCCGACATCGATTTACGTTTCGTTAATCAACGGGCGCCACCCCCGATTCGCAGTCCTCACTCGCTTTTCAGGATGGGCTTATTGGGATCGATCCAGAACGCCCAAATCGCCGCCCCGACGACGAGAAGGCCGGCGGCGACGATGAACGGCGCCTGCCACTTGTCGCCCACGGCCAAGTAGCCGAACACGATCGGCGAGATGGCGCCGCCGAAATTGCCGGCCATGTTCATCATGCCAGATACGGTTCCGGAATATTTGCCGCCGGTATCCATCGGCACCGCCCATGACGGGCCGATGGTGCATTCCAGGAAGAACATCGAAGCAGTGAGGCAGCCGACCGCGACATATGGATCCTCGGTGAGCGCCGCCGGCACGATGAATGCGGCGCAGCCGAGCAACCCGGTGATCGCTACGGCGCTGCGGGCGAGCTTAGCATTGCCGGTCGTTCGCAGCAGCCAATCGGTCGCCAGGCCGCCCACGGTGTCGCCGACGACGCCGGCCCACAGCGGCAGCGAGGCCAGCAAGCCGCCTTTGAGCAGCGTGAAATGCCGCACGTCGATCAGATACTTCGTCAGCCAGGTCAGGAAAATCCACAGGCAGTAAACGTAAGTGAAATATGCGAGCATGATCGCCCACATATTGGCCGAGCGCAGCAATGTGCCCCACGGCACCTCGGTCTGGTCCGCGACGGGCGGCGGATTGATTTCCCCGTTCGGGCCGCGGCCGCGAATGGTTTCCAGTTCCGCCCGGTTCACCAAAGCGTGCTGTTCCGGCAGGTTGCGGTAGCTAAAACTCCACCACAGCGACCACACCAATCCGATCGCCCCGCAAATCACGAACGCCCAGCGCCAGCCGAGATTGATCATGATCAGCAGCACGATCGGCGGCGCGATCGCCGCTCCGGCGCGGCTGGCGCTGTGGGTGATACCCTGCACGAAGCCGCGTTCGGGTCGCGGATACCAAAGCTGCATCGCGCGCGTCGCGCCGGGAAAGGCGCCGGCTTCGCCGACCCCGAACAGGAAGCGCAGCACGATGAACGAGGTGGCGCTGAACGCCAGGCCGGTGGCGGCGGTCATGATCGACCAATAGGCGACGATGGTTCCCAGCACGGTGCGGGCGCCGAAACGGTCGCTCAGCCAGCCGCCCGGCACCTGGAACAGCGCATAGGCCCAGACGAAGGCGCTGAAGATGTAGCCCATCGTGACATTGTCGAAACCGAATTCCGTGCTGATCTGCGGCGCCGCGGTCGAAATGTTGACGCGGTCGAGATAGGTGATGAGGTACATCACGCTGATCAAAAACAAAATGTACCAGCGGCCGCGGCTCGGCTGCATGTGTGCTGGCTCCGCCATGTGTTTGCTCCCCGTCCCATGCCCGCCGTTGCACATCGCGCGAGCTTTGCGGCGGCAACTTGCCCGTTTATGGGGGAGGCGGCAAGAGAAGCGTTGCGGCGGATGAGTTTTACAGACTTGCCGCGTTATAATCCGGCAGAGGCCAACCGGGACGATCCACATGATCAAGCGCTACAGCGACCACGCCGCCAACGAGCGAACGTTCCTCGCCTGGGTCCGCACCGCCATCGCGGTCATGGCGTTCGGGTTCGTGATCGAGCGCTTCGATCTGTTTCTCCAGGTCATGGCGCCGCAATTGGCGCTGAAGCAAGCCGCGCCGCACGGCCAATCATTTGCCAATGCGGCCGGATTGGCATTTATCGCCATCGGCGTGGTGATGATCGTCATCGCCGGGTTTCGCTTCCGCAAAACCGCCAAAGACATCGAGACCGAAGACGCGGTGCCGAGCACCGGCCAGCGCTTCGATCTCGCGCTCGCCGCGCTGATCGGGCTGTTGGGCGTAGCGCTGTTTCTTTATCTGTCGCGGGCCATGTTGCCCGCGATCTGATTTTTCGGTTTAGCTTCGGATGGCCGCGAGCAGATCGCGGCGAGACACACGTGGTCTCGACCGCCGGTGCCGTTATCCGTTGATGGAACGGTGCGGCGGTGTGATCGAGCCACGTCCGCACAACTGCTCGGCTTCAAGCCAAGCCATTTCCAAAAGCTGCGCCAACAGGATGAAATTTTCCGCCGCCGCCATTTGCGCCAGCTGTGCCGTCATTGTGGAAATATAGTCGGCGATCTCATGATCGGACTTACCGCTTTGATCAGTCATGATTTTGCCCCCGATCAAAACCGTCACGTCACAAGTATGGCGCGAGCCCGGGTGCATGGGAAGCGAATAGAATTTCAAGATTCATCATATTTCGCGGCGTCCTGCGACGATCAGGCGGTCTGCCAGGCTCTGCAGAAACTCATGAACGACGCCGGCATCAATTCCCGACCGCCTCAGCTCACGGAAACTAATTCGCAGGTTAGGTGATCTTCTACCTGTTTCACCCCGGGGGTTCTTTCAACAAGCACCTTAAGTGCGTCTCGCTGCGCTAACTCAGCAATGCTGCCCCATATATCCGCGATGCCATCGCGCACGACGACATCGACATCAACGCCGGCCGACCAGTCTTGCTTGGCAATATCGGAGAGAATCTGACTGCGAATAGCGGCGTCATCCTTCGAGGATTTAGGGGCTGCACGATATATACTCGCCAGCGCGCGCATCAGGCTGACGCGGCTCACGACTCCGACGACTTTTTCACCGCGAACGACCGGCAACCGTTTGACGCGAAGACTTTCCATCAAATGAACAACCTGATCCAGCGGAGTATCTTCCTGGACCGTAATAGGCTTGCGTGTCATCACCTCTTTCACTTTGAATCCGTGAGAATGCACGTAGTCGTTGGCGGGCGCGCCCGGCCCCAAGAAGGCATCGAGCCAATGCGATCGCTTACGTTCCGTGCCAATCTCCGAGCGGCGCAGAAAATCCCCCTCGCTCACGATGCCAACGAGTTTGCCTTTGTCGTCGATCACTGGCAGTCCGCTGATGTGGTTATCCAGCATCAACCGTATCGCATGACGAATCGTCGCTTCCGGCGCGACCGAAACGACCCGACGTGTCATCACGTCCGATACTTTCATGGCGATCTCCTGTCCGATACGGTAACGGACAATCCGGCTGACTCTGGCCATCGCGACGTCGGGCGGCGGCGCGCCGACAACGCAATATCAATGTGGCTACGATCATCACTCAGAGTAAGCCGAGCGGGACGCCACCGGCTCGCTCCGTTCAATAAGTTACGGGGTGCACGGAGCCCTGAGCTTGATATGGGTCAATAAAGCCGCCGCTCTCAGATTATATTTTCTTAAAGTGACCCGCGGGCCGCAGTTTGGGCTTCGTCAGCTGTCAGAAGCAGATAGGGAGCGTTTCCACTGTTCTTGGGTGGGGCCTAATCTTGAAAAAACTAAGCAGAATCAAAATCGAATATTGTGGTGGTGCCCAGGGGCGGAATTGAACCACCGACACCTGCATTTTCAGTGCAGTGCTCTACCAACTGAGCTACCTGGGCACACGCGCTCGCTACGCGAGAGCGCCGTCTTATAAAGGCTCGAATTTCGGCTGTCCAGAATAGGCCTTGGATCAATTCAAGGCTTGGATCAATTCAAGGCCTGGATCAATTCGGCACGTCCCCGCTGTCGTCGCGCCGCTCGTCCTCTTCTTCGTCCTCCGTTACAGGGATCGCATAGCTGCCGACCAGCCAGCGGTGCAGATCGACGTCGGCGCAGCGTTTCGAGCAAAACGGCTTGACCCGCTCGTCGGTAGGTTTGCCGCAGATCGGGCAAGCTTTGCGGGTTTTGGCATCGGCCATGAGATGAATATGGGCCGTGCCCGCGACCCCGCCAAGATCACACCGCGTTGAGCCAGCCGAAATGGATCGGGTAGCCCTCGCCGCCGAGCAGCGTCATGGTCTCGTAGAGCGGCAGGCCGACGATGTTGGAATAGGAGCCGACGATCTTCACCAGAAAAGTTCCGGCGATGCCTTGCGCCGCGTAGCCGCCGGCCTTGCCGCGCCATTCGCCCGACGCGAGATAGGATTCGATGTCCTGGTCGGAGAGGCGCTTGAAGCGCACCCGCGTCTCGACGTGGCGCTGCCGGAACGTCTCCTTCGGCGTTACCAGACACACCGAGGTATGGACGCGGTGATTGCGGCCGGAGAGGAGCCGCAAGCATTGCGCCGCTTCGTCAAGCAGCTCCGCCTTCGGCAAAATGCGCCGGCCGACGGCGACCACGGTGTCGGCGGCGAGGATGTAGGAGCCTTTTAGCTCCTCGTCGATGCGCACCATGTTGAGCGCCGCTTCCGCCTTGTTGCGGGCGAGCCGTGTGGCGCAGGCGCGCGGCAGCTCGCCGCGCTTCGGCGTTTCGTCGATGTCGGCAGGGCGCAGCGCATCGGGCTCGATGCCGGCCTGGTTGACGAGCGCCAGCCGGCGCGGCGAGCCGGAAGCGAGCACGAATTTCGGACGGCCGATCACGGCTGCACGCTCTTTTCGTTAGGAAGGTCCGGCGAGGATATCACTTGAAGCGATAGGTGATACGACCTTTGGTCAGGTCGTAGGGCGTCATCTCCACCAGCACCTTGTCGCCGGCGAGCACGCGGATTCGGTTCTTGCGCATGCGGCCTGCCGTGTGGGCGATGATCTCGTGCTCGTTCTCGAGCTTGACGCGGAAGGTGGCATTCGGCAGCAGTTCCGACACCACACCGGGAAATTCCAACAGTTCTTCTTTCGCCATTCGCGGACCGAGATTGCTGGCATTTGACCGCGATCATAACCGAAATCCCGGCCAAAATCGGCGCGGAACCTAGCGGATGACGGGCCTTTCCACAACTGGCTGAGTATTCATTCATTGCCGGTGCGCGGCCCGGCGAAACGCTCGCGGATCCGCGCCAAAAGTTGGTCGCGAACCTCGCGATAGGCATCGAGCCGTTGCTCGCGGCTGCCTTCGACGGCGGAGGGGTCCGCGGTCGGCCAATATTCGACTTCGACACCGCTCACGCGGGTCAGTTCCAGCGCTCGGTGATGCGCTTCCGGCGCCAAGGTGACGATGAGGTCGAAGTTCAGCCCCTCCCACTCGTCGAGCTCCTCGAAGGTGACCGGCTTGTGCCGCGAAATGTCGATGCCGATTTCCGCCATGGCGGCCACCGCGAACGGATCGAGCTCGCCTTTGCGCACGCCGGCCGAACCGACATAGGTCGAACGGCCGAACATCTGGCCGAACAAACCCGCCGCGATCGGCGAGCGCACGGAATTGAGCCCGCAGGCGAACAGCACCGCGAGCGGTCGTGCCGCCGCCATCGAACCGCTCAGCCCTTCCAGTGCAGCACCGTGATCAACGTGAACAGCCGCCGCGCGGTGTCGAAATCGACTTCGACCTTGCGCTTGAGCCGCTCCATCACGATGCGCGAGCCCTCGTCGTGCAGCCCCCGGCGGCCCATATCGAGCGCTTCGATGCGATCCGGCGTCGCGGTGCGGATCGCCGAGTAATAGCTGTCGCAGACCGTGAAGTAGTCCTTGACGATGCGGCGGAACGGCGCCAGCGACAGCATGTGCGCGATCACCGGCGTGCCGTCGATCAGGCGGATATCGAATACCAGCCGGTCGCCGCGCATGCCGAGATGCAGCGCATAAGGCCCACCGTCGTGGTCCACGGGCCGGAAACTGTTCTCTTGGATCAGGTCGTAAATCGCCACCCGGCGCTCATGCTCGATGTCGTCGCTGGAGCTGGCTAGCGAAGCTTCGTCGAGCGTCACCGCCGCGAGGCGGCCGGCTTGAGCTTTGCGGGGCGGGCGTGACATCAGCGATTGAGACGGATGGCGATGGAACGGGCGTGGGCGTCGAGCCCTTCCGCCGTGCCGAGCGTGATCGCGGCTTCGCCGAGCGCGCGCAATTGCTCCGGTCCGCATTTGAGGATCGAGGTGCGCTTCATGAAATCGAGCACGCCGAGGCCGGAAGAGAACCGCGCCGACCGCGCCGTCGGCAGCACGTGGTTGGAGCCGGCGACATAATCGCCGATCGCTTCGGGCGTATGCGGACCGATGAAAATGGCGCCGGCATTGCGAATGCGCTTGGCCAGCGCGTCGGCGTCGGTGGCGACGATTTCCAGATGCTCGGGCGCGATGGCGTCGACCAGCGGCATCGCTTCGTCGAGATCGCGCACCATGATGGTCGCGCCGAAATCGCGCCACGACGCGGCGGCGATTCTTTCACGCGGCAATCGGGCCAGCTGAATCTCCACCGCGCGTTCGACCGCGCCGGCAAGCTTTTCGTCGTCGGTCATCAGGATCGCTTGCGCGCTGGCATCGTGCTCGGCCTGGGCCAAAAGGTCGGCGGCGATCCAGTCGGCATTGCCGGTGTGGTCAGCAATGATCAGCACCTCGGAGGGGCCGGCGATCATGTCGATGCCGACCTTGCCGAACACCATGCGCTTGGCTGCCGCGACATAGGCGTTGCCGGGCCCGACGATCTTGGCGACCGGCGCGATGGATTCGGTGCCATAGGCCAGCGCCGCGACCGCTTGCGCGCCGCCGATGCGATAAATCTCATCGACGCCGGAAAGTTTTGCCGCGGCCAGCACCAGCGGATTGAGCGCGCCATCCGGTGCCGGCACCACCATCACGATGCGCGGCACGCCGGCGACCTTGGCCGGCATCGCATTCATCAAAACCGAGGAGGGATAGGCGGCGGTGCCGCCCGGCACGTATAGGCCGACCGCGTCGATCGCCGTCCAGCGCGAACCGAGCTCGACGCCGAGCGGATCGGTAAAGCTATCGTCCCGCGGCATCTGCCGGCGATGAAAAACCTCGATGCGGTCGCGGGCCAGTTTTAGCGCGTCGAGCGCGGCAGGCGCGCCGTCAGCCAGCGCGGCGGCGATTTCGTCCGCTGTCACCTTGAGACCGACGCGGTCGAGATCGAGCCGATCGAATTTCTGCGTGTACTCCTTCAGCGCCGCGTCGCCCCGCGCGGCGACGTCGTTAACGATCGCGCGCACCGTCGCTTCGACGTCGGCGGATGTCTCGCGTTTGCCGTCGAGAAAAGCGCGGAACTTTTGCGCAAAATCGGCCGAACGTGTGTCGAGGCGGATCGCCATTGCTTTGACCTGTCGGATGCGATGACGCCTATCAGCACTCGGTTCTTATAACAATTCTAATATG
>JBEKKM010000081.1:0-20902 GCA_050010715.1 Xanthobacteraceae bacterium | reverse complement strand
CCAACGATCGGCTCAACGCGCTGGCAAAAAATCAGGTCGGGGCCTCGCGGGCGCTGATCGTGACATGGGCGCGGCAGCACGCCGTCCGCACCGCGCTTGGGATTTTGGCCGCTGCCGCCTATCTGGTGCCGCTCAGCTGGGTTGCTTGAAGTCTCTCATCGCGCGTCGTGAAAAATGATGCCCAGCGTGTGGCGGCGGCCGGAGCGCAGCCGGCTGACGCCGTGGCGCAGATTGACGCGATAGGGGCCCTTGGTGCCTTGCACCGGCCGATTGTGAACGGCGAACAGCACGGCGTCGCCTTGCTGCATCGGCACCACTTCGACCCGGCTCTGCATCCGCGGCCGCTGCTCGGTCAGGACGAATTCGCCGCCGGCAAAATCCCGGCCGGGCGCCGACAGCAGCACGGTGACCTGCAGCGGGAAGGCGAGGTCGCCGTAAAGGTCCTGGTGCAGGCAATTGAAATCGCCGGCGGCGTATTGCAGCAGCAAAGGGGTCGGCCGCGTCTGGCCGGCCTTGTGGCAGATTTTTAGGTAATCGGCGTGCGCTTTCGGATATCGCGTGGCGATATTCATCCGTTCGTTCCATGCGTTGGCGAATGTCACGACATGGGCATAGAGCGCCGTGCGCAGGTCGCCGACGAGATCGGGCAGCGGATATTTGAAATAGCGATATTCGCCCTTGCCGAAGCCGTGTCGCGCCATGTGGATGTGACTGCGGAAATGCTCTTCGTGCGGATAAAGCGCGGTGATGTCTTCGCACTCTTGCGGCGCAAGCAGTTTTTGCAAAGTCGCGCAGCCGAAGGCATCGAGATCGGCGCCGATCGTGCTCCAATCGTAGCCGTCGATCCGCCGTTCGACAGACTCCGCAGCGGTGGTTTTCAGCACGGCGCTCATTGCGGCCGGCAGCGCTTGCAGGCGCGAAATCCGGCCTGAGCGGCTTCATCGCCGGTGGCGTAGAAGGTGACGTTCTCGGGCTTCGCCCGCCGCGACGGGCAGCTTGGGCGGCAGAAGACGCCGGTCGTCTTCACCGCATAGACGAACTTGCCGTCGAAGCCGGCATTGCGTGCGAGCACCGCGCCCCAGCGCGGGTCGGTTTCGATTTGCGATGTTTTTGCCATTTCAAGTTTCCGATTGCGATGTCCGGTCGAGGCTAGCAGCGCCGCCGGTCCAAGGCCCACCCGAATTCTGCGTGTCGTGATAGCCTGTGATCCATGGACTTATCCTGTCGACGTGCTGGACGTTGCAGCGGCCCAAGCGTGTCATGAGCAACACCGCGAGTTCCCCCGGCGCAGCCTCATTCGCGGCGCCGTTCCGCCATCCGGTGTTCGCGGTGATCTGGACGGCGACGTTGGTCTCCAATGTCGGCGGCTGGATGTACAGCGCGGCGTCGGGCTGGCTGATGACCACGCTCAATCCCGACCCGTTGATCGTGGCGCTGGTGCAGGCGGCGAGCACTTTGCCCATCTGCCTGTTCGCGCTCCCAGCCGGCGCGCTCGCCGATATTTTCGACAAGCGCAAATTTTTAGTCGTGGTCGAAACGCTGACCACGGCGGTATCGGCGGTCTACGCGGCGATGGTCGGGCTCGGCCTCGCCACGCCCGGCAATCTGCTCTTGTTCACCTTTCTCATCGGCGCCGCCGGCGCGCTCACCGTTCCGGCCTGGCAAGCCGTGGTGCCGCAGCTTGTCCCTAAGGAAGATTTGCCGCCGGCCATCGCCGCCAACAGCGTCGGCGTCAACATTTCCCGCGCCATTGGTCCGGCGCTCGGCGGCGTGACCATTGCCGCCATCGGCATTGCCGCGCCGTTCTGGGCCAACGCCATTGCCAATCTCGGCATCGTCGGCGCCTTGCTGTGGTGGCGGCAGAAACGAACGGCGCGCACGCTGCTGCCGGCCGAGCGTTTCGGCCCGGCGATGACGGCCGGTCTTCGCTACGCCCGACACAATCGGCACCTGCGCGCGACTTTGGTGCGGGCGGCAGGATTTTTTCTGTTCGCCAGCGCCTATTGGGCGCTGCTGCCGCTGGTTGCCAGTTCGCAGATTGCGGGCGGACCGGAGCTTTACGGCATCCTGCTCGGCGTCATCGGCGCCGGCGCCGTGAGCGGTGCGTTCCTGCTGCCGTGGCTGAAGACAAAACTCGGGCCGGACCGGCTCATGGCATTGGGCGCTCTCGGCCAGGCGCTGGCGATGCTGCTTTACGGCGTTGCCCGCGAGCCCGCGATTGCGCTCGTAGCGAGTGCGCTGGCCGGGGCGACGTGGATCGCATCGCTGGCGACATTGAGCGTATCGGCGCAGGCGGCGTTGCCGGACTGGGTGCGCGGCCGCGGTCTCGCGCTCTACACCACGGTGTTCTTCGGTTGCCTGACGCTCGGCAGCGCGGCCTGGGGCGAGATCGCCGCGTGGGTCGGATTGCCGGCGGCGCACTTTCTTGCCGCTGCCGGCGCCATCGCCGCCATCCCGCTGACGTGGCGCTGGAAGCTGCAAACCGCCATGGGCATCGACCTGACGCCGTCGATGCACTGGCCGTCGCCGCTCACAGCGCTTGACATCGAGCACGATCGCGGGCCGGTCCTGGTGACGGTCGAATACCGCATCCGGCCGCAGGACCGCGAGGCGTTCCTCGAGGCGGTCGCCAAGCTCGAGCACGAGCGGCGCCGCGACGGTGCCTATCGCTGGGGCGTCTTCGAGGATGCTGCCGAGGAAGGCCGCATCCTCGAAACCTTCCTCGTCGAATCCTGGATGGAGCATCTGCGCCAGCACGAGCGCGTCACCAACGCCGATCGCGTGGTGCAGGAGGCGGTGCACAAGTTCACGCTGGCAGGCGCGCCCAAGGTGACGCATTTCATCGCCGCGGACACTTGACGTTGCAGGCAAGCGCCTGTGGCACGCTGTCCATTGATCGGCCTGCCAAGGTCCGGCACTATCCGCGCGGCATAAACGGGAAGAGGGAAGTTATGGGTGGACAACGAAAGGCGGCCGTTCGGACGATCGGCATAGCCGTCGCCATTGCCGGCTTTGCGGCGCTACAGGCGTTGCCGGCCGCCGCGCAAGCCCCCATCACCATGAAGCTCTCCACCGCCACGCTCAACGACACCCAGCACGAGTGGCTCAAGCGCTTCGCCGCCGCCGTGGAAAAGGATTCCGGCGGCCGCATCAAAGCCGAGGTCTATCCGGCGAGCCAGCTCGGCGCCATTCCGCGGCAGATCGAGGGCGTGCAGTTTGCCTCGATTCAAGGCTGGTGCGGGCCACCCGAATTTTTGGTCGGCGTCGACGAGCGCTACGAGGCGATGAGTTCGCCCGGCCTGTTTACCAGCCGCGAGCAGTATGAGCGCACCATCAAGGATCCCACGGTGACCGGCCTGATGCTGGGATTGGGCGCCAACAAGGGCTTGGTCGGCGCCGGCATTTTCCCCATCGGGCCGTCTTCGATCATCACCCGCAAGCAGATCCAGCATCTGTCCGACTATTCGGGCTTGAAGATTCGCGTGCTCGCCTCGCCGTTTCAATTGGAGATGATCAAGCGGATGGGCGCCTCGCCGGTGGCGATGACGCTCGCCGACGTGCTGCCGGCGCTGCAGCAGGGCGCCATCGACGGCTCGCTCACCACCATGACCCAGTACACGACCTTGCACTATATCGACGCGGCGAAATACGTGGTCGAAACCGATCAGCCCTATGTCAGCTCCATTACCGTGCTGAGCAAGAAGTGGGTCGACGGCCTGCCGGCCGATCTGCAGAAAATCCTCCGCGACGACGCAACGAAGACTTCGCTCGACATGCTGTCGTTCATCGATCAGTTCTTCGACGCGCAGCGCCAGGTCTGGAAGGATTCCGGCGGCAGCGTGATCCACCTGCCCGAGGCGGATCAGGCGGCGATGCTCGCCAAGATTTCCAGCATTGCCGAGGATCTGTCGGCGACGAAGCCGGACCTCAACGCGGCGGTCAAGACCATCTTCGCCGCGGCGGCGAAGAACAAATAAGCGTCAGCCGGGCAGCCTCAGCAGCGCGCGCAGCCGCTGCGGCGTGACCGGAAGCTCTTTCACCGCGCCCGGCATGCCGAGCGCGTCATCGATTGCCGCGGCAATGGTGGCGCCGACGGGATTGACGCCGCCTTCGCCGGCGCCTTTGAGGCCCAGCGTGTTGAGTGGACTCGGCGCGTCCTCGGTGATCAAGACTTCGATCGGCGGAATTTCGCGCGCCGTCGGTATCAGATAATCGGCGAAGTTGACCGACAGCGGCTCGCCGCGCGCGTCGTAGAGGAATTCCTCGAACAGCGCGCCGCCGAGTCCTTGCGCCACGCCGCCTGCGATCTGGCCCTCGATCAGCATCGGGTTGACCGCCTTACCGATGTCGTAGGCGACGGCATAACGCTCGACGACGATAGCGCCACTGTCGCGGTCGACGCGCACCACGGCGAGATGCACACCATAAGGGTAAGTCATGTGATGGGACTCGAACCAGCCTTCGGCGGAAAGGCCGGGCAGCGCGTCGCCGAGGAGTTTTGCCGCGGGCGCCAGTGCGCGGGCGATTTCGCCGAGCGTCACCGACGGACCTTGCGCGGCGGACTTGTGCAGCCCCTTGCGCACCACCTTGCCGTCGACGATGTCGAGGGTTTCAGGAGCCGATTGCAGCAGTGAGGCCGCCGCCGCCAGCGCCTTGTCGCGCAGTTTCGTGGCCGCGATACGGGTGGCTTCGCCGGTCATCACCGTGACGCGCGAGGCGAAGGCGCCCATGCCATAGGCGATACGATCGGTCTGGCCGTGCACGACGTTGATGCGGCGATAATCGACGCCGAGCGCATCGGCGCAAATCTGTGCGACGACGGTTTCGACGCCTTGCCCCACCGAAGCCGCGCCGGTGACGACTTCGACCGCGCCGCTGGTATCGACCGTCACGCGCACGCCATCGAACGGCCCGAGGCCGCTTTTTTCGACGAACACGGCCAATCCGGCGCCTACCGCTTCGCCGCCGGCGCGGCGGCGTTGCAGGTCCGCTTGCAGCTTGTCCCAGCCGGCCGCCGCCAAGGCTTTGTCGAGCAGGCCTGCGTAATCGCCCGAATCGTAGGTCATTTCCGTGCCCAGCGTGTCGAAGCCGAGCACGTAAGGCATTTCGCTCTTGGCGATGAGATTGCGGCGGCGGATTTCGACCGGATCGATTTTGAGTCGCTCGGCTATCGCATCCATCAGCCGCTCGCGCACGAACGTGCTCTCGAAGCGGCCCGGCGCGCGATAGGTGCCGCACGGCGTCTTGTTGGTGAGCCGGATGCGGCCGACCATGCGATAGGCCGCCATGCGATAGGGACCGGGCAGCATGGCGGCTGAAAGATCGGGCACGGTGGCAGCATGGGTGCGCACATAGGCGCCCTGGTCGTGAAAGAATTCGCCGTCGATGGCGAGCAGGCGGCCATCGGCATCGACGGCGGCGCGGACGCGAAAATGCTGCTGGCGCGACTGATTGGCCGCCATCAGATGCTCGCGCCGGTCCTCGATCCATTTCACCGGGCGGCCCAGCCGCAGCGCAGCGACGCAGACGAGCACATCCTCGGGATAGATTTCGCCGCGCACCCCGAAGCCGCCGCCGACATGGCCTTCGTGCAGATGCATGCTCGATGGTTCGCGGCCGAGCATGCGGGCGAGCGCGTCGCGGTTCCAATGCGGTACCTTGGCGGCGCCGTGCATTTCGAGAATGCCGCGCGCGACGCGGGCGATGGCGCCGCGCGTCTCCATCGGTACGCCGCTGTGGCGGCCGATCTTTAGATCGAGCGCGACGACGGTGTGGGCGCTGGCGAAGGCCATCTCTACGTCGCCAAAGCTCTTGCGAACCAAGGCGACCTCGGTCGAATGGCCGGCACCGAAGGCGACGGGCGGCGCGTCGGCCTCAGTCAGCGCGGGCAAAGCCTCTGCCTCGATATTCACGAGATCGGCGGCATCCTCGGCGACATAAGGATCGGTCGCGAAGACCGCGGCGACGGGCTCGCCGACATAGCGTACGCGATCGGTGGCGAGGATCGGCTGGCGATAGGGATCGAGCCCTTCGATGCGGGTGAGGCGAAAATCGATCGGCGGAATGTCGGCCACATCCGCCGCGGTCCAGATCGCAACCACGCCCGGAACGTTGCGCGCCGAAATCGTGTCGATCGAGCGAATGCGTGCGTGAGCATAGGGCGAACGGACCACGCGCATATGCAGTTGATGGGCAAACGAGACGTCGGCGGCGAAGCGGCCATTGCCGGTCACCAGCGGCCGATCTTCAAGACGCATGACCGAACGGCCGACGAAGCTCATTCGGCTCGAGCCTCCAAGTAGTCGGTCTCGTTGACGCGCTGAACGCAAATCCTGCCGTCAGTGACGTCGATCTCGTTGAGGCAGCACGGCGACTGCGCGAGGCGCCAATAGGCCGACAGCGGCTGATCGACGAGCTGCATCAGCAATGCGCGGTTCACGCTGTCATGGCCGACCAGCACGATGGTGTCGTCGGGATGACGGCCAAGAACGAGCCGCAACGAATTGGCGGCGCGCGCCACGAGGTCCTGCAGGGATTCGCCATTCGGAAAGCGGATGAGATGCGGGGTAGCGAACCATGCGGCGAACAGCGCCGGGTTTTCTCTTTTGGCCTCATCGAAGGTTTTGAACTGCCAGGCACCGTAGTCGATGTCGATGAGGTCGTCGCAAATTTCAGTCGGCGCGCCACAGGCCTTGGCAATGGCCGCGCCGGTTTCGATGCAGCGGCCCATCGGGCTCGTATAGATCTTGCTCGGCCGCCAGGCGCCGGCAACGCGCCGCGCGACAGCTTGCGCCTCGGCGCGGCCGCGCTCGGTCAGGTCGAGCGGTTGCCGGCCGCGAAAGCGCTCCGGCTTGATGCCTTCGACGTGGCCGTGACGGATCAGCAGGATTTTGGTCATGTCTTAGTTGTTTTATTATGGCGAGTCTGCCGCGTGTCGGCGCGCGCCGCAATGCCTCGCGTCCGCTAGAGGCGGCGCAGCGGCATCGACCAGGCGAGCCAAGTGGCGACCGTGGTGAACAGCGCAATGGTGAGGAAGGCGGTGCGAAACGCGTCGGCGATTTCCGATTGCACGATCGCCTGGCGGGCCGCGGGCAGCGCCGCGATGGCATCGGGTCCCTGGTCGATGATGGCGCCGAACAGGCTCGCCGTATTCCGATCCGTTGCCGCGAGAATCGAGAACAAGACCGCGGCGACCGCGGCAGTGCCGAACGCCGCGCCCACGGAGCGGGAGAACTGCACCATGGCCGCGCCGGTGCCGAGCATGCGCGGTCCGGCCTCGGTTTGCACCGTGATCTGCACCACGGCCATGACGCTGCCCATGGACAGCGCAATGACGAAGAACACCCACGGCATCTGGTCGAGACTCAAGCGCGACAGGCCGAAGGCGAGGAAGACCAATCCCACCGACGCCGCGGCCAGCCCATAGGTCGGGTAAATGGCGGTGCGGCCGGTTCGGGAGACGAGTTGCCCGGTGATCAGCGAGCCGAGCCCGATGCCGAATGTCAGCGGCAGCAGCAGGAGGCCGGTTTCCGCCGGCGACGCGCCGCGGACCGCGCGCAGATAGATCGGCAGGAAAGTGACCAAGGAGACCAGCGCCGCGCCATGGCAGGCCGCCAGCCCGTCGCTGCGCCAGACCGACGGGTTGCGGAACAGCCGCGGCGGCAGGAGCGGCGCGGTGTTGCGCTGCTCCTGCCATATCAGCGCTACCAGCGAGAATATGCCGAAGGCCAACAGCGCGAACGCCATGGGCAAGGTCCGCGCATCCATGCGCTGCACCTGCTCGAGCGCCAAAATGACCGGGCTGACGAACATGATGAACAGCACTAGGCCCGGCGTATCGAAGGTGGTGCGGCGGCGGTCGCCGGGGCGAGCTTCGAGGCGCAGCACCAGAAAAAAGGCAATGAGCCCGAGCGGCACGTTGATGAGGAAGACCGATTGCCAGCCGAACGCCTGAGTGAGATAGCCGCCGGCGACCGGGCCGAACGTGCTGGACGACACCGCGATGCCGGCGAGGTAACCCTGATATTTGCCGCGCTCGCGCGGCGGAATGGCCTCGCCGATCAGCGCCTGCGACAGCGTCATCAGGCCACCGCCGCCGAATCCTTGCAGCACGCGGGCGGCGGTGAGGAATTCGATATTGGGAGACAGTGCGCAGAGCACCGAGCCGAGCATGAAGAGCGCGAGCGCAAAGATCATCATCCAGCGCCGGCCGAACGTGTCGCCGAGCCGGCCGTAGACCGGCGCCGCGATGGTATTGGCGATCAGGTAGGACACCACCACCCAGGACGCGCGCTCGATCTCGCCGAGGGCCGAGGCGATGGCCGGCAATGCAGTGGCGACGATGGTCTGATCCGCCACCGCAAGAAACATCGGCAGCATGATCGAGGGAAAGACCTTGATGAACAACGAGCGCGTCGTCGGCGGTTCGCCTTGCGGGCTCGGCGCCACGCTCGTGCCAACGGCGGGCTCGACTGGACTTTCCTTGGTCGCGTCGTTCATGGCGAAGAATTCATGACATGAAAATCGCAGTTCCCAATGCCGTCTCGATCAAAGTAGCAGATTGCTGCAAACGCACCGAGGCGCCGATATGTGACAAAAACGCGAGCCCTGAATTGGCCGTTCCTCAGGCTTGCCGCCTGCAATGTCAACGCATGACATATAACAGGTCTATTCAAGGCGGGCGCGACCGGCTCGTCCACCGCAACGGACTGCTTTGGCAAGCGAGGGCCCGGCTTTGACGCAGGTCATCCGCCTGGCACCGGCGCGTTTCCGCGAGAGCCTAACCAGTAATCCATTCGCGCTTTAATGAAACGGCTCGAAAGCCGGCCGCCTGGATAGCGGCCGGCTCTCTGCGTTTTTGATGAAAACTTGACCGGGCCGGCGCGTCTCAGCCGACGTAACTGACCCTTTCCTGATCCCGCGCTTCTTCCGCGGTGGTCGGCTTGGCCGGCAATTGCAGCACGGTGGCCGCCTGGCCCTCGCACAGCAATGTCAGCAGCACGATGCGCCCGTCGGGAAATTCCAGCGCATCGTGGTGGGCCGCCATCTTGTCCTTGTTGACTTGGCGGAAGATGGCGGTTTGGTGGTTGATGGTCTTGGTCTTCCAGCCGAGCAGGCCGGCCGGCAGGCACGCCACGTCGCCGGCGAAGGCCAGCTCAGTTCCCGGCAGGACACATACTGCCAGGCCGCGGTCATCGGCTGCGGCGAACCCACGCGTTCCCGTGCCGAAGTCTTGCGTTACCAGCTTGTCGCCCACTTGCGCGGGCCGCGACCGAACGCTTTGAAGGCTAAAGTCACACATCGGCGACTCCTTTCTTCCAAGGTCTTCCCAAGGTGAAGCCCGCCCAAGCGCCCCTCCGATAATGCGTTCAAGCAAGATTGGTGCCGCGACAAATTGAATTTTGCGGCTTTGCCCCGGCGCGCAGCCTTGCCAAGCCCTTAACCGCCGCGCCGGCGGCATATTTCGCGGTCTGTCAATCGGTCGTGGCGGCCGTTGTCGCAGCAAGCGCTCGTATCGGCTGCCACCGTCCCGGCACGTTTTTTCACCGTCTTGCCCAGAATGGCGGCTGCCGGCCGCAGGCCTGCGGCCGCCGCCGCGCGGGCGCATCGCCAGCGTTTATTCGACGGTTATGCCGCCGACCATGCCGTTCCAGTCATGATCGGAGCAGCGCAGATCGTAGGTGCCGGGCTTGTGCGCCGTCAGCAGCAGATCCTTGCTCTCGCCGGGCTGCATCACCACCTCGGTGTGCTCGCGATTGAGCACCTCGGGATTATCGATATCGGTGGTGCCGAAAAATGTCGGCGCCGTGACCTCGTGAGTTTCCTTGCCGTGATTTTCCATGTGCAGCCGGTAGTGCACGTCGCGCTCGAAGGTCAGATGGTTCGGAATGAATTTGTAGTCGATCATGAACAGGTCGAGCGTCACCATGCGCGGCTCCGACTGCGATGCCGGAGCGCCGACAATGATGCCAAGGAACGTGAGCAACCCGGCCGTGACAAAATTTCGCAGCATTGTTGTATCCGCCAGCTGACGAGCTGCCGTCGCGCCCCGGACAATATAGACCGGTCAGAGCGGAATCAGCACGCTACAAATCACGATCGGGCAACAAATAGCGCGGCGTTGGAAAACCTCGATATGGGCTAGTTTTGTTATTTATGCGTAGACCAAAGGGCCGTTCAGGACGGCCCCGGCGCATGCAGCGCGGCGGTGAATTTTTGGCCAAATTCATCGAGCTCGCCGGCATCGATATCGCTGACCGCCCACAAATCGAGGCCGGCCTCGCGCCAATGGCGGATGTTAAAACCCTGCACGCTTTCGTCCTTGACGCCGCGGACCGCGGCGCCCAACGGCTCGCCGACGAACAGATTGATCACGTGCTTGCGGCGGCGATAGACGATCGATGCCACCGGCTGGCCGTTGATGTAATCGAGCCGGCCGCCAATCAGGGTAAAACCTTGCGCGGTCAGGTCGATGACCGGCGGCGCGACGTCGAGCTTGCCGTTGAACCACGGCTTGACGGTGTGCTGGTCGCTGGTCTCCACGTCGGTCAGATGGCCGGCCTGCAGCGAGCGCAGGTGCGCCGAGACCACGTCGCTCGCTATCTGTTGATTCTGGTCGTTCCCAACCACGGCAATGACCAGGCTCGCCGCCACGGCCGCCGAAAGCGCCGTGCCGATGGTGAAGCCGCCAAAGAAAGTTCTCCAGGAGCCGCGCAACGGCGCGAGCCAAGATTGCCGCGGCGCGGCAACGCGTGCCGCCGGCACCGCGAGCGCCGCTTCGATGCCGCTGCGCAGCTGCGCCGGCGCGGCTTCCTTGAGATTCGCTTGCGCGATTGCTGCGCGCATCGCGCGGACGGCCTTGAGTTCCTCGGCGCAAGTGGAGCAGGTCTCCACATGGGCCTCGACGTCGCGGGCGTGGCCGGCGTCGAGCTCGCCGTCGATGAGCGCATGCAACATGATTTCGGCGTCGGCGCAGTTCATGGCGTAGCCCCATCCGCCACGGTCCAGGCCGAACGCAACATCGAGCGTGCGCGGGCCAGCCGCGACATCACGGTTCCCACCGGCACGCCGGCGACTTCGGCGATCTCGTTGTAGGACAAATCGTTGATTTCCCGCATCACGATGGCCTCGCGAAACGGCTGCGGCAGCGCGGCGACGAGCCGGCGGATTGTATCGCCGTCTTGCTGGCGCAACAGCGCGGTTTCCGGCGAGGCTTGCGGCTCCTGCCAGATCGGCGGCGTGGCTTCCGCCTGCTCGTCGTCGGCAATCTCGGTTTCCTGTTTGCCGCGCCGCGCGAATTCGGCGTTACAGACATTGCGCAATATCGCCAGCAGCCAGGGTTTCATGGCCGGCCCCCGATAGCTGTCGAAATGGCGCAGCGCGCGCAGATAGCATTCCTGCACTGCGTCCTCGGCATCGGCCGCATTGCGCATGAGGTAGCGCGCCAGCGTATAGACGTCGTCCAGATGGGGCAACGCGGCGTCGCGAAAACGCCGCGCTCTGTCATGCTCGTCATTGGCATCACCTGCCATGGTACTGTGCTCGGCCATCCACGACGCCGCCGACGTCTGTTGCTGCAACCGGGCCAGCATCACTGGGTGGTGGTGCTGCCCGTCGCCGCTTCTACCACGATCGTGCCGGTCATGTGCGGATGAACGTAGCAGAAATATTGATACGTGCCCGGCGTGGTGAACGTGAACGAAAAGCTGTCGTCGGTATCGAGCGCCGGCGATCGCTCGAAGGCGTTGTTGGTCGCGGCGATGCCATGCGGGATGTCGTCCTTGTTGGTCCAGGTCACCGTGGTTCCGGCCTTCACCGTCACCGTCTGCGAATTGAAGGTGAAGTTGTCGATGCCGACGGCCGCCGCCGCCGCCGCCGTTTGAGCTCTGGCGAACAGCACGCTGCCGGCCAGCACCGTCCCGATCGCGGCGCCGATGAGCGCCGCGCTGATTGCACTTCGCAGCATGGTCTTGTCCTCTTAACTCTTCAGCGGCGTGTCGATGATGGCGAGCCGCTGCTCGTTTTGTTTGAACGTGATGCTGGCGGTGCCGAGCATGGTGCGCAGCTTGTTGTCTTCGACCTTCATCGGGCCGGGTGAGGGCGCTGCGCCCGGCGCCGGCTGCGGGAACGCGGTCGAGCGGGCGGTGTGGAAGGTGACGTTGCCTTCGACCTTCTGCATCACCTGGTGGATATGGCCGTTGAGCACGGTCACCGAGCCGAACTTCTTGAGGTATGTCAGCGCCTGGGCGCCGTCCTCGGTGCCCCAGCCCCATTCCGGATAAACCGTCCACAATGGAATGTGCGCGAACACCACGATCGGGGTCGAAGCGGACCGGCTCTTCACGTCGGCTTCGAGCCATTCCAACTGGTCGTTGCCGAGGTTGCCGAGGCCGCCGGCCTTGAGGTCGACGACGTTGACCAGGCCGATGAAGTGCACGCCGTTGGCGTCGAAGCTGTACCAGCCGGCGCCCTTGGTGCCGGCTCCGTAGCGGTCGCGATAAAGCTTTTGCTCCGGGTCGAGAAAATCGTGCTCGCCGGGCACGTAGTGCACGTCGAGGCGCGTCTGCGAGATGATGCGGTCGGCATCGTCGAACTCGGACACTTTCGACAGATGGCTGATGTCGCCGGTATGGATCATGAAGGCCGGCTTTTGCGGCAGCGCGTTGATCTTGGCGACCGCTTCCTCGAGCGTGCCGAGCGCATTGGGATTGGCCGGCTTGTCGAAGCCGACATGGCTGTCGCTGATCTGCAGGAAGGTGAGGCCCTTGGCCTCTGCCGCGGCTGCCTCGCCCATGATGCCGAGCGAGCGCGGCACGCCGCCGGAAATGGTCCATAGCACCCCGGTGCCGACCCAGGTCATGCATTCGAGAACTTTGCGGCGGTTTACGCCATCGTTGCTGTCGAAATCGCTCATTGCCGTTCTCCCATGAAGCGGACAGGCCCAAAACCGAGGCGGCTTTGGCGGCTTCTGCAGACCAGATCGGCCGGGCGCGCCGCTTATTCCCGGATCCGGAAAGATTCTTTCGGAATGTTTTGCGTTGGCGCGGAGAGAGGAAGACCTCGGAAATCAAGGAAAAGGGGCGAGCCACGGCCCGCCCCTTTCTTCGCCAGCTCAGAACCGCTGCAGCATTTCATTGTAGCCGGCGCTGCCGCCGCCGGTCAGCGCCGGATCGTTGGCGTTGCCCTCCGCCGCGCCGCGCGGAACCATGGCGAAGGCGTGCAGCCCGTTCAGACGCGCGGCAATCTTGCCTTGGCTCTTCTGCCGCACGGCGACGATATCGTTCCGCGCGGGACTCGGCGCATAGCTGAACGGCACGATGTTACCGCTGCCGGCTTCCGGGTCGAACGACTGGGCCAAGGCCGGCGATGCGAAGCCCGCGGCCGCGATCGCGGTGATCAGGGCGAGTTTTGAAATCGTATTCATTGTCTTTCTCCTTGTTACGGAGCAAACAAGGACCCAATCCATTGTTGCTCGCTGCCGAGGAGATCGAGCTGCGGCGCTGTAATTCCATCACGGCTGAGTGATTCATCTGGCCAGCAGAGTCGTCGGATTTTGAACAAAAGATTTAAATCAAGGAATAAACCGAAGCGTAGCCGATCTTGTCCTTAAGTGACGGCGTTTCGACAGCAACGTTGGTGTCATTTTTCACCGGGCGCGGTGCTCGACACGTCGCTTCCCGATTTTTCCTTAAGAAAAGCGATCACGTCGGCGCGGTCCTGCGCATTGTCCACCGAGAACATCATCTTGGTTCCGGGTACGAGCGCCTGCGGATCGGCGAGCCATTGGTCGAGCGTGGTTTCGTTCCAGACGATGTTCGAAGTCTTCAACGCGGCAGAGTAGTTGTAGTTTGCAGCGCCGCCGGCCGCGCGTCCGAACACATTGCGATGACTGGGGCCGACCCCGTTCTTGTCGAGCGAATGGCAAATCATGCATTGGCGGTAAACCGTTGCGCCGTGGGCCGCATCTCCCGCCGCAAAACTCGGCGCCGAATGTACAATCACGAGCACGACAGCCATGGCACTGGCCGCTCGATTGAGCCCGTCAGGGCGCAGGCGCGGACTCTCCGTGCTGCCGACTTCGAGCTCCATATGTTCCTCCGTGCTGGGCCCGCCGTCTGCCGTGGCGACGCTGCTGTGCTTGCCCAATCACGGAAGGAGATTGCAGCGTGCTTTGGATTATTCCCGCAACCTGCAAATAAATTGATCGGTTCCCGATCTTGCCGCCGCCAGTCAAGGACAGCGCGGATACATTGCGGCCAATTCCGCGCCGCTCAGATAAATGATCCGCGCGTGCAAGCCGCCGTGCTGGATGATCCACTTGCGCACCGCTGGTGGATAATTCGACCACAGGTAATAATTGCCCGCGCTGCTGATCTGTTCCCCCTCCGACGTCGGCGTCCAGGCGGAGTGAAAGGCCAGCACCGCGCGGGACGTGACGCAGATCCGATTCCGCGGAATGACGCCCAGCAGCATCGTGCAGGCCGACGCGCAGGTGCCGTCGATCTCGACCTGGTCGCCATTTTCCCGCAGCGCATGGTACTTGTTGAGATAATCGCCGATCTGTCCGCCGCGATCGTCGGAGATTCTCACAGTGCCGAATGCCGACGAAACATTCATCGTCAGCAGCACCAGCATTGCCGCGGCGGCCACGCGCGCCTTCATTGGCGATCCTCCAGATTACGCATGCAACATATGTGACTGATTTCTGTCTTTTTTCTGGTCAGTCAAGTCGGTGCGCTGCTATATCCCAGCTTCGAGTGAGCCCTGCCGGGCGCGCCAGCAACGCGAAATTCATGCTGCAATCACCCTCACTGTCGTCGGTGGAGACCCGCCAGTCCTGGGTCGTCGCGACCGTGGTGCTCGTGGTCATGGCGGTCGCCTTCGGCGCGCCGTGGATCACCGTGGTGGCGCTGAAAAACATTGCCGCCGAGGTCAATGGCGAACGCTCGATCCCGGCCCTTGCCGGCGCGCTGGTTTGGATCGGCGCCGGCCTGGGCGGCATCATCATGGGCCGCGTCGCCGAACGGGTCGGCGTGCGCTGGACCGTCCTCGGCGGCGCCGTGATGATTGCCTGCGGCCTCGTGCTGTCGACCTTGGGTCCGTCCTTGCCGCTCTATGTCGGACACGGTTTCTTCATCGGCTTGATCGGTATCGGTGGCATCAATGCGCCGTCGTATGTTTATGTCAGCCGCTGGTTCGACCGCCGCCGTGGTTCGGCGCTGGCCTTGATTTCCAGCGGCAGTTTTCTCGCCGGCGCCATCTGGCCGTCGATCTTCGAAAGAGTCATCGCCTATTCGGGATGGCGGCATGCGATGCTGTTATACGCGGCGATCGAGCTCGTTCTCATCGTGCCCGCCGCGGCAATCGTCTTGGGCGAGCCGCCGGACACGCCGCACCACGCCACCGTGACGAGCACCGTGCACACGCGAAATTCCGTCCTGGGTTGGCCGGCCAATCTGGTTTTCACCCTGCAGATGTTTGCGATCTTCACCTGCTGCGTGCCGATGTCGATGCCGCAAGCGCATCTCGTGGCGTTTTGCAGCGACCTCGGCATCAGCCCGGTACACGGCGCGGCGATGCTGTCGGTGCTGCTCGGCTCGGCCTTCTTGAGCCGCCAGGTGTGGGGCGCGCTGTCCGATCGCATCGGGGGCCTCTACACCATGCTGGTCGGCTCGGCATGCCAGACCATCAGCCTGTCGGCGTTCATGTTCACCCAGGACGAGCTCGGACTGTTTACGGTTTCGGCGCTGTTCGGCTTCGGCTTCAGCGGCCTTGTTCCAGCCAACGTGTTGGCCTCGCGCGAATTGTTCCCGGTCGGCGAGGCCTATTGGCGTATTCCGACGCTGCTGTTGTGCAGCGGCACCGGCATGGCGGCGGGCGGTTGGATCGGCGGCGTTCTCTACGACCACTTCGGCTATTACGCGCCGGCTTTCGCCACCGGCGTCGCCGTCAGTGCGGTCAATTTCATGATCATCACGGCGCTGGCGTTCCGGCGCAGTCAAACCGGCCAAGCCGCGCCGGCGTGACGGCTCAGCGCGCCACCGGGCTGGCGGTGCGTGGGTTGGCCGGCCGTTTCACCAGGTGCTCGATTTTCGGATGCGCCCGCGCCGCGCAGAAATCCTCGACCGCTGAGGCGATGGCTTCACTGGTGAGCGTGCGGCGCTCCGGCGTCGCCAATGCCAATTCTTCCTGACGGTTGACGATGGAGCCGGCTTCGAGCAACAGCGCCGGCATGCGGGTGTAGCGCAGCACGACCAACTGGTCGTAGCGGTAGACGCCGGCATCGCCGTCGAGCAACTGGCGCCGGCGACTGCCCATCAGTGGAAGCGTGTAATGCGGCGTGAACTGCAAGCCGCGCGCTTGCAGCGCTTTACCCAAGAATTTGCCGAATAGCAGGCTGCCGGCGCGGTCGGCATTGTCGTTGGAGACGAACAGGGCATAGCCCGGATAGTCGTCGTTGTACTGCTGGTCCTGGCCGTCGTACTGCCAAGTGTGGATGAGATTGTCGGGCACCGAGTCGTGATGGATCGAGATGAAAAGGTCGGCCGGAAGGCGATTGGCTATCATCGCCCGCTCGAACAGCCCGACCGGCGGCGCTTTGGCGGTGATGAGCAAAATGGTCTTGTCGAAACCGGCATCGACCAGCGTCTGCTTGATCTGCTGCGCCAGCTGCAGATTGAAGGCATATTCCGTCATGCCGCGGGCGCTTAGCGCGCCGGGTACGTCGAGGGTGTGGCCGACATCGACGACGACGCGGTATGCCGAGGGCTGGCAGTTCGAATGCGCCGGCGCGGTGGCGGCCGGCGCTTGCTCTTCGCTCCAAGCCGGACGCGCAGCGGCGGCCACGAGCAGGGCCACAAGCGCGCCAAGCCAAACGGTTCCGGCGTGCCGCGAGTTCATCATGTCGCGCGCCTTCCTTGCCTCGTCGATAGCGCGAAAGCTCTCCATTGCCCCATAACGAGCTTCGTCGCGTTTGTCCACGCGTGCGCCCGTACTTGTGCCCGGCGCTCCGCTGTCGTACCAAACAAGACCTGTCGTACTAAACAAGACTTGCATCGGGTGAAGCGTTCGGCATGGGCAAATTAGTCGGTATCTGCGTCGTTCTGTTCATGCTCGCGGTCGGCGTCTTGATCGTGACCGGGGGGCCGGACCTAGCCGCCTTATTTGCCGCGTTGCGAGCCGAGCCGTTGCTCGAGAAGGTAGCGTGGGCGGTCATCGTGCTGGTGCCGCTGGTTTTGCTGCCCGCGGCGGTGTGGCTCTGCGACACCCTGATGCGCCAGCGCAAGGCGGCGCAGGCGCTCGAGCTGCGGCTCGACGGCGTGAGGCTGGGCGCCAAAGAACTGGCAAAATCGCAGATCGATGCCGAAGCGGCGGTGCACCATCTCGCCCGCACCGATCCGGAAGCTGCAATCGGAGCGGTGCAGCAGCGGCTCGCTGAAGCCGAACGCACGGCGCTCGTGCAACAGCAGCGCAACGAGATCGGCGACCTGCAATCGCGCGTCGATGCCATCCGCGGCCAGCAGCAGGCGCTGAAGGAGCGGCTGGCGCCGGTGCTGGAGAACCGCCGCGCCATCGAGCGGCTGTTCCTCGAACTCGACACCAGCCAGAACGACGTCGAGCGGGCGCTGGCCGAGATCGCCAGCGGCGACGATGCGACAGCGCTCGACCTTCGCCTGAAGAAGCTGACGGAGTTCGTCAGGCAGTGCCATGACCGTTGCGACGGCATCGAAGCCGCCTCGAAAACCGTCGCCGGCTTGAAGGAAGCCTATGCCGAACTGCACGTACGGCTCGCGCCGTTCGCGGCGGCAAAGGGCGGCGTGACCGACAGGGTCAAGGAATTGAGCGAGGCGCGCGATGTGCTGGCGGCCGACATCGATACGCTGCAGCGCACGCCGCAAGGCCCGCTGGCCGAGCAGGTGAAGGGATTTGTCGATGACAAAGTGCGGCTCGACGACGGCGTGGCGCAACTCAACGTGCAATTCTCCAAGCTCGCCGTGCTGCACGATGACATCGACGGACTGATGGAAAAACTCGAGAATGCGCTCGGCATCATCTCGCCCGACGCCGACGGCAAAGCCGATATCGACGCCCGCATCAAGGATGTCTCGACATTCGTGGCGACGACGCAGGAAGAGCTCAAGGACATCGAGGATCGCCTGGCGGTGTTCGGCCAGTTGAAGACGAAGCTCGGCGAACTGCAATCGCGGCTCGTGCCGCTCGAAGCCGGCGACAGCGGCGTGCTCGGCCTCATCGCCCAGGTCCAGGACATTCGCGACAAGCTCGCATCGCGCATCGCGCGGCTCGAAGCAGGCGAGGGCGGCGACCTCGCCGAGCGCGTCAAGACCTTCACCGATGCGAAACGCGAGCTCGAAGAGCGCGTGTCGGTGGTCACCGATCACTTTTCGAAATTGGCGACGGTGCGCAAGGACCTCGCCGGCCTGTTCGAGAAGTTGAGCAGCGCCGCCAATACGTCGAACTGAACGCATATGACTTGGTCGCATAAGATTTGACCGCATATGACTTGACCGCATGGCGGCATCGCGGCGGCGAAATCCCCTTGCGGGTAGGCAGGCCGTGGGGCAAAGTCGCGCCAAATCACAATATGCATCGGGCCGGCCTTGTCGCCGCGAACCGATTCTTCAGGGAGGTCTGCATGAAGCGAGCACTGTTTTGCGGCGTGGCGGCGATTGCGGTGGCGGCGTTCCTGGTCGCGACACCGGTGCGCTTGAGCGCGCAAAACGTTCCGATCGACGGCAAAATTATCAGCGGCGTCGTCAAAAGCCCGCACGGCGCCGAAGCCGGCGTCTGGGTGATCGCCGAAACCAACGACCTCGGCACCCGTTTTGCCAAGATGGTGGTGACCGACGACCAAGGTCGCTACGTGCTGCCGGACCTGCCGAAAGCCAAATATAAAGTATGGGTGCGCGGCTACGGCTTGGTCGATTCTGACAAGGTCGACGGCGAGCCGGGCAAGCGCTTGAACCTCACCGCCGTGCCGGCACCCGACGATGCCGCCGCCGCGCGATATTATCCGGCGATCTATTGGTACGCGATGCTGAAGATTCCGGCTGCGGATCAATTCAACGGCAAGAGCGACATTCCCGACAAGCTCACCCAAGCCGATTGGCTGACCACGATCAAGAACCAGGCCTGCGTCGGCTGCCATCAACTCGGCCAGCTGGCGACACGGACCATCCCGTCGCAGCTCGGCCACTTCGACACCGGCGAGGAAGCCTGGGCGCGGCGCATCCAATCCGGCCAAGCGGCGCCGCTGATGGTCAATCCGATGGCGGGCAAGTTCGCCAGCGTGCCTTTAAAGTATTTCGGCGACTGGACCGACCGCGTCGCCAAGGGCGAGCTGCCGTTCGCCAAGCCGCCGCGGCCGCAGGGCGTCGAGCGCAATGTCGTGGTGACGACCTGGGATTGGGGCAACGAGAAACAATATCTCCACGACCTGATCTCGTCCGACAAGCGTAACCCGACGGTCAACGCCAACGGTCTGCTTTACGGCTCGCCGGAATACGCCACCGACCATCTGCCGGTGCTCGATCCGAAAACCGCGAAGGTCACTTACCTCACGCCGCCGGAAGGCGCCGACGTGCCCGAGGCGCTCGGGCCCGGCCATGCGGCCATCGAGAAGCCGCTGGCGCCTTCGGCCTATTGGGGCATGGAAAAGGTCTGGGACACGAAATTCGACAATCACAACGACATGTTCGACAGCCAGGGCAGGCTGTGGCTGACCGGCACCAATCACGCGCCCGGCACGCCGGCATTTTGCCGCAAGGGCTCGGACAATCCTTATGCCAAGGCGTTCCCGATCGACAGCAATGAGCGGCAGCTGGCGATGTTCGATCCGAAGTCGCAGAAGTTCACCTTCATCGATACCTGCTTCGGCACCCACCATCTGCAATTCGGCTTCGACAAGGACAACATTCTGTGGACCTCGGGCGGCGGCGAACTGGCCGGTTGGCTCGATACCAAAGTGTTCGACCAGACCGGCAGCGCCGAAAAGGCGCAGGGCTGGGCGCCATTCGTGCTTGATACCAACGGCAACGGCCAGCTCGACGATTACACCGAGCCTGGCCAGCCGGCAGATCCGAGCAAGGACACGCGGATTGCCGGCTCGGGCACCTATGCGGTGATGCCGACTCCGGTGGACGGATCGGTGTGGTTCACGATCAATGTGTTCGCCGGCAAGGGCGGCGTAGCGCGGTTCGATCCCAAGACCAAGCTCACGGAAGTCTATTTCATCCCGATGCCGGGTTTCGGCCCGCGCGGCGGTGACATCGACTCAAAGGGTGTCGTCTGGGTGTCGCTCGCCAGCGGTCATCTCGGCAGCTTCGATCGCTCCAAGTGCAAGGGCCCGCTCAACGGGCCGAAAGCGACCGGCGATCATTGCCCGGAGGGCTGGACGTTCTACAAATATCCGGGCCCCGGTTTCCAAGGCATCGGCGACAACAGCGCCGAGGCGAGCTACTACACCTGGGTCGATCAGCACGACGCTGTGGGCCTCGGCAACAACGTGCCGATCTCGACGGCGAACGAGAGCGACGGCTTTGCCGCGCTGGTCAACGGCAAGATGGTGTCGCTGCGCATCCCCTATCCGCTCGGCTTCTACGCCAAGGGGCTCGATGCCCGCATCGACGATCCGAATGCCGGCTGGAAGGGTAGGGGCTTATGGTCGTCGGAAGGCGACCGCACCCCCTGGCTCAAGGAAGGCGGCAAGGGCATGACGCCCATGGCCGTCCACATCCAGATCCGGCCCGATCCGCTGGCGCATTGAGCGACCGGGCTCGGTTGTCGACATGAAGCCGCCCGGTGCCGCACAGCACCGGGCGGCTTGCTTTTAGATGCTCCGCCGCCGCGGTATGATCACACGGGGACCTTCTTAAGGGAGCACGAC
>JBEKKM010000080.1:0-21240 GCA_050010715.1 Xanthobacteraceae bacterium | reverse complement strand
CGGTGCCGACCGCGCCGGCCCAGGCGGTAAGCAGCAAGCTGCCGGCGCGCCACGGCAACAGTCCGAACTTTTGCGCCAGCGCCGCCGCGCGGCTGCCAGCCGCGAAGGCGCCATCACGATCGCCGGCGATCTGATGGCTGATGCTGAAATTGTGAAGCGCGTGGGCAAGCGTGTTGGGATGATCGAGCGCCTCGGCAAGCGCAAGCCCACGCGCGATGCTCTTTGCTGCCTGCTCTGCCTCGCCGGACATTCGCAGCGCCACCGCGGCGCAGACGTCGGCGCAAACGCCGGGATCGTGGCCGCCGAAGGCGGGGCCAAGATGACCGTGGCGCTTCATGTCATAGGTTTCGGTACCGATCCGGCTGTTGTCCAAAGTTGCCGCCACATCGCCGCGGAAAAAAGCCGTGGACCACTGGCAATGGTAGGCTTCGAGCAACAGATCGCCGTCGCCGGAGCTTTGCGCGAGCACCACCAACTCACTTGCCCGGTCGCGAGCGAGCGAGGTCTTGCGCCTCACGTTGGCGTTGAGCCACAAGCCCCATTTGGCTCTGAACGTGGCGGGCCTGTCGTGGATGGCTTCCGCGAGCTCCGCGGCACGACGATTGGCGTCCTCCGCCTCGGCGCTTTGCAGACCGCGCGCCACCATGAGCGCCGGGCCTAACTTGAGCAGAAAGCCCAGTTGGCGCCGCGCGCGATCGACAGCGTCCGGCAACGCCTCGGCCGATTTGAGACCCGCCGAAAAATGCGCGACTGCTTCCTGATAAGCCGACCGGCCCACCGCGCGGTCGCCGGCTCGCATCCGATAGTCGCAGGCAGGAGCGGGCTGGCCGGCCTCGGCGAAGTGATAGGCCAGCACTTCCGGCTCGCTCACCGCAAGCTCGGGGAAGCGCTCCTCGACCGCACGCGCGGTGCGCTCATGCCACTCGCGCCGGCGCGTCAACAGCAAACTGTCGTAGGCGGCGTCGCGTAAGAGCGCGTGCTTGAAACTGAACCCCCGCTCCAGACCGCGTCCCTCAGGCAGCAGGATTCCGGCCGCGACCAGATCCGTCAGCGCCGCCTCCAGCGCCGCGCCGCCGCGCGGCACGACCGCATCGAGAATCGCAAATGGAAACTGCCGGCCGACCACGGCGGCAATTTGAGCCACCTCGCGCGCCGCGCCGAGGCGGTCGAGGCGCGCCATCAGCGAATCCTTGAGTGTCGCCGGCACCGTCGCCGCCGCCTCGCCGGCCGACTCCACCATGCTCCGGGTCAGTTCCTCGGCGAACAGCGGAATGCCATCAGTCTTGTCGAGGATCGCGGCGACGGTTTCCGCGGACAGGTCCTGCGATGCGGCGACGCCGGCGACAAGCCGAGCGCAATCGGCGCGGCCGAGGCGGCCGAGCGTGAGCAGCGTCGAATGCGGCCGCGTCTGCCACGGCGGCGTAAAACCCGACCGCGCGGTCACCACCGCCAGTAATCGGGCGCTACCGATGCTGTCGGCAAGCTGCGTCATCAATTCAAGCGTGGTGGCATCGACCCAGTGGGCATCTTCGAGGACCAGCAGGGCCGGCTCGGTTTCACCGAGGCGGACGATCTCGTCGACCAGAAGCGCAATGGTGGCCGCCTTGCGTTGCGCCGGCGTCAGCGACAGCGGCGCGAGTCCATCCGTCGGGATCGACAACAGCTCCGCCAAGAGCGGCAGCGCGGCCGCATCCGACGCCACGCGCTGCGCGAACGCGGCACGCAGCTTCTCGATCCGCACGGCTGCGGAGTCCGCGGCCGCAAAGTGGGCGGCGCGGGACAGATGTTTGATGATCGGGAACAGCGCGCTGTCGCTGTAATAGGGCGAACCCTGCAGGTGGATGCGCGCATGCGGCTCGCCCGCCAATGCCGCGCGCAGCGCCTCGATCGCGCGCGACTTGCCGATGCCGGCCTCGCCGATCACCGTGACGATCTGGCCCTCGCCGCCGCGCGCCAGACGCCAGCGGTCGAGCATCAATCCCATTTCATGGGTGCGGCCGACCATCGGCAGATCGCGGCCGGCGCGGCTGGCGGCGAAACGGCTCTCCACCACCGCTTCGCCGACCACACGCCAGACCGCCACCGAGCGGGCAAATCCCTTCAGCTCGTGCTCGCCGGTGGCTTCGAGCTCGAACAATCCGCCCAACAGGTTTTGCGTCGCCTCGCTGACGAGGATCGAATCGGGCGCCGCGAGCGCCTGCAGCCTTGCCGCGAGATTTGGCGTTTCGCCGACGATGGCGCGCTCCTGCGCGGCGCCGCTGCCGACGATCTCGCCGACCACGACGAGGCCGGTGGCGATGCCGACGCGCGCCTGAACCCGCGTGCCATCGGGCAGTTCGATGACTGCGACTTCGGCCAGGATATTGATCGCGGCGCGAACCGCCCGCTCCGCCGCGTCCTCGAAGGCGCGCGGAAAGCCGAAATAGGCGAGGACGCCGTCGCCCATGAATTTGGCGACGAAGCCGCCGAACCGTCCGATCGCGCCGGCGACGGCGTCCTGATAGCGGCGGATCAGCCCGCCCAGAATCTCGGGATCTACCCTGCCGGACAGCTCCGTGGAACCGACCATATCGCAAAACAGCACCGTGACCTGGCGCCGCTCGGCGTCGCCCGAAGCCTCGGCGGCCTCGGCGTCGGACGGATTCGACTTGGCAACCCCGTGCTCGGCAATCGCCTTCAATAGCCGCCGGCGATTGCCCAGTGACAGTCCGAGCTCTTCGAGATCCCGCTCGCTGAGTTCCGGCAAGATGTCGAGGTCGATATCGTTGGCCTCGAACGCGTCGGCATATTGCTCGAACTTGTTGCTGCGCAACCAGTCGCGAAGATCGCTCATACTATGAAGTTCCTGGGCCGCGCTGCCGGTGCGGATAGCTTAGCATGAGCAAAGCGTATATAAGTCAGTCATGCCCCGCGAAAGCGGGGCTTTTCTTATAGGCGTGCGATAAGTTCCCGCTTGAGAGATGCCGACGAATGCCTCGTTACCGGGTTGCGGTCGATACGGGTGGGACGTTCTCGGATTTCGTCTATCTCAACGAGGACACCGGCGCGGTTTCGGTCGGCAAAATCCCCTCGACGCCGGATGACCCGTCGCGCGCCATCCTGCAAGGCGTTGAGGCACTGATCGGGCAAGGCGTCCGCGCCGACGACATCGCATATTTCTGTCACGGCACCACGGTCGGCACCAATGCGCTGCTCGAGGGCAAGGGCGTCAAGACCGGCCTCCTGGTCACCGAGGGCTTTCGCGGCATCTACGAAGTCGCCGAGCAGGCGCGGCCCTACGGCACCGCGATCTTCGACGTCATGTACGACAAGCCGACGATGCTGGTGCCGCAGAGCCTGACCGGCGAAGTCAGGGAGCGCGTCAATTTCCGCGGCAATGTGCTGGTGCCGCTCGACGAGGCTGCGCTACGCGAGACTTTGCGCGGGCTCAAAACGCAAAACATCGAGGCGCTCGCCGTCTGCTTGTTGTTTTCTTTTCTCCATCCCGAGCACGAGGCTCGGGTGCGCGAAATCGCCCGCGAGGAGATGCCCGGCTGCGATATCTCTCTGTCCAGCGAAATCCAGCCGCAGATCCGCGAGTACTACCGGCTGAGCACGACGGTCATCAACGCCTATCTGCAGCCGATCCTCAAGCGCTATGTCGAAAATCTCGACAACCGCTTGGCCGGCGCCGGCGTGACGACGCGGCAGAAATATATCATGCAGTCGAACGGCGGCATGTCGACGTTCCCGGCTGCCGCGCGCACCGCCGTCACAACGGTGCTGTCCGGGCCCGCCGGCGGCGTCACCGCGGGCGTCGCCGCCTGCGCCATGACCGGCTTCCCCAACATCATCACCTTCGACATGGGCGGCACCTCCTGCGATGTGGCGCTGATCAAGGACGGCCAGCCGATCTTTTCCAGCCGCGGCAAGATCGAAGGCCGCGACATCGCCGTACCGATGATGGACATCAACACGGTGAGCGCCGGCGGCGGCACCATCGCCAAGGTGGATCGCTTCGGCGTGCTCGAAGTCGGCCCGCACAGCGCCGGCGCCATGCCGGGTCCGGCGTGCTACGGCCGCGGCGGCGAGGCGGCGACCATCACCGACTGCAATCTCGTGCTCGGCTATCTCAGCCCCGGCAATTTCCTCGGCGGCCGCATGGCGCTCGACCGTGCCAAGGCGAACGACGCCGTCGCGCGCGTGGCAAAGCCGCTGTCGCTGGATGTCGCCGCAGCGGCTGAAGGCATCGTGCGTATCATCGAAGTGAAGATGGAAGAGGCAATCAAGGCCATCTCCACCATGCGCGGCCACGATCTGCGTGATTTCATGCTGCTCGCCTTCGGCGGCGCCGGCCCCGTTCATGCCGCCCGCATGGCCCGCGATCTCGGCATGGCCGGCGTGATCGTGCCGCTCTATCCGGGCGTTTTCTCGGCGCTCGGTTTGCTGATGTCCGACGTCAAGCACGATTACATCCGCTCGCGGATGACGCCGATTAGCGCGCTTAGCCCCGGTGACGTGAACGCGGTGTTCACACAGCTGGAAACACAGGCCCGCGACGACCTGCGCCGCGATGGCTTTGCCGACAATGAAATCTGGATCGAACGCGCGCTCGACCTGCGCTACGCCGGCCAAGGCTACGAAGTGACGATGGCCTGCACGCCAGAGCAGACGATGGCGCTCGACGCGCTGCGCAAAACCTTCGATGCCGAGCACAAAGCCTTATTCGGTCACATGGCGCCCGAAGAGCCGGTCGAAGTCGTGTCATATCGGGTGCGTGGCGTCGGTATCGTGCCGGCCGTCACCATGCCGAAGTTCAAACCGAAAGGCCGGTCGCTTGCCGATGCCCTGATCGAAACGCGGAATGTACAGTTCGACGGCGCGGCCGTACCATGCCCGGTCTATCAGCGCGAAAAGCTCGATGTCGCCTTGACCTTGCGCGGGCCGGCCATCCTCGATCAATTCGATTGCACCACGGTGATCTGCGCCGGCCAAGTCGCCCGCGTCGATGACTGGAAGAACTTGATCGTGACGGAAGAGACGTGACGATGCCCATCGACGCCGTCGATCTTGAAGTCATCAAGGCGAGCCTCTCTGGCATCGTGCAGGAGATGCAGAACTCGCTGTTCCGCACCGGCTTTTCCACCATCGTGCGCGAATCGCAGGATGCCTCCTGCGCGCTGATGAATGCGCAAGGCGACGTGGTCGCCCAACACGTGGTGCTGCCACTGCATATCGGCGCCTTTCCGGCCTGCTGCGCCGCGGTGCTCGCAGCCTACGGCGATGCCATCGCCGAGGGCGACGCCTTCCTGATCAACCATCCCTATCAGGGCGGCAGCCCGCATGCGCCGGACATGGCGGTGATCACGCCGGTGTTCGTCGGCGGCGCGCCGTTCGGCTTCTGCGGCTCGATCGCGCACAAGGGCGACATCGGCGGCCCGGTGCCCGGAAGCTGCTCGGGGCAGGCACGCGAAATATTCAATGAAGGCCTACATCTGCCGGCAGTGCGCTATCAGCGCGCCTTCGCGCAGAACACCGACATCGAGCGCATCATCGCCGCCAACAGCCGCACGCCGGAACTTGTCATCGGCGACATCCGCGGCCAGCTCGGCGCGGATCGTCTGGGCGAACGGCGGCTGCAAGAGCTCGTCGCCAAATACGGCAAGGACAAAGTGCTGGCGAGTTTTTCGCGGCTGTTCGAGATTGGCGAGGCGCGGGTGCGCGCGGCAATAGCCGAATGGGCCGACGGCCGCTACGAGGCCGAGCGCTTCGTCGACGACGACGGCATTACGCTGGAACAGCCGGTGCGCATCCATGTGGTCGCCGAGAAAAAAGGCGACAAGCTGCATTTCGATTTTTCCGGCTCGGCCGACCAGACCCAGGGACCGGCGAACATCCGGCCGCCGCTGGTACAAGCGGCCTGCGCCTATGCGCTGATCTCGCTGATCGACCCGCGTATGTATGTGTCGAGCGGTCTTCTCAGCGCCTTCAGCATCACTGCGCGCGACGGCAGCGTGCTCAATCCGCGCTTTCCGGCGCCGGTCAACACCTATAACCCGACGGTGCATGCGCTGGTCGATGCGCTGTTCGCGGCGCTCGGCCCGATCGTGCCCGGCAAAGTGCGCGCCGACGGCAGCGGCAGCCGCTCGATCATCATCGGCGGGCGCTCTACCTCCGCCGGCAAAGGCTACGTGCAATACGAGATCATCGCCGGCGGCGGCGGCGCCCGCGCCACTAAGGACGGGGCAAGCGCTATCACCGTCAACCAGAGCAATGCCCGCATCGCACCGATCGAGATCATCGAAAGCGAATTTCCGACCCGCGTGGTGCGCTTCGAGCTCATCCGCGATTCCGGCGGCGCCGGACTTTATCGGGGCGGGCTCGGCATCCGCCGCGAATATCTCAATCTCGCCGACGCGCGGTTCTCGATCCGCTCGATGAAACACGTCATTCCGCCAAATGGAGCTGCCGGCGGCGGCACCGGCCGGCCCGGCGACATCTGGATCAATCCGGGCAGCGACCAGGCCAAGCGCCTGCCGACGCGCTACGCCGATTATCCGCTGCAAGAGGGCGACACTTTCTGTCTCGATACGCCCGGTGGCGGTGGCTACGGCGATCGGTTCGCACGTCCCGCTGAGCGCGTTCTCAACGATGTGCGCGAAGGTTATGTGTCGCCGGAGGCCGCCGAGCGCGACTACAGTGTCGTACTGACGGAGGACCGCAGCGCCGTGGACGTGGCGGCAACGGCAAGAAAGCGGAGCAGGTAATGGACCAAACAAACACCGTAAACCGCACAGGCATGATCGGTCTCGGCGCCATGGGGCTGCAATTCGCCCGGCACATGCTGCGAAAGGGTTTTGACGTCGCCGGCTACGACATCAATGCCGACGCGGTGCGCCGCGCGGAGAACGACGGCATCCGGCACCGCGGCTCGCCGGCGGAAATCGGCAAGCACGCCGAAGTCGTGGTCGTCATGGTGGCGACCGACGAACAGGTCGAGAGCGTGGTCGAAGGCTCTGGGCTGATCGACGCGCTGGCGCCGGGCTCGGTGATCTGCATCGCCAGCTCAGTCGCGCCGGAAACCTGCCGTCGTCTCGCCGCCCTCGCCGCGGCAAAGAACGTCGGCGTGCTCGACACGCCCGTCGTACTCGGCCAGGAAGCCGCCGACAACGGCACCTGCACGGTCTATGTCGGAGGCGAGGAGCGCTGGTTTTTGCGCGCCCGCCCGGTTCTGCATACCTTTGGCCGCGACATCATGCATCTTGGCGATGTCGGCTCGGGCCAGATCGCCAAGATGATCAACAACATGCTGCTGTGGGCGACCATGGTGGCGAATTTCGAGTCGCTGACTTTGGCGAAGCAGCTCGGCATGGACATCCCAAAACTCGCCGCCGCGCTCGGCCACGGCTCGGGCGCCAACTGGTCGCTGTCGCGCTGGGGCAAGAGCACCGGAAAATGGGCGGAGAAGGATATGGATACCGCGCTGGAACTGGCGCAGGCCGCGAAAGTCCCAGTGCCGCTCGGCGGCCTGGTCGATCAATTGGTCAAGGGCATCAACCAGGAGAAGATGAAGGCGCTGCTGTCGTAACGGATCAGTCCCGCAGCGCGCCGCGCAGCGGCCAGCGGCACAGGAAAATAATGACGCCGGCCAGCGCGGAAATCGAGGCAATCATCAGGAAGAAATGCGGCTTCTCCATCCGGCTCCAGAAGCTGCCGAGCCAGCCGGCGAGAAAGCCGCCGGTAAAACTGGTCGCCAGCCACACTCCCATCATCATGGAGAGAATTCGCACCGGCGCGACCTTGGTCACCAGCGACAGCCCGACCGGCGACAGATAAAGCTCGCCCACCGTGATGATGGCGATGGAGCCGAGCACCCACAGCCAGCTCGCCTGACCGGCGCCAGCATGAAACGCGGCGAACGCCTTCACCAGATTGGCCGCCGTCACGCCAAAGCAGCCCAGCGCCATCTTGGTGATCGTCGACGGCTCGGTGCCGCGCTCCGCCTGCCGCTTCCAGAGCGTGATGACGAACGGCGTGAAGGCGAAGATCATGAACGGATTGAACGCCAGGAACCACGTGGTGGGAATCTGCGCCGTCCAGCCGAACAGATCGATGCTGCGGTCGACGTTGGCATCGATCCAAAGGATCGTCGTGTTGCCCATCTGCTCGTAGGTCGCCCAGAACAAGGTGTTGGGCACGAACAGCACGAGCAGCGCGGCGATGGCGCGCCATTGCTCGCGGCTGAGCGGCTGTCGTTCGACATGCGCCGCTCGCGCCTTGTGCAGTTCGTCGGGCGGCAGCAACGGCAGCGCGTAGAGATAGATCGACAGCCCGATGCACATGCCGACGCCAGCGGCGGCAAAGCCGTAATGCCAACCCACCTTCTCGCCGAGCGTGCCGCAGATGAGCGGCGCCAGGAACGCGCCGACATTGATGCCGACATAGAAGATCGAATAGGCGCGGTCGCGGCGCGGATCGCCGGGCGGGTAAAGGCCGCCGACCTGGGTGGAGATATTCGGCTTGAAGGCGCCGTTGCCGAGAATGAGCGCCAACAACGCGAACAGGAACAACTGCTCGACCGCCATCATGAAATGGCCGATCGCCATGAGGGTGGCGCCGATGATGACGGTGCGGCGCTGACCGAGCACGCGGTCGGCAAGGAGGCCGCCGAGAATCGGCGTGAAATAGACGAGCCCCGTATAAAGGCCCCAAATCTGCGACGACAGCGGCTGCACGTCGAGCGGCCCAAAAATAATTTCGAGCGCGCTCTTCACCGTCAACAGGCCGCGCACGTCGCCTGAATGCTCCGGCAGCAGCAGGTATTTGGTCATGTAGAGCACGAGCAGCGAGCGCATGCCGTAATACGAGAAGCGCTCCCACATCTCGGTCGTGAACAGGAAGGTGAGGCCCCGCGGGTGGCCGAAAATCTCGGAGCCGTCAGCGGGGCGATCGACAGCAATAGGGGAAGCTCGGTCAACCACCGGCACACCCCGTCTTGTCATGCCCCGCCAACGGGTCCGGCCCGAAGTGGCCGGCCCGATGACAAGCTCCGGCGGGGCACCCAGTAACCGCCGACCGCACTTGAATATCCTCCACCGCTAGTGATTACTGGATCACCCGCTTTCGCGGATGATGACAACAAAGCAAGCCGAATGCCATGGAGGAGCCATGCTTGGCCGCGCGATTGCCCTGGCATCTGGCTTCTGTAGCCTCACCTTGCTGGCCTGCGCCGCGGAGCCGACCTTGCTGCACGTCAACACCTTCCCCACCGCGCGGTCGCTGCCGTTTTATGTGGCGGTCGATCGCGGCTTCTTCGCCAGACATGGCCTGAAGGTCGAGCTCAAATTCACCGATAGCTCGGAGCGCCAGCGCCAAGGGCTTGCCGGCGGCAGCGTCGACATTGTGCACTCTGCGGTCGACAACGCGTTGGCCATGATCGACGTCGCCAAGGCCGACGTTGTGATCGTCTCCGGCGGCGACAGCGGTACCAACGAGTTCTACGTCCAGGACACGATCAGGGATTTTCCCGACATCCGCGGCAAGGCCATCGTCGTCGATGCCACCAACACCGCCTATGCGCTGCAGGCGAAGAAAATATTGAGCCAGCACGGACTGCGCGACGGCGCCGACTATTCGCTCAATCCGGCCGGCAACGGCCCCCGGCGCCTGGCCGCCTTGATCGCCGACAAAAACAACGCCGGCGCCATCCTCAACCTGCCCTATTCGCTGCAAGCCGCGGCCAAAGGTATGCGCAGCCTTGGCCGCACCACCGACATGCTGGGGCCCTATCAGGCCGGCGGCGCCTTCGTGCGCCGCGCCTGGGCGCGCGACAATGCAGCGACGCTGGAAAATTACCTCGCCGCCTTCGTCGAGGCGCTGCGCTGGTCGCTCGATCCGAACAACCGCGCTGAGGCGGCGGCCATTCTGGTGGAAAAGCTCAAGCTGCCGCCAGAGATGGCGGAAAAGAGCCTCGCCTTGATGGCGGAGCCGGGCTTCGGCTTCGCCCGCGATGCCGCCTTCGATATGGCCGGATTCAAGAACGTGCTGGCGCTGCGCGCAGAAGTCGAAGGCGGCGCGCCGTCCGATCCGCAACGCTACATCGATCTCAGCTACTATGATCGCGCAATGAAACTCGTAAACAAGTGAGGACGTGCCCCATGGCCGCCACCCCCGAAGAAGCAAAAAATTTCAAACTGCTCGGCCACGACGCATCGGCGGCGTGGGGCGGCGGCAGCCTCGTTCAAGTCCACAAGGGCCACGCCTATGTCGGCGCGGTCGGCGGCTCGAGCTACAACGGCCCGGAAGGATTCACCGTGCACGACGTGCGCGATCCGACGGCGCCGAAAAAAATCGGCGAATTCCGCGCGCCACCCGGCATCCATTGCCACAAGCTGCGCATTGTCGGCGACGATCTGCTCTATGTGAATTCGGAGCGTCTCGCCGGCGACAAGGGCAAGAACGCGCGCGCCGGCTTTTTCATCTTCGACGTCTCAACGCCGTCGGCGCCAAAGCCGATCGGCTTCTACGACATGCCGGGCTCCGGCCCGCACCGTTTCGGCGTCGATTTGCAACGCGGGCTCGCCTTCATGCCCAACGATGCGCCGGGCTGGAAAAAACGCGTGATCTGGACGCTCGACATCCGCGACCCGCTCAAGCCCGAAGTGATCAGCATCTGGGGCCTGCCGTGGATGAAGACCGACTCCGACGAAGTCGGCAACGACCCGATGCCGGCCGAGGAAGCGGTCACCTTGCACGGCCCACCGATGATCCGCGGCAACCGCATGTATTGCGCGTGGTGGGGCGGCGGCATGTCGATCATCGACTGCACCGACCTGCGCGCCATGAAGCTCGTCGGCCACATCAAATGGTCGCCGCCGTTTCCGGGCTCGACCCACACCTGCTGGCCGCTCGGCGACCGACCCTATCTCATCGTCACCGACGAGGCGCGCTCAAAAGAAAAATTCTGGGACGCGCAATTCATGTGGGTGATCGACGCGCGCGACGAGACCAATCCGCTGCCGGTCGCGACCTTCATGCCCGACCGCGATAAATATTACGACCGCCCCGGCCGCTTCGGCGCCCACAACATTCTGGAAAACCTTCCCGCCGAGGGCCCGTGGAAGGACATCGTGTTCCTGACCTACTTTAACGCGGGACTACGCGCAGTGAACGTCAGCGACCCGCTGCATCCGAAGGAAGTCGGCTGCTATGTGCCGGAACGACCCGACGGCACGCCTGGCATACAGTCGAACGATATCGGCGCCGACGAACACGGCCGGCTTTATCTGATCGACCGCTGGGGTCAGGGCATGCATATTCTGGAGTATACGGACTGAACACCTAACGCAGCCTCCCCTCGGGAAAGTCGACGGCGGCACGGCCAGCAGGCGGCACGGCCGGCTTTTCATGCGGCTGGAATTTTCCGGTCATACAGCCTAAAATAGTATTATGGAAAGTCTCTTTGCAGTGCTGTATCGCTCATTGTGCTGAGCGACTGAAGTCGATGCTGCCCTGATGATGCTTGATCTCCTCGATGCGGCAAGGCCGCTCCGGACGATCGCGGCGGGATATGGGCGCGATGGTGATTTAGACGACGGAGGAAACAATGCGAGGCATCGTGTTCGTTCCTGGAATAAGTGGCTCCGAGCTGATCTACCACGGTGCGGAAGATACGGGACCGATTTGGCCGCCCAAACCTGAGGATCTCTACGTTTACCAGGAGCTGGACGAGCTACTTGATCCCAAACGCGTCACCGTCGGCATTGTCATCGACAGCGTGCTCGGCGAGGGGGTGTATCAGACGACGGAGAATGATCTCCGAAGCATCAGCAACTCGATCAACGGTGGCGCCAACGGGCCGTATCTCCCCGTGCCCTATGATTGGCGGATCGACCTTCTGTCTTCGGTTGATACTCTTGCCACAAAAATCGCCGCATTCGCCAACACGCCTGGCATGACGGAAATTACCGTTGTCGCCCACTCCATGGGCGGATTGCTCACGCGACTTTTGCTGGAATGGAAATATGCCAATGCCGCCCTTCCCGCGTGGTTCGGCAAGGTCACGCGCGCGCTCTTCATATGTACGCGGCATCTTGGCGCCCCGACCGCGCTCGCGAGGCTACTTGGTCTCGAGGTGACTGAGACCGTCATCCAACCCGATCAGATGCAGAAGTTCGCCGCCGATTCCAACTTCCCGGCCGTTTATCAGCTGCTTCCGCCGCCGGCGCGCGGCATACTCTTCGACACTGTGAACAACACGTTCATTCCGTACAATGATCCGCGCGCGATCGCCGCACTCGGCTTGTCGAACCCGAACCTCCAGGCTGCGCAGAAGTTAAGTGCGGCTTTGAATCCGGCGAAAAAGCCAGCGAGCGTCAAATATTCCTTTGTCTACGGCACGGGGCATCCAACCGACGAACGCGTAAACGTTGCGGGCCTTACCCTTAATGGTGCCAAGCCGTGGCAAGACGACCAAGGCGACGGGACAGTACCGAGCTGGAGCATAGCGGCGGCGGCGACCCAATTCACTCCGCACATCCCGCCTCAGTCATTCCCGGGCGACCATGTGGGGATTCTGCTGACCGACGCTTTCAGGCAATTCCTTTACTCATATTTCGGAGTGGCGGGACCGGCGCCGCTGGTCAGCGATGCGCCGGGTGTCGTGGTATCCCTGAACAAGCACTCGTTCGCACCTGGGGAGACCATTCATGCTTTGCTCGTTCCCGACGAGGCAGCCCATGCGATCAGCGGCTCCTTGAGCTTGAGCCGCGTGACGCCGGCCGACGCGGCGCCGAGCGCCATGGGCGTGCGTCAGGACGTCTCGTTCCGCGGCGGACCTGTGCGATCGTTACCGAGCACGCTGACGGCGCCGACAACGGCGGGATTATATAGGCTGGATTTTGGCGGTGACGGCGCGTCGCACAAAACGTCGGATCAGGTCGCGGGCTGGTTCTTCGTTCCGGGAACACCCCCCGCAGGCAGTTGACCGGCAAACGCAATCCTCGATATCCGCTCAGGGACATAGCTGGAAATCCGACCCGAGGTCTTGCTAGGTTTGAGTCCCGCGGTCGCCCAGCTGCACCCGCATCTCCAGCCAGCGCAGGCCGGCAACGATCGCCAGCAGCGGCAGAATCTGCAGCACGCCGAGCGCCGCGACGGCGCCGTAGCTGCCGCCCTCCTCCCACATGGTGAGGCTGACCGTGCCGAGCACGCTGGTGCCGGGCCCGACCAGGAACACCGAGGCGCCCAACTCGCGCACCGAGAGCACGAAGACGTAGATCCAGGCCGCGAGCAAAAACGGCAGGATCAGCGGCAACAGCACACGCAGGAAAATCTGGCCGAGCGTTGCGCCGGAGACCGACGCCGCTTCTTCGAGCTCGCGATGGATTTGCGTAATCCCGCTCGACGCAAAGCGCATGCCATAGGGCAGGCTCAGCGTCACGTAAGCGACGAACAGGATCCAGATCGTGTTGTAGATCGGAATCGGCACGACCAGATAGGTGAACAGGATGCTGGCGCCGACGATCACGCTCGGGATGGCGATCGGCGCCGAGGCCAGCGCATCGAGCAGCCAGGCAATACGCGACGCCGAGCGCCGCGCCATCCAGGCCATCACCAAGGTGAGCGCGACCACGAATGTCGCCGCCATGGCGGACACTACGACGCTGGTGCGCACCGCGTTGAGGAACACCGGATAGCTGAGGATGAACCGATAATTCTCCAAGGTCGCCGGCGCCGGCGAACCCATGAACGGTTGCGACAGGTTGCGAAAGAACGACTGCCAGGCGAGCGTGAACAGCGGCAGCCCGAGCGCGATCAGGAACATGAATCCGATGGCGCCCGCTACCGGCCAGCGCCAGCGGCCGAGCTCGATGCGGGTCGGCTTGTAGCCTTTGCCGGTGATGGTGGCGAAGGCCTCGGCGTTGCCGGTCGCGCGGCGATAGAAATAAACCGCGACGATGCAGGTCAGCAGCAAGGTGAGGCTCAGCGCGCTGGCGACGCCGAATTCCGGCGGCGCGCTTGAGGTGGCGCTCTGGATTTCCGTGGTGAAGACGTCGATGCGCGCCGGCCGGCCGATCAATCGCGGCACCTCGTAGGAGGACATGCCCATGATGAAGAGCAGCAGCAGGCCGGAGAGAATTGCCGGGCGCAACAGCGGCAGCGTGATTTTCGGCAGCACGTGCCAATAGCGGCCGCCGGACATCAGCCCGGCCTCCTCCATGCGCACGTCGAGCGCGCGCAGCGCCGGGCCGATGGCGAGATAGGCGAGCGGAAAATAATGGCTCGACAGCGCCCAGATCATGCCGGCCATGGTGTAGATATTGACCGGCGCGCTGCTCAGATGAAATGCGGATTTCAGTACCGCATTGACCCAGCCGATATTGGGGCTGAGCACGAAGATCCATGCCATGGCCATCAGCAGGCCGGGAACGGCAAACGACAATAGCGCCAGATTGTGAAACAGCGTGCGGCCCGGCGCATCGGTGCGTTCGACCGCCCAGGCGACGAAGCCGCCGATGAGAAAGGTCACCACCGCGGTGCCGAGCGCGTAGACGACCGAGTTGGCGAACAGGCGCAGGATGCGCGTCGAGGCATAGGCCTCGACGAAATTATCGAGTGTGAAAGCGCCAAAACCAAGTCCGGTGTCTTCAGTGAAGGCGGTCAGGAGCAACGCCGCGACCGGCACCAGCACCAGCCAGGCGGCGATGGCGACGCAGACGATCAGCAGGATGTTCGGCTGGCGCCAGCGCGAAGCGGGTTCGCTTATTGACTGCAGTTCTCCGGTAACCATACGTGATGTTACATTTCATTCGTCGCGACTGTCATGCCCCGCGAAAGCGGGGCACCCAGTAAACGCAGAACGATGAGATTGGCTGGGCTTGCGCCCCGAATACTGGATCATCCGCTTTCGCGGATGATGACAGGGTGTCACCGGCCCTTGAACAATTCGTCGAACCGCTTCTGCCATTTGTGCTCCTCATCGGCCGTCAGCAGCACGGTGATGACTTTCTTCTTGCTGATGGCGGCGACGATGCCGGGCGGATTGGATTCGACGTCGGCGCGGGTCGGAATGCGGCCGAATTTTGCGAGGAAAGTCTGCGCCTCCTGGCTGAGCAAGAAGTTCGCCGCCAACAGCGCGGTGTTCGGATGCGGCGCCTTGGCGCTGATGCCGACCGCGCCGAACGTGAGCGCCACCGGATCAAGCGGGAAATAGTCGATCGGCCCGCCGGCGAGTTTCACGTTCATGGTCAGGTTGACGAAATTGTTCAGCGACAGCCAGTATTCGCCGGAGCCAACCGAACGCGCCTGCGCCAGATGGCCGTCGGTGGTGACCGGCTGGATCGCGGCGACGATGTCCTTGATCAGCGCGGTGGCTTTGTCCTCGCCGTAATACTGATACATCGCCCATAGCCATTCGCTGTCGGTGCCGTCGATGGCGACGTGGCCGGCCCAATCCTTATGCTGCGCGAAATCGGCGTAAGTCTTCGGCAGGTCGGCGGCCTGGACATGCTGGGTGTTGTAGGCCGGCGCGTTGTAATTGGCGTAGAGGCCGTACCAGCGCCGGTCCTTGTCGCGCGCCTCGGGCGAGATGCTCCTGGCTTCCGCCGGATCGAACGGCAGCAACAGCTGCGCCGGTATCTTGTCCATGGTGCCGAGTTGCGCCACGTCCCAGGATTTCTGGTTGCCGCGGAATTCCACCACCATGCGCGCCATCAGCGGCGGGTCGGCGCCGCGCACGTAATTGGTCTTGATGCCGGTGGCGGCCTCGAAAAGCTTGAACAGCGGCAGGCCTTCGCCCTCGTTGGTGTCGGAATAGATGGTCATCTCGCCACCCTCGGCCTTGGCGGCGTCGAGCAGTTTTGGATCGAGCCAGGGGTGATCCTGCGCGGCGGCGTGCGACAGAGACGCTGCGAGCAGCAATCCGGCAATGCCGGCTACTTGGAACGGACGGAACAACGGCGCCTCCCGATCGATGTGTTCTTGCAAGCCTACACCCTCACCTGCGGCGCTGGCCACGCGACAAGGTCACGCGTGCTTCTCGGAGGCGTGCCAATTCGGCTCGTTCGGCGGCTCGCTCGGCTTGAAGCCGAACATGCGCTCGAAACGCTTGGCGTAGGCCGGCCACACCTGCGGATTGATGATGCGCGGCACCGGCTTGCCGTCGAGCGCGTCGAGCATCTGCTCGGCGGCGATCTGGCCCATCCTGGCGCGCGCCTCGTGCGTCACGCCGGCCATGTGCGGGGTGACCATGACGTTGTCGTATTTCATCAGCGGATGGCTGGACGGCGGCGGCTCCTTCTCCCAAACGTCAAGGCCGGCGCCGGCAAGTTTTTTGTCGCGCAACGCTTTCTCCAATGCCTTCTCATCGTGAATCGAGCCGCGCGCCGTGGTGATGAAATAGGCGTCCGGCCGCATCAGGGCGAATTCGCGCGCGCCCATCAGGTTGTGGGTTTCCGGTGTAAGCGGGCAGTTGATGGAGACGAAGTCCGAGCGCTTGAGCAACTCGTCGAGTTCGACCTTCTCGGCGCCTCGCGCGCGCACCGCATCGGCCGGCAGATAGGGGTCGTAGGCCAAGACTTTCATCTTGAACAAAACACCGGCCAGCTCGGCGACGCGCTTGCCGACATTGCCGAGGCCGACGATACCGATGGTACGGCCATAGGCTTCGTGGCCGGTATAATCGTTGCGGTTCTTCAGCGTACCGGTGCGCAACGCGCGGTCGGAATCGTTCATGCGCTTGATCAGGCACAGCATCATGCCGATGACATGCTCGGCCACGGCTTCCGCATTGCCGCCGGACTGGTTGACAACCAGCACGCCGCGCTCAGTGCAGGCTTTCATGTCGACGGTGTCGTAGCCGGCGCCGTTGGTCGAGACGATCAGCAGGTTCGGCGTGCGGCCGAGCAGCTCGGCACCGGCGTGGTAGTGCCGCGCCAGCTCGTCGCGGGCGGAGCTCATCTGATAGGCATGGGCGGCAGAGAGAATCTCCAGCGCGTCCACGTCCGGGCTCTTCTGCTCCAGCATGTCGAGCCGGATGTCGCCGCGCTTGCCAAGCGCCTCGCCGAAGCCAATCGGCCGGTGCGGCTGGACGCAAAACACGCGCTTGTTGTTGACCGCGTTATTCATCGATTCCCTTCCCTGTTCTCAGACGACTGCACTAGCGTTTCTTAGCGCCCTTCTTGCCGCCGGCCTCGGGAAAAATCCACATGGCGACGATAAAAAAGACGGCGGTGAACAGCACGAACTTGTCGAATTCCGGCCGGATCGGCGAGCCGCTCCAGAACACCAGCCCAAGCGCCACCAGGATCACGACGGCGGATACGGCCGCTTTGACATCGGTCGGCATCGCGACACTCCGCTCTGCTTCGCTTAGTTGGCCCCGACCGGCACGGCGGCGGCCTCTTCCGGACCCTTCGGCCGGGCGCGCAAGCGGCCTTTGAGGTGGCGCGTCGAATAGCCGTTGAACAGATGGCCAACGAGGCCGCGGTCAAGATCGGAGGTGCCAAACGCCCAATCGGCGATCGGGAAGGTGAGATTCATGTTCACTTCCATCATCAGCCGCGCGTTGTGGTGGGCGGTGTGATGGCGCCGCAGCGTGTTGACGAACGGGCAGTGCTTGACGAACCAGCCTTCGTCCAAATGGCAGCAGAAATGCATGAACTCATAGATCAGATACATGCCGGTGGTAACGCACATGAACAGCCAGCCGACATTCGGCGTGAATACGAGGCCCAGAATGGCGGCGGCCGGGATCGACATCAAGGTGAACACGACCAGCGCATAGGGCGGGAACACGGTGACGCGCCAATCCTTGTCGTCGCGGAAGCGCATTTCCTCGTCGCTGAAGAATTGGTGATGATTGAGCGTATGCCGCTCATAGATCGCGCGCAGGCCTTTGATGTTGACCGGCCGGTGCATGACGTATTTGTGCACCGTCCACTCGAAGATATTGGTGAAGATGAAGGTCAGCGGCACCGTGAGCCATTCCAGCCAGGTCACGTTATGGATGTGCGAGACGTAAATGTAGAACACCGCCGCGCCCATGGCGTAGATCAGCACGACGTGGAAATAGCCGTTGTACCAGCCGACGATGCGGGAGCGGTATTCGTTGCGGAAGTCGATCTGCCGTTGCGTGATCATCGCCGTTTCTCCCTTGGGCTGCCGCCGCCGAGCCCGCCTTTTCTTGTTGGCCGCAACATTATCACATCGAGGCGCCGTGGCGAACCGTGTCAGCCGCGCTCGATGCCGCTCAGCGCGGCGTCGATCTGGGCGCCGCTGAGCTGCCAATCATTGTCGAGGTTGGCGACAACCTCTTTCATGAACGGCTCGGACAGCCGGATGGCCCTGGCATTGTCACCCAGATAATCCACCAGGATTGCCAGCGCCAGCTGCTGCGGGCTGTCGCCTTCGTAGGTCCATTCGAAGCCGAATTTGGTGAAGCGCTTGACCTCGTAATGCTCGCTGAGCGGTTTGCCGTCCACGGTCACGACCAACCCGTCGATAGTGCGTTTGCCTTGGTAGATTTTCATGGCAACTCACCCGTGCGGCACCGTCATGGCAGCGAGCTGCGAGACATCCGTACTTTTGTCCACCTGCCAGATGGCATCGATCAGCGGCGCAACGTCATGGCGGGGATTCCAACTGGAGGCCGCGTCGCGCAGCTTGTCCTCGAGGTCGCGGTCGCTCATCGGATTTGAGTCGCTGCCGCGCGCCGCTTGCTGCGACAGCTCGTGCGTCTTGCCATCGGCCGTGGTGATCGCGACCGCCGCGGCCACGGCGGAATATTTCTCGTCCCGCACCACCTCGACCTTGCCGCGCAGCGCCCGCACCGCCGGATCGTTGACGCAGGCATCGGTGAACTGCTCGAGCCCGGCCTTGCCGGCGGTGAGCGCGGCGGCGACCGCGTGCTGCACGCTGACCTGGGATTCGCGGCCGGTGGCAATATTCGGCCGGTCGGCGCGCGCCGCCATCAGCGGGTTGCCGGTCACCACGACCTTCTCGACCGCGACGCCGGGATATTCTCGCCGCCAGTCGAGCACGCAATCGATGACGGGATGCATGACGAAGCCGCACGGATAAGGCTTGTACGAGGTCGGCATGATTTCCCACCGCTCGCCAAGGCCCTCGGTGAGCGCCGACAATTTCGGCGTCTCGCCGAGCGCGTGATAATAGCCCTGGACGCCGTTGAGCGGCTCCGCCGGCCCGGCAAAATTTTGATCCGCCAACAGCGCCGCCCACAGACCGTTGCGAGCGGCGTTGCCGACGCCGACGCTTTTGGCCGGCGTGCCGAGGGATTCGCACAGACCGGCAGCCTGGGTCGCCGCGATGCCGAGCGCCCAGACCATTTGCGTAGGACCCAGCGCCAACAGCTTGCCGCTGCCGGCGGCGGCTCCGAACACGCCGCAGGTCGCGGTGATGTGCCAGCCTTTGTTGTAGTGGCTCGGCGATATCGCGAGCCCAATGCGGCACTCCACTTCCTGACCGAGGACGAATGCGAGGATGAGATCGCGGCCGCTCACCGGCTTGAGCTCAGCGAGCGCCAATAGCGCCGGCGCCAACGGCGCGGTCGGATGGATCGCCGTCGGCACGTGGGTGTCGCAGAAGTCGAGCACATTGGCGCCGGCGGCATTGAGGAACGCCGCGCTCAACGCATCGATGCGTTCGCGCCGGCCGATCAAGGTCGCCTGCCTGCCGCCGGAGAATGCTGCAAGGGATTGCAGCGCGGTCTCAAACGTCTGATCGCGGCAGCCGGTCAGCGCCACGGCGAAGAAATTCATCAGCGAGCGCTTGGCCTGATGGGTGACCTGCGGCGGCAGGTCGTCCCACCGCGTGTCGACGACGAATTTGGCCAAAACCTGGGTAACGCCCGGATTGTGCAGCACGCGCCCGACCCCACAAAATATCCGCAAGCATCGGTCGGCCGGGCGAAAAGTGCAACACTGGCGGGACGACCAGCGCCATTCTCATGGCCGCCATTCGCCAGTATAAAAGCGCCCTGCCCCAATCGGCGGCGGAAAGCCTTGGAGGACGACGTGAACAAGTTCGGCATCGGTCAGCCAGTGCCCCGGGTCGAGGACCCGCGCTTCATCACCGGCCGCGGCCGCTATGTCGACGACATCGAGCTGCCGCACCAATGTTACGGCGTCGTGGTGATGTCGCCGCATGCACACGCGCGCATCAAGAGGGTCGACACCGCCAAGGCCAAGGCGGCCGACGGCGTGCTTGCCGTGCTCACCGGCGCCGATGTCGTTGCCGACAAGCTCGGCGGCCTCGCCCCGCCGATGCCCGAAGACATGGGCGGGCCGAAGGGCTTTCGCTCGCTGCGCGCTATCCTCGCTGCCGACAAGGTACGCGCGGTCGGCGATCGCGTTGCCTTCGTCGTTGCCGAGACGATTGAGCAGGCGCGCAGTGCCGCCGAATTGCTCGAAATCGATTATGAGCCGCTGCCGGCGGTCATCACCGTTGAGGACGCGGTCAAACCCGGCGCGCCGGCGGTGTGGGACGAGGCGCCGAACAATGTCTCGTTCACGCTGATGATGGGCAACAAGGACGCAACCGACGCGGCGTTTGCCAGCGCCAAGCACGTCGTCAAGTTGAAACTCAACAACACCCGTATCACCGCCAACTCGATCGAGCCGCGCGCCGCCATCGGGCAGTATCATCCCGACGGCGACAATTACACGCTCTATTCGACGTCGCAGAACCCGCACGGCACCCGCTCCACGGTTGCCGGCCAGGTGCTGAAAATCCCCGAGACGAAACTGCGCGTGATCTCCCCCGACGTCGGCGGCGGCTTTGGCATGAAGCATGGCGGCTACCCCGAGGACGCACTCGTGGTCTGGGCATCACGCCATGTCGGCGGCCGGCCGGTGAAATGGGTGTCGACGCGGTCGGAAGCGCTGTTGGGCGACTCGCAGGGCCGCGATCAGGTCGTCACCGGTGAATTGGCGCTCGACGAGCGCGGCAAGGTTTTGGGGCTGCGCGTCAATGCGCTGCACGCCATGGGCTCGCACGTGTTCGGCGCCTCGATGGTGGTGCCGCTGTTCGCCATGCGGCTGGCGCCCGGCGTCTATCAGATCCCGGCCGTGCATTGCATCGGCAAGGCTGTCTTCACCAACACCATTCCGCTCGCGCCCTATCGCGGCGCCGGGCGGCCGGAGGCGACGTATCTGATCGAGCAATTGCTCGATCGTGCCGCCAATGTGATCGGCATCGATCCGATCGAGATCAGGCGGCGCAATTTCATTCCGTCCTCCGCCA
>JBEKKM010000079.1:0-21263 GCA_050010715.1 Xanthobacteraceae bacterium | reverse complement strand
ATCCGTGCGCTATCTCGCCGCCGATCTCGGCGTCAAGAACATCCGCGTCAACGCCATATCGTCAGGGCCGATCAAGACGCTCGCCGCCTCCGGCATCGGCGACTTCCGCTATATCTTGAAATGGAACGAGTACAACGCGCCGCTGCGCCGCAGCGTCACCATCGAGGAAGTCGGCGAGGCGGGCGCCTATCTTCTCTCCGATATGTCGCGCGGCGTCACCGGTGAAGTCCACCATGTCGACGCTGGCTATCATGTGGTGGGCATGAAACACCCCGACGCGCCGGATATCGACGTCGGCAAGGAATAAGGCTCGGGCGTCCGGGCCGATCGGTCATGCCGGTCCTTTATTTCATCCGACACGGCGAAACCGACTTCAACGTCGCGCAGCGCTTGCAGGGCCGCTCTCAGACGACGCTGAATGCCCGTGGCCGGACTCAGGCCAGGGAATACGCCGGCATATTGCACGATTTGTTCGAACGCGACCGGCATCAGCCGTCCGAATACGCCTATGTGTCGAGCCCGCTATTGCGCGCCCGGGAAACAATGGAGCTGCTGCGTTCGGAACTCGGCCTCGAGGCGAAGGCCTATGATATCGACGACAGGCTTGCGGAAATCTCCTACGGCGAATGGGAGGGTTTTACGCTTGCCGAAATCCAAGCGCGCGATCCGGGCGTGCTGCAGCGGCGCGAGCAAGACAAGTGGGATTTTGTGCCGCCCGGCGGCGAGTCCTACCGCGAAGTCGCAGACCGCGTCGCCGCATGGTACGCGACGGTGACGCGCGACACTGTCATCGCCGCGCATGGTGGCGTCGCGCGCGCGCTGATGGCGAACTTCCATATTCTGCCGGAAGAGGAAGCGACCCATGCCGACGTTCTGCACGGCGTCGTGTACGTGTTCGACCGCGGCACGTTGGCTCGTTGCAGCTAGATAAATGCAAGCTGCCGAACCTCGATCCCGGCCGCGAATCTCTACCCGCAAAAATGGAAACGGCCGGACTTGGGTCCAGCCGTTCCTCGAAGCACCGTGTCGGCGCCTCGCGAAATCCGAAGATGACGGCGCTGCCCCAATACGAGGCGCGCGCTCACGTCATTTACGATGACTTCGTCTTCTTCTTGGCCTTTTTCTTCTTCGTCGCCATTGTCTGCGTCCTTGGTGTTTGTGTTGATCCGGCGGCAGGTTGAGTTTTAGCTATTCAGCGGCGTCTCGGTCCCCTGGGCCATCGCCCCCCTTGCCACCAACGAAGATGCCACAGGATGAATTTTCCCGCAATGGAAAAATCGCAAAAAACCTTTATTTTTCCGTAGCTTAACGGACGTTCAGGTTGCCATTAACCAGCGTTCAGCGACATGAATGCGAAATGAACGGTCGGCGGCAAGCGGCGCAAGAACTTGCTCACATGATCGGCACGGTTTCGCACCAGCAAAAGATTGGTGCAGGTTTGCTCCTGGCTGCGCATGCCGCGATGCAGAAAAAGGTGCGATGGAGCGCGTCATGCTGTGGGCGCGAACGCATTTGACCCGATGATAGGCGCGGGCTACCAAACCCGCACGCTCAGTTCCAAGCCATTCAGCGTCGATCCGCGTCATTGGCGCACCAAGTCGCACACGATGTCGTTCAATACGTTCGGCCATATGTTCCGGGTCACGACCTTCGGCGAGAGCCACGGGCCGGCGATCGGCTGCGTGGTCGACGGCTGCCCGCCGCGCCTTGCGCTGACCGAGGCCGATATCCAGCCCTATCTCGATAAGCGCCGGCCCGGCCAATCGCGCTTCACCACCCAGCGCCAGGAGCCGGACGCCGTGAAAATCCTGTCCGGCGTGTTCATCGACGAAGCGAGCGGACAACAGGTGACGACCGGAACGCCGATCGCGCTTGTCATCGACAATGTCGATCAGCGCTCGAAGGATTATTCCGACATCAAGGACAAGTACCGGCCCGGTCACGCCGACTACACTTACGACGTCAAATACGGCCTGCGCGATTATCGCGGCGGCGGCCGGCAATCGGCGCGCGAGACCGCGACGCGGGTGGCGGCCGGCGCCATCGCGCGGAAAATCGTGCCCGGGATGCAGGTGCGCGGCGCGCTGGTGCAGATGGGGCCGCATCGTATCGATCCCGCCAAGTGGGACTGGGCCGAAGTCGAGCGCAATGCGTTCTTCTGTCCCGATGCGGACAAGGCTGCGTTCTTTGCCGATTATCTCGACGGCGTGCGCAAAGCCGGCTCGTCGGTCGGCGCGGTGGTCGAAATCGTCGCCGACGGCGTGCCGGCGGGGCTGGGTGCGCCGATCTACGGCAAGCTCGACGGCGACCTGGCCGCGGCGCTGATGGGCATCAACGCGGTCAAGGGCGTCGAGATCGGCGCAGGCTTCGGCGCGGCTGAGCTCTCAGGCGAAGAAAACGGCGACGAGATGCGCATGGGCAACGACGGCAAGCCGATCTTCCTGTCCAACAATGCCGGCGGCATCCTCGGCGGCATTTCGACCGGGCAGCCGGTGGTGGCGCGCTTTGCCGTCAAGCCGACGTCCTCGATCCTCACCCCGCGCCGTACCGTCGACCGTTACGGCCGCGAGACCGAGATCTCGACTAAGGGCCGCCACGATCCGTGCGTCGGCATCCGCGCCGTGCCGATCGGCGAGGCCATGGTGGCGTGCGTGATCGCGGATCATTATCTACGTCAGCGCGGCCAGGCCGGAGATAGTCCGGCGTGGCCGTTTTCGGCGCCACGCTGATTGCGCCGTCGCAAGGGCTTTAGGGGCGAAATGGACGACGCGCATCAACGGATCCAGGCTGCCGTCGCCGCTTTTGCGCGCGGCGAAATCCTCATCGTGGCCGACGACGATGACCGCGAGAACGAGGGCGACCTGTTCGTCGCGGCGAGCCTGTGCACGCCGGAAAAGATGGCCTTCATCATCCGCAATACGTCGGGCATCGTCTGCGCGCCGCTGGCGCCCGAGGAGGCGCGCCGGCTGCACCTCGACCCGATGGTGGCGCTCAACGATGCGCCGCTCGGCACGGCTTTCACCGTCTCGGTCGACGTCCGCCACGGTCTCTCCACCGGCATATCCGCGGAAGAGCGCACCAATACCGTGCGCGCGCTCGCCAACGGCAATAGCGGCGCTGCGGATTTCGTGCGGCCCGGCCACGTCTTTCCGCTGGTGGCGAAGGAAGGCGGCGTGTTGATGCGCTCCGGCCACACGGAAGCCTGCGTCGACCTGTGCCGGCTTGCCGGCTTGGCACCCGTCGGCGTGCTTTCCGAACTGATGAACGATGACGGCACGGTGATGCGCGGCCCCGAGCTTGCCGCCTTTGCGGAGAAGCACAAACTGCAGCGCATCTCAATCTCGGAATTGATCGCCTACCGCCAGACCCGCGACAAGCTGATTGAGCGCGCCGGCGAGTTTCCGGTGGAATCCGAGATCGGCACGCTGACCGGCTACGCCTTTCTGACGCCGTTCGATGCGGTCTATCACATGGCCTTCGTCCACGGCCGCATCGGCGACGGCAAGAACGTGCTGACGCGGCTGCATCGCGCCAACATCATTTCTGACGTGTTCGGCGGCGCCAAGCCGATCCACCGCACGCTGGCCCGTTTCAAGGCCGAGGGCAGCGGTGTGCTGGTGCTGCTGCGCGACGGCACCGCCGGTGTGCCGGTCGTGTCTATCCCGAAATCCGGCGACACCGCGTCCGAGGAGGCGCGCACCCGGCAGTGGCGCGAGATCGGGCTGGGCGCGCAGATCCTCAAGGATCTCGGCGTCAGTTCCATACGTCTCCTCACCTCGTCGCGCCGCATGACCTATGTCGGCCTGTCCGGCTTCGGCATTGAGATCGCCGGCACTGAGCCGATCGACGCATCATGAGCGCCGCGGCACGGCGGCTACAAGCAATGGAGAGCGAAGTGACAAGCATCGTATCTCGAATTCGCATTGTTCTCTCCGTTGTCGCTCTCGGGCTATCGCTGTCGGCCTGCGGCTACAACACCATCCCGACGCTTGAGGAGCAGGCCAAGGCGCGCTGGGCCGACGTGCAGAACCAATATCAGCGCCGCTCCGACCTCATTCCCAATCTGGTGGCGACGGTGCAGGGCTACGCGGCGCAGGAAAAAAACGTGCTGACCGCAGTGGTCGAAGCGCGCGCCAAAGCGACCCAGATCAAGCTCGACGCTTCCGACCTGACCGATCCCGACAAGCTCAAGGCGTTCCAGGACGCGCAGAACCAGTTGACCGGCGTACTCGGCCGCCTTTTGGCGGTGACGGAAAACTATCCCGACCTGAAATCCAACGCCAACTTCCTGGCGCTGCAGTCCCAGCTCGAAGGCACCGAGAACCGCATTGCGGTGGCGCGGCGCGACTATATCGATGCGGTGCGCGCCTATAATACGGCGCTGCGCACCTTCCCGACCGTGCTGTGGGCAAAGACGGCGTTTGCCGGCAACAAACCGATGGCGGAATTTACCGCGAACGAAGGCGCGCAAACGCCACCGCAGGTGAAGTTCTGATCGCCGGGCTCTGACATGAATGTGCTGCTGCGAGGTATGGTGTTCGTTTGCTGCCTCGTCACGGCGGCCTTCGCGCTGGATTTTCCGCAGCTCACCGGCCGCGTCGTCGATCAGGCGGGCGTCATGTCGGCGGACAGCCGCAGCGCCGTCGAGGCTAAGCTGAAGGACCTCGAAGACAAGTCCGGCATCCAGCTCGTCGTCGCCACGGTGAAATCGCTGCAGGGCAGCGACATCGAGACCTATGCCAACCAGTTGTTCCGCACCTGGAAACTCGGCCAGGCGCAAAAGAACAATGGCGTGCTCCTCCTCGTCGCGCCTGCCGAGCACAAAGTCCGCATCGAGGTCGGCTACGGGCTTGAAGGTACGCTGACCGATGCCTTGTCGTCGGTCATCATTTCGAGCGCCATCGTGCCGCGGTTCAAGGCCAACGATTATTCCGGCGGCATCGAACGCGGCGTCGACGGCATCATCAGCGTGCTCAACGGCGACACCACCGATTGGCAGCCGAAGGTCGAAGTTCGCGAAGATGGCCCGGCCCAGGTCTTTAATGCGCTGTTCCCAATCATGTTTCTCCTGTTCTTCATCCTCGTTTTCAGGCTGATGGTTGGGCCGATGCGCGGCACGCCGTCGGGTCACTACGTCAGACGCAACGGACAGCTGGTCTTTGTGCCTTACACCGGCTCGAGTTGGAGTTCGGGCTCCGATTGGAGCGGCGGCGGCGGATTTTCCAGCGGCGGTGGTTTCTCCGGCGGTGGCGGTTCGTCGGGCGGCGGCGGCGCGTCGGGAGGCTGGTGATGCACCTTACGCCTGAGGATCACGCCGCAGTCTCGGCCGCCATTGCCGAAGCGGAGAAGCGAACTTGCGGACAGATCGTCTGCGTGCTCGCGCACTCTTCTTCCGACTATGCCTATATTCCGATCCTGTGGGCGAGCGCGCTGGCGCTGGTTTTGCCCTGGCCGCTGATATATTTCACGCACTGGAGCGTGCAAAAGATTTTTCTGGCGCAGCTTGTCGTCTTCATCGTTGCCGGCGTCATTTTCTCATGGACGCCGTTACGCATGATGTTCGTTCCACGTCCGCTGCAGCGGGCGCAGGCGCACCGGGCGGCGCTCGAGCAATTCGTCGTGCGCCGGATCGCCAATACCAAGAATCGCTGCGGCGTGCTTATCTTCGTGTCGCTGGCGGAGCATTACGCGCGCATCATCGCCGACGACGGCATCGCGCAGAAAGTGCACAATGCCGAGTGGCAGGCCGCCATCGACGCGCTGACCGTGCATATGCGCGACGGCCGCATCGCCGCGGGCTTCATCGCCGCCATCGAGCGCTGCGGCGCCGTGCTCGCGGCGCACGCGCCGCCGGACGGCTCGCCGAATGCGCTGCCGGACCGCCTTTACGTCATGTAGCGCGTGCTGCCGCAACGCTCAGGGCAAATGAATCGCGCCGGCGATCAGAAGCCAGCAAACTGGCTGCGATAGACTTCCTTGCAGTGATCGAGCCGCGCATTCAACCGCTTGGCTTCGTCGGGCAAGCCGGCCCGCTCGGCCGCGCCGATCGCCATCGCGAAGTAGTCCTTGAGATCGCTGTAGCAGGCCGCCGGCGAGCGGGCATCGTACATGTCGTTGTAGGCGGTCTCGGCCAGTGCCTCGTATTTGGCGATCTCCTTTCGGTTGTCCTCGTCGGAAGCCGCCATCACAGCGTCTCGGCGAAGAAGTCGCGCATCAGCATGTAGGATTTGCGGCAGAGCTTTTCGTCGTAGCGCGTCGGGCCGGCGTGGACGGTCGGGTCGCAGAACGAATGCACGGCGCCGCCGAACATCATCACCTGCCAATCGATCTTGGCATTGGTCATTTCTTCCTCGAACGCGTCCATCATCGGCTTCGGCGTCACCGGATCGGCCGAGCCGTGGATCGCCAGCACGCGGCCCTTGATGTTGCAGGGCGTGCCGGCCACCACCGGATTGGGATTGGTGACGTGGAACACGACGACCGCCTTGAAATCGGCGCCGGCGCGGGCCTGTTCGAGGACATAGCCACCGCCGGCGCAATAGCCGATCGCGACCTTCTTTCCATTATCGATGAGGCCGAGCTTGTTGGCTTCGTTGAGCAGCGCGTCGTAGGCGGCGCCGCCGCAGGCGATGGTGAAGAGGAGATTTTTGTGCACGGCGAGCATGCCGGCCCGCAGATCGTCCACGGTCTTGGGCTTTTGGCCGTAGCCCGAGCCGAACATGTCGGCCATCAGCACCACATAGTCCTTGCCGGCGACGGTGCGGGCCTGCCCGATCGTGTCGGCACAGACGCCTTTCCAGTCCGGCTGCATGAAGATCAGCGGGCGTTTTGCCTTGACGCCGTCATCGCAGACGATCACGCCCTCGAACTGCCTGCCGTCGACCTGATACGGCACCTTCTTCTCGGCCATCGTTCGCTCTCCCGGTTCTCGCTGCGGCAATAGTAACAAAATCAGCGGCCGGGAACACGGTGGCCGCGCCGCTGCCGTGTCGTGAGCGTTGCCGTGCGCAGCGGCGGACGCTGAAATCTCGCGCGACACCTTGTCTATCCAATCGCCGCGGACCTGGGCTAAGCTCGCGGTCAAAGGGAAGCCGGGGGAAGGGGACAGGGGCCGTGGATGCGCGGTTTTGGCTGATACAGGCCTTCAACGGCATTTCCTACGGCGCGTTGTTGTTCCTGGTGGGGAGCGGGCTGTCGCTGATTTTCGGCGTCATGCGCATCGTCAACCTGTCGCATGGCTCGTATTTCCTGCTCGGCGGCTATGTGGCCTTGTCGGTGATCTGGACCACCGGCTCCTGGCTGTTGGCGATCCCGGTTGCCGCCCTCACCGTCGCGCTGATCGGGCTGGTGATGGAGCGGGTGTTCTTAAGGCCGCTGGGTTTCGATCCATTGCGGCAGGTGCTGCTGACGGTCGGCTTCGCCTTCTTGTTCCAGCAGGCCGCGCTTGATATCTGGACCGGCAACCCGTTCGACATCAATCCGCCGGCAGCACTCACGCAAACCGTCGTGGTCGGCGGCCTTCATCTGCCGCTCTACCGCATCTTCATGATCGCCGTCGCGCTGTTCATCGGGCTCACGCTGTGGCTGGTCATGGAGAAGACCCGGCTCGGCGCCACCATCCGCGCCACCGTTGACGATGCGCAAATGGCGCGCGGCGTCGGCATCGACACGTCTTACATCTCGATGCTGATTTTCGCGCTCGGCGCCTTCCTGGCAGCGCTCGGCGGCGTCATCGGCGGCGCCTTTCTCGGCGTCTATCCCGGCCTCGATTTCGAGATGCTGCCGATCGCGTTCGCGGTGGTGATCATCGGCGGCATGGGCAGCCTGGGCGGCGCCGCGATCGGCGCGCTTTTGGTCGGGCTCGCCGACAATTTCGGCAAAGCGCTGTTTCCCGAAATCTCCTACTTCACGCTTTATGCGCCGATGGCCTTGATCCTGGCGGTGAAGCCGACCGGGCTGTTCGGACGGGAGTGAGCATGTCGCGTCCGCGTAGCAATGTCCTGATCGTCATCGCGGTGCTGGCGGCGCTCGCCGTGATCGTTCCCGACACCAATTCATTCATCATTCTGCTAGCGACCCGCGCGCTCGCCTTCTCCATCCTGGTGATGAGCCTCGACCTCCTGCTCGGCTTCACCGGGCTGGCCTCGCTCGGCCAAGCCGCGTACCTCGGCGTCGGCGCGTATCTCACCGCGATCCTGGCCGCGCGCTATCACATCGGACTTGGCTACGATTTCCTGCTGGTGGTTGCGCTCGGCATGCTTGGCAGCGCCGCGCTCGCCGCCGTATTCGGACTGCTCGCGATCCGCGCCTCCGGCGTCTATTTTTTGATGATCACGCTGGCGCTCGGCCAATGCGTGTGGGGTCTTGCCTATCGCTGGAATTCGCTCACCGGCGGCGACAACGGTATCAACCTGGAGCACCGCCCCAAATTTGGCATCGATCTCGCCAACGAGGTGACGTTCTTCTACGTGGTGTTCGGCTTCTTCGCGGTTTCGCTCCTGGTCCTGTACACCGTCGTGCGCTCGCCGTTCGGCCGCAGCCTGGTCGGCATTCGCGAGCGCGAGCCGCGCATGAAAATCCTCGGCTACAATACCTGGCTGCACAAATATCTGGCCTTCATCATCGCCGGCGCTTTCGGCGGGCTCTCCGGCGTGCTCTGGGCGCACACCGCCGGTATCGTCAGCCCCGAGAACGTGGTGCTGACCACGTCGGTCGATGCGCTGTTGATGGCGGTGCTGGGCGGCGCCGGCACCTTGGTCGGCGGCATCATCGGCGCCAGCGTCGTGCTGTTCATCCGCGAATATCTCAGTACGCTGGTGCACTGGTGGCAATACGTGCTCGGCGGCGTCTATGTGGCGGTCATCCTTTACCTGCCTGGCGGCTTGATGAGCATACCGGAGCGCATTCGCCAATGGCGCACGGCACAGGTGAAGCCGGCGGCAGCGCCGCAGTGAGAGTGGAGTGATCCAACCTAAGGGAGTGAAACCATGACGAGCAAGTTGGGAAGGCGCGCCGGCGTGATGCTGATCGGTGCCGGTCTCGCGTTTGCGGCGGGACTTGTGCCCGCGGCCGCTCAAGAAGAATTGCGCATCGGCCTGATCGCGCCGGTGACCGGCCCGTTCGCCCAGGTCGGCACCGACATGACCAATGGCTTCAAAATGTATCTCGACGAGGTCAACAGCAACTTCGCCGGCGCCAAGGTCAATCTCATCATCGAGGACAGCCAGGCCAAGCCAGATACCGCGGTGACCAAGGCCAGGAAATTGATCCTCGAAGATCACGTGCAACTCCTCGTCGGCGGCGTGCTGGCGCCGGAGGGCTATGCGCTTGCGCCGGTGTCGACTGCCGAGAAGACCGTCTATATCGCCTCGGTGCCGGCGGCCGACGATCTCACCCAGCGCCAGCTCGGCAATTATCCGTATTTCATCCGCACCAGCTGGACCTCGTCGCAGCCCAATCACCCGTTTGGCCAATGGGCTTGCGACCAGGGCTACAAGAAAATCGTCATCATCGCCGCCGACTATGCATTCGGCTACGAGTCGGCCGGCGGCTTCCAAAAGGCCTTCGAGGATTGCGGCGGCAAGATCATCCAGAAAATCTGGCCGCCAATCGGCACCAAGGATTTCGGGCCCTATATCCCGACCATCAAGGCCGATGCCGACGCGGTGTATTCGCTGATGGTCGGGCCGATGGCGCTGCAATTCCCCAAGCAACTGCGCCAGTCCGGCTATACCAAGCCGATCGTCGGCGGCACCGTGAGCTACGACGAGGCCGCGCTGCCGTTCATGGGCGACGAGGCGATCGGCGACGTCTCGGCCTTGCAATACAGCGCTGGCCTGCAGACGCCCAAGAACGAGGCCTTCGTCAAGGCGTATCGCGCCAAATACGGCAAGGTGCCGTCGTATTTCTCCGAGAGCAACTACACCACGGCGATGATGATCGACATGGTGATGAAAGAGACCAAGGGCGCCTGGCCCGGGCCGGAAGCTTTCATCGCGAAAATGCTGGCGCTCAAGGTCGACGCGCCGCGCGGGCCGGTCAGCTTCGACGACACGCGCAATCCGATCCAGAACATCTACATCAAGAAAGTCGAGAAGACGAAGATGTTCGGCTACGACAAGGACGAGCTGTGGAACGTGGTGATCAAGACCTATCCGAACGTCAGCCAGTTCTGGACCTACGGCAAGGGTGCGTTCCTCAAGCAGCCGGTCTATAGCCGCGACTTCCCGCCCTGCAAGTATTGCGAATGAGCGCTATCGACGCCGCGCCGGTGCTCGAGCTGAAGGACCTGTCTAAGGCCTTCGGCGGCTTGCGCGCCGTGCGCGGGGTGTCGCTGAAAATCATGCCCGGCGACCGCAAGGCGATCATCGGCCCGAACGGCGCCGGCAAGACTACGCTGTTCAATCTCATCACCGGCATTCTGCCGGCGTCGTCGGGCCGGGTGCTGCTGTTCGGCCAGGACGTGACGCGCTGGCCGAGTCATCGGCGCACCGCGCTCGGCATGGCGCGCACGTTCCAGGTGACAAGTCTGTTTCCGAAGCTGTCGGTGCTCGACAACGTGCTGCTGGCGATCAAGGGCCGGCGCGCCTCGAAATACGTGATGTGGCGGTTCCTGTCGTCCTATCGCGACGTTTATGACAAGGCGCACGAATTGTTGCAGCGCGCCGCCTTCCTCGACCGCAAGGACACCGAGGTGCGCTACCTCTCCCACGGCGAGCAGCGTCAGCTGGAGATCGTGCTCGGGCTCGCCAGCGATCCGGATATTCTGTTGCTCGACGAGCCGGCCGCCGGGCTGTCATCGGGCGAGTCGGCGGAGATGACAAGGTTCCTGCAGGGTCTCGATCGCAAAATGGCGATCCTGTTGATCGAGCACGACATGGATATCGTGTTCGACGTTGCCGACGAAATCTCGGTCCTGCATTTCGGCGAGGTGCTGGAAAGCGGCTCGGCCGCGCGCATCCGCTCCAGCGCCAAGGTGCAGGAAATCTACCTGGGGGCCGGCTGAGCCGCGGTGATTTGAGAAATGTCGATCCTCGACGTCCAGGACATCCATACCTATTACGGTGACGCCTATGTGTTGCAGGGCCTGTCGCTTAAGCTCGAGCAAGGCCAAATTCTCGGCCTGCTCGGCAGGAACGGCGTCGGCAAGACCACCATCGTCAATTCCATCGTCGGCTTCACCCCGCCGCGCCGCGGCAAGATTTATTTCAAGGGCTCCGACATCACCGGCAATTCGTCGTTCGCCATCGTGCGCAGCGGCGTCGGGCTGGTGCCGCAGGGCCGCCGGGTGTTTCCGACGCTCAGCGTCGAGGACAATTTGTTGGTCGCCGAGCACAGCCCCGAACGCCATGGCTGGACGCTGCCACGGGTCTACGCGCTGTTCCCGCGGCTGCGCGAACGAAGGCACCAGCGCGCCAAGACGCTGTCCGGCGGCGAGCAGCAGATGCTGGCCATCGGCCGCGGGCTGATGACCAATCCCGATTGCCTGATCATGGACGAGCCGTCGGAAGGGCTGGCACCGATCATCATTCAGGGCCTGTGGGAGGCGATCGCCAAGCTCAAGCAGGAGGGGCTGTCCATCCTGCTGGTCGAGCAGAACGCCGCGCTGGCGCTCAAGCTGGTCGATTTCGTGCATGTGATTTCCAAGGGCAGGGTAGTCTATTCCGGGCTGCCGAATGAGCTGTGGGAAGATCACGACGTCAAATCGCGATTCCTCGGGATTTGAAAAGGCGAGACCCCGTGAACAGAGTCGGGGGATGTCGTTTCAAGCCGTTGCCGCGGGAGCGGCTGAAGGCGAAAGCTCTTCCAGCGTCTTGCCCGCGGTCTCCACGGAGAACAGCGCGCAGGTGATGCCGCCGACAACGGCGAAAACGGCGAACATGCCGTAGACGCCGCCGACGCCATAGGCCGGCAGAATCATGCCGACAAGGTAAGGACTGATCACGGACGATAGCCGCTGCGACACGCTGGTGGCGCCGTTGCCGATGGCGCGCAGATGATTGGGATAGTTCTCGGCCGTGTACATGCCGAGCGAGCCTGGGATCATTCCCATCGCGCCGAAGGCGAGCGTCGCCAAAACCGCAAGCCCGAGCGCGCTCAGGCTCGGCGCGAAGGTGGCGATGAGCAGCGGCACGGCGGCGAGCAAGAAGCCGCCGGCGAATGCGGCCTTGCGCCCGATCCGGTCGATCGTGAACACCGCCGTGAGCAGGACGCACAGCCCGACGATGTTGAGAACGAAGCCATAGAGGTTCGCTTGCGACACCGGCTGATGGTAGACCGTGCGCATGATGCTCGGCATCCAGCCGGTCATCGCGTAAGTGATGCCGTAGGCGCAGAACCACAGCACCCAGAGCGATAATGTGCGCTGGCGATAAATGCCGGCGAACAGGTCGCGGAAGCGGCCGACGGCGGCGACCGCGGGCGGCACGCCGGTCGGGATCGGCGGCAGTGGCACGGCGCCGTTGGCCGAGACCAGCGCCTCGATCTGCGTCAGCACGCGATCGGCCTCCTCATCGCGGCCGCGGCTGGCGAGCCAACGCGGCGATTCTGGAAGGACTCTGATCATCGGCAAGGCAAGCAGGACCGGCAAACCGCCAAGCACGAACAGCCACTGCCAACCCAATAGCGGCACGACGAAAACCCCGACCAGGCCGACGGTTGTCAGCCCGATGGGAAACATGAGCTGTTGCATCAAAACGAAGCGGCCGCGCCCTTTCGATTTGGCGAATTCGCTGACATAGGTGTTGGCGATCGGCACCTCGCCGCCGAGCCCGATGCCTTGCACGAAGCGCAACGTGAACAACGTCGCATAGTTCTGCGCCAGGATGCAGGCAAAACTCATCAGCGAGAACAATACAATGTTGCCGACCATGACGGGCACGCGGCCGTATTTGTCGGCGAGCCAGCCGGACAGGAGGCCGCCGATCACCTGGCCGGCATAGCCGATCGAGATCAGCGCGCCGATCTCGGTTGGGCGCAACTGCCACAAGGGAATCAGCGCGGGCAGCACATAAGCGACCGTCAGTGCATCGAAAGCGTCGGAAAAGTTGGCGCTGCCAACGATGAGGCGCATCTTGTTGTGCCAGCGCGACAGCGGCAACCGTTCCATGCGCGCCGCGATCTGATAGCGGTCGATGCCGGTGCCCAAAACCGTGATCCTCCCCGCGCGCCGCGCTCACCGATGTTCCCCGGTTGACGAGGGCGCGATGGAATGGTGGGCCAATTCGCCGTTGCAGACAAGGCACTCGTAAGACGGATGGCTCCGGCTATCTTTCGAGCCGAGCGACGATCTCGACATGCGCCGAGTAGCGGAATTGATCGACCGGCGTCACTGCCGTGAGCCGGTAGCCGCCGTCGATGAGAAGGCGCATGTCGCGGGCAAACGTCGCTGGATTGCACGACACCGCGACGATGACCGGGATATCGCTTGCCGCGAGCGCGCTTGACTGCGCCTGGGCGCCCTGGCGCGGCGGGTCGAACAGCACGGCGTCGAAGCCGTCGAGATCCTCGTTCACGAACGGATTCTTGAACAGATCGCGCCGTGCCACTTCCACCGGCTTGAGGCCGGTCGTGGCCGCGGCCGCGCGCTTGAGCGCGGCAAGGGCCGCTTCGTCGGCGTCGACCGCGACGACGCGCGCGCCTTCGGCGAGCCGCAGCGCGAACGGACCTATGCCGGAGAACAGGTCGGCGACCGATTTGGCGCCGGCGCAATGGGCAAGCGCCATTCGCGCGAGCGCCGTCTCGCCCGCTTCGGTCGCTTGCAGGAATGCGGCCGGCGGCAGCGTCACCGTCGCCTTGCCGATCTGCAGCGTCGGCACGCGCTGCTGCGCAACAAGCTCGCCGTGGCGGGTCAGGCGCGCCAGGTTGTGCGCGGCGGCAAGGCGCGCCAACGCCGTTGTCAACGCAGCCGACAGCGCGCCGGAGCCGCGCACGTCGATATCGAGACCGGTGCCGGTCGCCGTGACCTGGATGTCCAGCGGCTTATTTGCCGGCACCAGCACTTCGGCAATCGCCCACGCGGCCTGCAATGCGCCGTCGAGGCTTTTGGCCAAAACCGGACAGCGGTCGATGGTGATCACGTGATGGGCGCGGGCGGCGGAAAAGCCGACCTCGAGAATGTCATGGCCGCCGCGTCTGGCGTGGAACACGGCGCGGCGGCGGCCGTCGCCATGGGCGTCAATCAGGTCGCCGACCGCCGCTTCGATGCCGGCCTGGCGCAGCGCGGTTACGACGAGATCGCGCTTCCACGCGCGATAAAATTCGGTTTTCCAATGCTGCACGGCGCAGCCGCCGCAGATGCCGAAATGCGGGCAGATCGGCGCAATGCGCTCCGCACTCGGCTTGTCGACGCGAAGCAGCTGCCGCCGGTCGGGATGGCCGGGAATGCTCTCGACCTCGACCGTCTCGCCGGGCAGCGCGCCGAACACGAAAATCGGCTCCGCGCCCCCCTCGACGACGCCGTCGCCGCGATGGCCGACACGGTCGATCACGAGGCGCTCAACCACGCTCGGCCTCGATGAAAAATTCGCGATTGCCGTCGCCACCGGGGATCGCAGACGACGCGACACCGCCGACGCGCCAGCCGAGCCCGGCCAGAAAGGCGACGATATCGTTGCAGACCGCGGTGTGGACGGCGGCGTCGCGTACGATGCCTTTCTTGACGTCGCGGCGGCCGGCCTCGAATTGCGGCTTGATCAGCGCAACGAGCGTTGCCCGAGAGTTGAGGATTTTGCCGACAGCCGGGACGACAAGCTTGAGCGAGATGAAGCTGACATCCACCGTGGCAAAATCCGGCTGTTCGGCAAGACGCGCCGGGTCGAGGCTGCGGATATCGGTTTCCTCCATTGAGACGATTTCGCCGCGGCCGCGCAGGCGCATATGCAGCTGATCGCGGCCGACGTCGATGGCGTAGACGCGCCGCGCGCCGCGCAAAACCAGAACTTCGGCGAAGCCGCCGGTTGAGGAGCCGACGTCGAGGCAGATGCGCCCGGTCACGTCGAGATGAAAATGATTAAGCGCCGCTGCAAGCTTGACGCCGCCGCGCGACACATAAGGGTGCTCGGGCTCGGCGGCAATGACCGCCGCGGACGATATTTCCTCCGACGCCTTGCGCACCGGCACGCCGTCGGCGGTCACCAGGCCGGCGGCAATCGCGGCCTGGGCGCGGGCGCGGCTTTCGAACAGGCCGCGCGCGACTAACAAGCGATCTGCGCGTTCTCGGGCGGTCATGATGGGTGATTATAAACGAGATGCCCGGCATTGCGCCGGGCATCAAACGTTTGCAATTCCGGACGCGTCGCGGGCGATCAGGATCGCACGAGCTTTACCGCCTCGCCGCGCATGTTCTGGCCGAGCGCTTCGAACGCCTTGGTGACGATACCTTTGGCATCGAGGCCGGCCTTGGCGTACATGGCGTTGGGCGAATCCTGGTCAATGAAGAAATCGGGCAGCACCATCGAACGGACTTTCAGTCCGCGGTCGAGCACGCCGTGCTCCGCGAGCGTCTGCAGCGCGAAGGAGCCAAATCCGCCGATGGAGCCTTCCTCGATGGTCAGCAGCACTTCGTGCTCGCGCGCCAGCCGCAGCAGCATGTCGACGTCGAGCGGCTTGGCAAAGCGCGCATCGGCGACCGTGGTCGAAAGGCCGAAAGCGGCCAGCTCGTCGGCTGCCTTGAGGCATTCGCCGAGGCGGGCGCCGTAGGACAACAGCGCGACCTTGGTGCCTTCGCGCAGGATGCGGCCCTTGCCGATCTCGAGCGGCTTGCCTTCGTCGGGCATCGGCACGCCGCGGCCTTCGCCGCGCGGATAGCGCAGCGCCGACGGGCGGTCGTCAATGGCGACAGCGGTCGCGACCATATGCACCAGCTCCGCCTCGTCGGCCGCGGCCATCAGCACGAAGCCGGGCAGGCAGCCGAGATAGGCGATATCGAAGGCGCCGGCATGGGTCGGGCCATCGGCGCCGACAAGGCCGGCACGGTCCATGGCGAAGCGCACCGGCAAACGCTGGATGGCGACATCGTGGACCACCTGGTCGTAGGCGCGCTGCAGGAACGTCGAATAGATGGTGGCGAACGGCTTGTAGCCTTCGGTTGCCAAGCCGGCCGCAAAGGTCACGCCGTGCTGTTCGGCGATGCCGACGTCGAAGGTGCGATTGGGAAACTCTTTCTGGAACAAATCGACGCCGGTGCCCGACGGCATCGCCGCGGTGATGGCGACGATCTTGTCGTCCTTGCGGGCTTCCTTGATCAGGCTCTCACCGTAGACTTTCTGATAAGCAGGCGCGGTCGGTTTCGATTTGACCTGGGCGCCGGTGGCGACGTCGAATTTGACGACGCCGTGATATTTGTCGGCGGATTTTTCCGCCGGGGCGTAGCCCTTGCCCTTTTGCGTCACGACGTGAACGAGGATCGGCCCGTTCTTCATGTCGCGCACGTTCTTCAGGACTGGCAGCAGGTGGTCGATATTGTGGCCGTCGATCGGCCCGACATAGAAGAAGCCGAGCTCGTCGAACAGCGTGCCGCCGGTGACCAGGCCGCGGGCGTATTCCTCCATCGCCAGCGCGCGCTGCTCGAGCATTTTGGTCGGCATGTGCTTCGCGATCTGGCGGACCAGCTTGCGCACCCGATGGTAGCCCCGCCCGGAAACGCGGCGGGCGAGGTAGGCCGACAGCGCGCCAACTGGCGGCGCGATCGACATGTCGTTGTCGTTGAGCACCACGATGAGGCGCGAATCCATCGCGCCGGCATTGTTCATGGCCTCGTAGGCCATGCCGGCCGACATGGCGCCGTCGCCGATGACGGCGATGACATTATTCTGCTTGCCTTGCAGATCGCGGGCGACGGCCATGCCGAGGCCGGCGGAAATCGAGGTCGAGGAATGCGCGGCACCAAACGGATCGTATTCGCTCTCGGCGCGCTTGGTGAAGCCGGACAGTCCACCGCCCGCCCGCAAGGTGCGGATGCGGTCGCGGCGATTGGTCAGGATCTTGTGCGGATAGGCTTGGTGGCCGACGTCCCAAACCAGGCGGTCCTTGGGCGTGTCGAAGACGTAGTGCAGCGCCACCGTCAGTTCGATCACGCCGAGGCCGGCGCCGAGATGGCCGCCGGTCACAGCGACAGCGTCGATGGTCTCCTCGCGCAACTCGTCCGCCACCTGGCGAAGCTGGCCTGGCTCGAGTCGCCTTAAGTCGTCCGGGGTTTTGATCTGGTCGAGCAAAGGGGTCTTGGAGGCAACAGTCACGCTATGCTCCTTACGGACCGACAAACGATTACCGACAAACGGTTTATCGCCTAACGGCGCTTATTGGGGTCTGGTGCGCGCCCATCCTCACGCACGATGATTGCCTGTCTTTACACCATTGCGGCAGGAAAGGGCAATTTACCGGTTTCCGGCCGCGGAACTCCCAGGCATTATATTCCCTTGTATGTTGGGTAGCGTTGGGAGTTTTACCATGGCACCGAGGGCGAATTGGAAGGGTTTCCTCAAGCTTTCCTTGGTCTCCTGCAGTATCGGCCTGGTTCAGGCCACATCGTCCAGGGAACGGGTCCGCTTCAACATCATCAATCGCGAGACCGGTAATCGTGTACGATTCCGGCAGATTGACGCCGAAACCGGGGAAGATGTTCCCGAAGAAGACCGGATAAAGGGCTTTAAGGCGGCCGACGGCTCCTACGTGCTGCTGGAACCCGAGGAACTCGACGAGGTGGCGCTGGAAAGCACCCATACCATCGACATCGAGTCCTTTGTGCCCCGCAAGGACATCGACGAAATCTACCTCGATACGCCCTACTACCTATTTCCCGACGACGAGGTCGGGGTTGAGGCCTTCGCGGTGATCCGGGACGCCATGCGGTCGACCGCGCTGGTCGGGATCGCCCGCGTGGTGCTGCACAACCACGAGTTCGTGCTGATGCTCGAGCCGCTGGACAAGGGCATCAAGGCGACGGCGCTGCGCTATCAAGACGAGATCCGCGACGCCAAAGAGTATTTCTCCGACATCGAGACCGTCAAAGTTCCGAAGGACATGCTCGAACTCGCCGAGCACATTCTCAAGACCAAGCGCGGTCATTTCGATCCGTCGAAGTTCTCCGATCGCTACGAGGATGCGCTCAAGGCGCTGATCAAGGCGAAGCAGGCCGGCAAGCCGGCGCCGGCCGTTCCGGAGCGGCCCAGCAATGTCATCAATCTAATGGATGCGCTGCGCCGTTCGGTGCGCTCCGAGCGTAGCGGCGGCGAAGCACCCGCGCATCGTGGCAAGCAACGCGCCTCGCGCTCCAGCACGGCGTCGCGCAAGCGCGGCACCGTCAAATCCAAGCGCCTCAAACGCGCCAGCTGAACGTGGCCCTCGAAGTCTACCGCAAGAAGCGAAAGTTCGGCGTCACGCCGGAGCCGCGCGGCCGCCGGGAAAAACGCGACGGCAACCGTTATGTGATCCAGAAACACGCCGCGCGGCGGCTGCATTACGATCTCCGCCTCGAGCTCGACGGCGTCATGAAAAGCTGGGCGGTCACGCGCGGGCCGAGTCTCGATCCCGGCGAGAAGCGTCTCGCCGTCCACGTCGAGGATCATCCGGTCGAATACAACAGTTTCGAGGGCACCATCCCGCAAGGCGAATATGGCGGCGGCACCGTGATGATCTGGGATCGCGGCCATTGGACGCCCGAGGGGGATCCGCACCGGGGACTTGCCAAGGGCCACCTGACCTTCGATCTCGACGGCGAGAAATTGCACGGCCGCTGGCATCTGGTACGGCTGCGGGCGCGGCCGAAGGAGCGCCGCGACAACTGGTTGCTCATCAAAAGCAAGGACGAGGCGGCGCGCGGGCCGCGCGGAAAGGATATTCTCGACGAGGAGCCGCTGTCGGTCGCGACCGGCCGCTCGATGGACGAGATTGCCGAAGGCAAAGGCAAGAAGCGGGTCTGGCACAGCAATCGCGGCGCAAAGAAAGCGCCGGTGCAGAAAACGGCGCCGATCGGCAAGCCGGCGCCACGCCCGCGGGCGCGCGCCAAAGCCGCAGCCACGAGCGGTGCGCAGAAAATGAGCTCACGGGCCGCGGACGACCGCCTGCCTGACTTCGTTCCGCCGAGCCTTGCCACCCTGCACAGCGACGCGCCACGCGGCGCCGAATGGCTGCACGAGATCAAATACGACGGCTATCGCATCCAGGCCCGGCTCGATCATGGCAAGGTGCGCCTGCTGACGCGCAAGAACCTGGATTGGACGCACCGCTTCAAGCCGATCGCGGCCGCGGTCGCCGCGCTGCCCGCCGATACCGCGCTCCTCGACGGCGAGCTGGTGGTCGAAGACGACAAGGGCGTTTCGAGCTTCTCGCTGTTGCAAACCGATTTGAAGGACAGCCGCGGCGACCGCCTAGTCTACTACGTGTTCGACCTTCTGCATCTCGATGGCCGCGACCTGAGCGGCGAGCCGTTGGTGGCGCGCAAGGCGGCATTGGAGCGGCTGCTCAAGTCCGCCGGCAGAAACGGCCGCATCCGTTACGCCGAGCATTTTGTCGAAGACGGCCCGGTGATCCTCAAGCATGCCTGCGGCCTGGGTCTCGAAGGCGTCGTGTCGAAGCGCAAGGACGCGCCATATCGCTCCGGCCGGTCGGAGAATTTCATCAAGGCCAAATGCCACAACGCCCAGGAATTCGTCGTCGCCGGCTATAGCCCGGCATCGGCCGATCCGCATGCGGTGGGCGCGCTTACGGTCGCCGTGCACGACAACGGCGAACTGCGTTACGCCGGACGTGTCGGTACCGGCTACACCCGCAAGACCGCGCACGAGCTGTGGCAGCGGCTCAAATCCTTGAAGGTCGACAAGCCGCCGCTCACGCTGCCAAAGGACGAGCGCCGCAAGGACGTGATCTGGGTGAAGCCGCAAGTCGTGATCGAGGCGGAGTACCGCGGCGTCACTCATGGTAACGTGCTGCGCCAGGCGTCGTTCAAGGGCCTGCGCGAGGACAAGCCGGCGCGCGAGGTGGTGCGCGAAGTGCCGGTCGCGACCATGGCGCAGCGGCAGGCGGTGCGAAAATCGGCAAGGACGATGGCTAAATCGAGCAGCAAAGTGCCGGCAAAGACGAAGCCTGCAAAGCCTGCCGCCGCGCGCGCCAAGGCAAGTGGGCGTAGCGCGGCCGATGTCGGCAACGTTCATCTGACCCATCCCGACCGGGTCTATTGGGTCGACGTCGGCGTCACCAAGGAAGACTTGGCCGAATATTACGTCAGCGTCTGGGACTGGATGGCGCCGCACGTGGTCGACCGGCCGCTGGCTCTGGTGCGCTGCCCGGGCGGAACCAAGGGCCAATGCTTTTTCCAGAAACATATCGCGGAAACTGTGAAGGATTCTCCGCTCCGCCATGCCGTCGCTGCCAAGGAGCACGACGTCATTGCCGTGGAAAAGCTCGATGACGTCTTGGCGCTGGTGCAGTCCGGCACGCTGGAGATCCATACCCGCGGCTCGCGGCTCGAAAAACTCGAGCTGTGCGACCGCATCGTATTCGATCTCGATCCGGGCGACGGCGTGGCCTGGCGGGAGATTGTCGCCGCCGCGCGCGAGGTGCGCGAACGGCTCGACGCGGTGAAGCTAAAAAGCTTTGCCAAGCTGTCCGGCGGCAAGGGCATTCATGTGGTGGTGCCGATCGCCGGCGCCGATTGGGACGCGGCGAAAAACTTCAGCCAACGCATCGCACTCGGCATGGCGGCCGACAGTCCGCAGCGCTATGTCGGCAAGATGACCAAGGCGCTACGCAGGGGCAAAATCTTCATCGATTATCTGCGCAATACCCGGGAGGCGACCTCTGTCGCGCCCTATTCGACCCGCGCCCGCCCCGGCGCCGCGGTCTCGGCGCCGCTGTCGTGGGAGCAGCTTGGCCGCACCACGAGCGCCGCCGAATTCACCGTGCTCAATCTGAAGAAGCACTTCCGCAACGATCCCTGGGCCGACATCGGCAAGGTGCGGCTGAAGCTGCCGGATAAATGACGCTCACCCCGCGAGCCTGAAGCGCTCCGCCTTCGGCTCGAATCGCGAGCGAAAGATTTCCGCATCCAGCGGGTCGGCGAAGCAGTAGCGCACGAATGCGGCGTAATCGTCCTCGACATACATGTCGAATTTCTCGACGTATTGGATGAGGAAATCCATGATCTCGCTGTCATCGGCAAGCTGCCGCCGCGGCAGCACCACCTGATAGGGGCATTCCTCATCCAGCTTGCGCAGCCAAGCGCTTTTCTTGTCCGAATCCATGGTCTTCAGCCCTTGTTCGAACCG
>JBEKKM010000078.1:0-27642 GCA_050010715.1 Xanthobacteraceae bacterium | reverse complement strand
CTGGTGCCGGAGCGCTGGTCGGGCAGCTGGCCGGACTGCAAGCGCCTGGCGCAGATGGCGGACGAGGCCGGCATCGACTTCATGCTGCCGATCGGCCGCTGGAAGGGCTATGGCGGCGACACCGACTATCAGGGCACGACGCTCGAAACCATCACCTGGGCCACCGGACTGCTCGGCTGCACCAAGCGCATCACCGTGTTCGGCACCGTGCATGCCCTGATCTTCAATCCGGTGGTGGCGGCGAAGGAGATGGTCACGGCCGATCACATCGGCGAGGGCCGCTTCGGGCTCAACATCGTGGTCGGCTGGAACGAAGGCGAGTTCGACATGTTCGGCGTCGACGCCGGCCAGCACGGCGACCGCTACGATTACGCCCAGGAATGGATCGACGTCATCAAGATGATCTGGTCCGACAAGGAGAATTTTGACTTCAAGGGCAAGCATCTCGACATGAAGGGCGTGCGCGGCAAGCCGAAACCCTACGGTGGCACGCGGCCGGTGATCATGAATGCCGGCGCCTCGCCGACCGGCCAGGCTTTCGCGATACGCAACTGCGACGCTTTTTTTCTCCAGGCCTCCCGCACTTCGTTGGAAGAGACGCAAGGCAAGGTGCGCGCCGCCCAGGACGCCGCGCGCGCGCAAGGCCGCGACATCGGCTGCTACACGGTCGGCGTCGTCACCTGCCGGCCGACCAAGAAGGAAGCCGAGGAGTATTTCCACCACTGCATCGTCGAGCACGCCGACTGGTCCGCGGTCGACGGCATTTTGGGCCTGAAAAACATCTCGCCGCAGACCGTGCCGATGCAGGAATATCTGACCAAGCGCAGCCAGTACGCGCAAGGGATGGGCGGCCTGCCGATCGTCGGCGATCCCGATTATGTCGCCGCGACGCTTGCCGATCTCAGCAAAGCCGGGCTGACCGGCATCGGCATTTCGCTGGTCAACTACGCCAACGAGCTGCCGTACTTTTGCGACGAGGTGATCGGGCGGCTGGAGCGCATGGGGATTCGCGAGAAGCCGCGGTTCTCCTAGGCCTGTCATGCCCCGCGAAGGCGGGGCACCCAGTAATCACCGCACGATGTTGTTGAATACTGGATCATCCGCCTTCGCGGATGATGACAGTGAGGGAATTGCGCTAGCGCTTACTCGCGATCGCGGTCCCGCGCTTCTTGTTGTAGCGGTTGATCTCGACCCGCTCCCACACGCCGTTGACGTGATAGGGATCGCTGCGGGTGAAGGCGTCGACCGCGGCGCGGTCCGCAGCATCGATGACGAAAATGCTGCCGACCGGCGTCTCGCCGTCGTCGGCAAGCAGCGTGCCGGCGGTCACGACGTCGACGCCGTGATCGCCGGATTTGTCGAGATGGATGCGGTGGTCGCGATAATGCTTGGCCCGCGTCGGCAAAATATCCTTCTTGTCGAGCGCGTGGACCACGAACAGCACTGCGCGCACCTTTTTGTTCAGGCGGCCATTACCTTAAGCAGCCATGGATCCCGCGACGCCGCGCATGAAGTCAACGAAGGTCTTGGCGATCTCCGCCTCGTACGGCGCCCATTCCTCGAACGAAATCAGCGGCACGTCCTTGTCCTCGATCGGCAGCTGATGCAGCTTGCTGCCGGGGATCAGCTTTTGCGCGGCGCGGCCGCTCGCCGAATTATGCGTGTTGTCGTTGCCGGGGATGACGATGGTCGGCGCCTTGATCGAGCGCAACTGGTCGTCGGTCACGCCCATGATGGTGAAGTTGGCGCCGGCCTGGAACAGCTTGAGCCAATGCTCCATCACCGCGATGTAGCGCTTCGGGTCCATGGCGATGAGCACGTCGCGGTTTTTCGGATTGGCGGCGATGCGCTCGCGATATTGCTCGGTGTCGCAGACCGCGGCCATGCCGCCCTGCTGGGCGGCGCGGATATATTGGCCGTAATACTGTTCCGGCAAGCGTCCCGCGGCAAACGCGCCGCCGGTGACGCGGAACAGCAGCAAGCCCCGCACCGCTTGCGGATGGCGCAGCGCGAACAGGATCGAGGTGCGTGCGCCCGACGACGAGCCGCCGACGAACACCGGCAGCGCGCCCTTGCGCGAAAGAAGCTCATGAAGATCGTCGGTCCAGATCTCTTCTTCGGCCTCGGTGCCGTCGATCCGAATGTCGGAGGCGCCGGTATTACGCCGGTCGTGCAGCAATACGCGAAAACCGTTCGCCGCGATCTTCTTTGCCAACGGCACGAATTCATCGTGCGCGCGCCGGCCGCCCGTGATCAGCACCACCCAAGGGCCACGCTCGCCCACGATCTCGTAGACGATATTCACGCCGCGAATGTTCTCTACCGGCATCCCAACCTCCACACATTGATAAGGCTATTCTAGCCTTCTCGGGGAGGTGATGCGACTGTGAATCCGGTCATTCCGTCCAGCGCGATCCGGCCGTCGGCGACGGCCTGCGCCCAGCGCGCGGTGGCCCCCACGCCGCCGAACGAGAAGAAATGGACGCCAACTCTTGCAGGCGCGGCTTCCGCCAGCGCGCGCACCAGGTCGTCGGGGACGGTCAATGCGAACATCTGCCGCAACAGCCCGGAACGGTGCGCCAGCGCCTGCGCCGAGGCGCGCACGCCGCAGCGGGCGGCGTAACGCAACAGCGCGGCAAGACTGGTTGGGCCAACGAGGCCAATGCGCAGCGGCTGCTCGAAGCCGAACGCACGCACGCGCGCGATGTAATCAAGGATGGCGTGGGCATCAAAGCAGAACTGGGTGACGATCTCGACCGCAAGCCCGGTCGCCTCGGCCGCCGCGATCTTTTCCGCAAGCGCCTTGAACAGCGCGTCGTTGCCGATCTTCGGATGGCCTTCGGGATAGCCGGCGATGCCGAGCGCGCGGATACCGCGGCGGCGGAACAGGCCGGAATCGATGGCGTCGACGGCGCGCCGGAACGGGCCGCAATCGGAGCGGTCGCCGGCGATGACGAGTGCGCGCCTCACTTCGGCCTCGCCGTTCAAGCGCGCAAGGAAATCATCGAGCGCGTCGACACTAGCGAAATTGCGCACCGCGACGTGGGGCACCGGTTCGAGTCCGGCTGAGCGCAGCCGGATCGCGGCGCTGATCGATTCCTCCGCCGCCCGGTGCGGCACGGCGCTGATATAGACGCGCGTGCCGCGCGGCAGCACCGCAAGCGCCGCGATATCGGCGTCCGACGGCCGCGTCGCCTCGACGGAAAAATCTTGCATGAAGCCCGCGATGCGCGCCACCGCGGGGCTGAGATTTGCGGCCGGTACGGGTGCGAGCGCGGCCATGCTCGTGGCTCAGGCGCGCCGGCGCGAGATCACGTAGGATTCGTCGAAGAACCACAGCCCGCCGCGCTCGCGCAGCACGGCGCGCGTCGCGTCGATATAGCGGCCGTCGGCGACCACTTCGCCGAGCCGGTCGTCCTCAACCTGCGCCACATAGATCGCCGCGTTCCACGCCGCGAACAGCGTCGAGGTGCCGATCGATTCGGAGATTTCCGACGGCAGCGTGTGCATCTCGTAGCGGAACAGCGAGCGGTTATCCGCATAGGCGTTGAAGTTCAGATCGCGGCCGGCGGCGCCGAGCTCGTGCTTCACGGCTTTCAGGATCTGATGCCGGTCATGGACGAACGGATTGTCGTCCGGCCACACGCGGCGGATGATTTCCATGCCGGGATCGTGGCCGTGGGAATGGATGCCGATCAGCCGGCCGCCGGGCCCGAGCGCCTTCGCCAGCGGCCCGATCACGCGCTTGGCCTTGAAGTCGAGCGAGGCGCGGGCGCGATACGGCTGCGAGGCGATGACCAGATCGTAATTGGCGATGGTGCCGCCCGGTTTCGGGATGATCGGGTCGAGCAGGAAGCGGTGATCCTCGCGATAGATCACCAGCACGATCGGCCGCTCGTAGACCGGATTGCCGGTGCGGGCGCTGACGCCGGCTTTCCAGTTCTGCGCCAGGAACGGTTCCAGATCGATGATTTGCTGCTCGAAGCGGTGCGCCGAATTGCCCTGCAGCGGCAGCTCGTGCCAGACGAGACTCGACGCCGCATTGAGCGATTTCACCTGCAGCCACGGCGCATCGGCATAAGCGAGATTGGTCAGCACCAGCACCGACGCCGGATGCTCGAAGAAGCGATCCGCCATTTTCTGCAACGTCAGCCGCACGTCCTCGAGGCTGATCTCCTTGCCGACGGTGTAGAACGGCATGTGCGGGAAGCGGTCGTGCATGGCGCGCATCACCCGCACCAGCACCGAGCCGTCGCCGACGCCGGCGTCGAACACCCGCACCGCCGGCGGCCGCGGATGGATATGCACCAGCTCCTCGGAAACGCGGTGCGCCACCTCCCACTTCTCGCTGCAGGTGTTGACGAAGAGGAGATATTTTTGCCGGTTGTCGAAGAAGCGGAAATTGCGCTGCGGGTCGTCGGCGCTTTGCGGCGCGGCGGGCACCGACGGCGCGGCTGCGGCCGGGCGCGGCGCGTGGGCGCGCTCGATGATCGTCGGGCGCGCCGCGGCGCCGTGTTCTTGAGCTGGGTTCGATTGCATGAAACCGTGAATGCGATCGAGCGTGTCGGTGGTGATGCGGCCGCCATTGCGCAGCCGCGCCGCAAGCTTGCCGTCGTTCACCGCGCGGCGGCCGAAAGTGGATTCGGCCAAGCCGGTGCGCCGGCAATAATCGGAGATTTCCGTAAGCAGCTGTTGTGCGTTCATGGCACGCGTCCCTGACGTTTCCCGTCGAGCGCCGCGCCAGTGTGATTGCTTTGGGCCTTGTTGTTATGCGCGGCCGGCCGGCCTCAAGCGAACCAAGGGCCAAGGGGACGGTCAACCACAAATTGGCCCATCCTTGTAGTGGGCAAGATAGTGGGTAATTGCCCATGTTCAAGTGGGCAAGCCCCAGGTCCCGCGCCCACGGTCTCATACCTGCGTTGCGGTCTTCTATTTCTCGGAGCAGAATTTTGGGGCGCGAACGTGCAGTCTTTGCGGTAAAGAGTGCGGCAGACAAGCGGCTCACGTACCGGCAACTTCACTAAGCGGAATTTCAAATTTCAGGCCGCACGGTTCATGCGATGGCGGAAGAAATTCATAAAGAATTCTTCGCCAAACTCGACGCGCTAGGCGCCGAACAGGTCCGCATGAATCTTGCGAGCAACGTCTATTTGGGTGGCGACGCGGCGTTGGCGCGTGCGTGGATTGAGCGCGACAATGAGCGTTCCAAAGCCGAACAGCTTTTGCTGGCGCGTCGCGCGAGTACTGATGCGCATAAAGCTAATAAGATCGCGAGTATCGCGCTGATCGTGGCGATTATTTCAATAATTGTGACAGCTGCAGGACTGACAGGGATCATACGGCCGATCTGGCCGTCCGATTCCTCCGTTACAACGCACCGTTAGCGCGCCTTCTTATGGAGATCGCCTATCTAGGATCAGGCACGACGATCGGGTGATAGGAACCCATTGAAATCATTATGTGGCCCACAACGAGCTGCCCTACGATAAAACCCACGCTCATCGCCAAAAGCAAAATCCATCTCGATCCAGGAAAGAAATATCTGGCCGCAATTATACAAATGGTGGCTCCGACTATTCCGCCGACGGATTGTTGAACCGGAGGGAAAACGGTGGCAATCATGGCTATCCTCGACCATGTGTTTACGTTTTTTTCTTTCGGGACTCGCGGGCTTTTTGCCTCTAGGCTTGCCAAGCTTCATTTCGGACTGGGTTTTGTGGCCGACAAGCCGAGCGCCACGCAGTGCGACCTCAAAGCGCCGTTGTTTACTTGGCGCCGTATTGGTCATTGGTTATGGCGAACATTCTCATTGAATTTGCCGATTACCCGGTAGAACGCGAAATAATCGGCCGATTGCTTATAGCATATGGCGAACTCGAATGGGCACTTGCCGAATGCCTCCGAGTAAGTATGAACTCAAAAATGAATGAAGCTATCCGGATTCTATTTCGAGTCAGGGGAGAAGGCCCGCGGATTGAAGTCGCCGACGCAATTGCACGGCCTGCCTATATCAAGATCGGTTTAGAGGGCCAATGGGGCAATGCCATCGGGGCAGCGAGAGTTTGTAAGAATATTCGCAATCAATATGCGCATTGTCATTGGCGTGTTTTGGATGATGGCCTTCTGCGATTTATAAATTTAGATGTTGAAGCTGAGACCGCTGCTGGCGCCCCGTTAATGGCAGATGCCATCCCCCTGAAACTCCCTTTGCTTCAGCGTCAAGAGGACTATTTCAAATATGCTTTGGATTGGCTCTATTATTTGGGCGAAGAGTACAAGTTCCGAGAGGGCAAATTATCCAGCCAGATTCTAGAAGAGTCGAAATCAATTCCTGCGCCGCCTCTCTATGATCGGCCAAAGAAGGTCGAGCCGATCCCCCCGGACACAAAACCCGATGGCTCCTAAACAAAGCATCCTCAGCGAGCGTAGCCTGGATTGAACAAAGCGAGCGTAGCCCGGATGGAGCGCAGCGAAATCCGGGGCGGCATCGATGCCTCGTGGCAATCCCGGATTACGCTCCGCTCCATCCGGGCTACGCAATTGAAAGATCGCGCAAAATTCGCCTCCTTGCGAATCTTTTCCGCGTCTCAGATCGATTTTCGATTGCGGTGGCCTCGTGTGTCGAAGCCGCTGCGCTCCAATGTTTCACGGCAACAATGCCGCTGCTTCAATGACTTACAAGGACATCGCGTCGCCAATTCAGCGACCGCATTTGACAACGGTCGCCGCATCGTTTTGAAGGAAAAAATCCCGCTCTCCAAGGGACGCCTTCCGGAGGCAAGCCGTGAGGTGGAGCGGGTGCGGTGCTCGCGGGCGGATTTGCAGTCCGCTCCCGGGCGGCTCTGGACACCGTCCGGCCGGCACGATGACCGGCCTGCGCGGAGCGCGCTGGACTGGGATAGGCGGAAGACGGGTAACACCCGTCAAAGCCGCGTCCCAGGAAGCACGGCTGGAGCTGAGCGGTGGCGTTCGTTCGCCTATGCAAGAGCCGCGGTGGAACGCCGACAGGCGTGCGCGCTCCGCTGAGCGCGCGCCGCATCCGAAGATGCGGCGGTTGGTTCTGCGTCTGTCGGCGTTCTGCCTCCCCTCTTTGCAGAGGGAAGAGAAAAGCAAGTGGCGAGTGGTGGATAGCGAAGCGGCTTTCTCTCAATTCGCGCCTCGCCATGGATAAAACTCCGACGCAGATCGCGTTGCGAGAACGCTGGCTCTTTCCGCCCCCGCGAAGCGGGGGAGGGGGACCACTGGAGCTCGCGTAGCGAGCGAACCGTGGTGGAGGGGGCGCTGGACTTGGAGCTTCGTTTTCGTTGCGGAAGATTCTCTTCGCAAGAAGAAGCGAGCGAGCGAACATGTCCGGATATCACGAAAACTCTTGCGGCGCGTTGAGTCCTGCGCCCCCTCCACCGCGCTACGCGCGGTCCCCCTCCCCCGCTGGCGCGGGGGCGGATGGAGCAGCCCGCTATCGCGGGGCAGGATGAGGCGCTACCGTTCGCCAAACAACCAGGAAACGCCATGCCTCGCTTTGCCGCCAATCTCGGCCATTTGTTCACCGAGCGCCCGCTGATCGAGCGTTTCGGTGCCGCGTCCGCCGCGGGTTTTGCCGCGGTCGAGCTGCAATTTCCGTATGACATCGCGCCGTCCGCGGTGACGGCCGAGCTGAAGCGGCACAACTTGACCCAGCTCGGCGTCAACACGCCGCAATGCCCGGAATTCGGCCTCGCCGCGCTGCCGGGGCGCGAGCGCGATTGGGATGCAGCCTTCAAGCGCGCGCTCGATTACGTCACGGCGATCGGCGGCAGTGCCATCCATTGCATGACCGGCACCGTGCCGCCCGAGCAACGGCCGGCGGCGGAAACTGTTTTCATCAGAAACCTCGAGCGCGCCGCGGCCGACGCGGCCAAGGCCAACATCACGCTGTTGATCGAACCGATCAATCAGCGCGACCGGCCGGGCTATTTCCTGAGCCGCGTCGAGCACGCCGCCGATGTCATCGCCAAAGTCGGCGCGCCCAATGTGCGCATCCAGTTCGATTTCTATCACGTGCAGATCGTTTCCGGCGATCTGCTCAAGCGCTTCGAAAAATTCTTCCCAGTCATCGGCCACGTGCAGATCGCCGCAGTGCCGACCCGCGGCGAGCCCGACGAGGGCGAGATCAATTATCCCGCCGTGTTCGAGGCGATCGACCGCTCCGGCTATGCCGGCTGGATCGGCTGCGAATATAAGCCACGCACCCGCACCGAGGACGGACTCGGCTGGGCAAAAAAATACGGCGTCGTGCCGAAAGGGAGCTAAAAAAATGCGTTTGGAAGGCAAAACCGCTTTGGTCACCGGCGCCGGATCCGGCATCGGCAAATGCATCGCGGAGACCTATGCGCGAGAAGGCGCGCACGTCGCGCTCGCCGACATCAATGTCGAGGCGGCGAAGGTTGCTGCCCTGGCCATCGGCAACAATGCCATCGCCATGCGTTGCGACGTGACCAAAAAGACCGATTTCGCCGCGGCGGTGGCCGAGACGCTCGCGGCGTTCGGTGGGCTCGACATTCTGGTCAACAATGCCGGCACCACCCACATCAACAAGCCGATGATGGAGATCGGCGAAGAGGAGTTCGACCGGACTTTTGCCGTCAACGTCAAAGGCGTGTTTCTCGGCTGCCAGGCGGTGGTGCCGGTGTTCCGCAAAGCCGGCGGCGGCGTCATCATCAATATCGGCTCGACGGCGGCGATCCGGCCACGGCCCGGCACCTCGGCCTATGCCGGCACCAAGGGCGCTGTGCACACCCTCACCAAGGGGCTCGCCGGCGAACTGGCCGGGGACAAAATCCGCGTCTGCGCCATCGCGCCGGTTGCGACCGAGACGCCGCTGTTGCCGAGTTTCTTGGGCCCAAAACCAGGCCAGCGCGAAAAATTCGTCGCCAGCGTTCCGCTCGGCCGTTTGGCGCTGGTGCAGGACATCGCCAATGCGGCGCTGTTCCTGGCGTCGAAGGATGCGGAGTTTTTGACCGGCAATATTGTTGAAGTCGATGGCGGGAGATGCGTGTAGTCATCTGTCATCATCCGCGCAGGCGGATGATCCAGTAAGCGCCGGTGCATTGGATTGAAGCGTGGGCTTGTTGTTTACTGGGTGCCCCGCCTGCGCGGGGCATGACAAGGGATAGTTCCGGCCATCCTACCAACAGCCTAGCCGCTGGTGTATAATCCGCTCAAGGGAACGGACGGATTTTTGATGTGGGGTAGAAAGCGCAAATCCGATGCGCCGGCAGCCGCCGCCGCGCCGCCTTCGCCGCTGACGCAGGCGATGCATCAGGCGCGCGTCGAGGCGGCCGAACGCACCAGCGTCGTGGTCGATCTGCGCGATGCCGAGGTCGCGCGGCTTGAGCTTTTGAACGAGGCGCTCGATCCGCTGTTTGCCGAAATTCCGCCCGAGGTCGAGCTGTTCGATCGCGGCGTCAGTCGTGGCGACACGCCGCGGCTGTGGATCGACTCCGTCGCCCATATCGCCATGGGACGCGACAAAAGGGCCTACCGCTTCCTGCACGACACCCGGGTCGGCCGCCGCGTGCTCGCCGAGTCGCATGACATCCCGGATATCGTCCAGGCGGTGACCTCTTACGTCGCGCGCCGCCTGGTGGAACGCCAGCGCGCGCTTGACGAAGATCCGGAATTCATCACGCGGGTCACCCGCGGCGAAGCCGGCCGCGCGTTGCGCCGCCGACGTTGGCGCACTTTTGGCACGCTGGTGATCGGTTTCCTGCTCGGTATCGCGACGCTGATCGCGGTCGCTTTGATCTTTGCGAGCAAATCTTAGTGGAGCATGATCTTTTCCGAAAACCGGCATCCACTTTTCGGGATCATGCTCTAAATCAGCGTCTGCCGCTCGACCTCACGCATGGTGCCGTCCGCATCGCGTTCGCGCGCGATCATCTCGCAGCTCCACTTGCCCAGCGCGCCGTCGATGCGGAATAAATTGTAGCCGGCAGGGTTCTCATCGCCGTGCTTGATGCGCGCCGACGCCGACGGCACGCCGACCGCGGGGATTTTTTTCTGCGGGCCGTCGAGCCAGACCACCGCACGGTGGTGATCGTGGCCGTGCAGCAATAGCTCGGCGCCTTGATCGGCGAGCACGCCGCGCAAATCCGCGGCATCGACCAGGCGCCGCAGATAGCGTTGCGTGAGCGGAGGATGATGGATGAGCACGATGCGGAACGAGCCGCGTGTCTGATCGAGGATTTCCAATAACCGCGCCAGCTGCGGTTTGCCGAGCCGGCCAGTCGCCAGCAGCGGTGCTGTCGGCAGCGCCGTCGACAGTCCGATCAAGGCGACATTGCCGCGGCGGCGCAGGAACGGAAAGCGGACGAGGCCATCGTCGCCGCGCATATAGTCCGCCCAGTATCTTTCCGGCGCTTGCCGGACGCTTCGGACGTAAATGTCGTGATTGCCGGGGACGAGCGTGACGTCGCGGGGCGAGCCAAGCGTTTGCAGCCAGCCGCGCGCCCGATTGTATTCGTCCTTGAGCGACAGATTGACCAGGTCGCCGGTCACGGCGATATGCTCCGGAGCGGACGCTTTCAGGTCGCGGATGGTTAAGTCGAGAACGTCCGGCCGATGGATTTTCTTGCGGGCGCGATGCCAGTTGATATAGCCCAGCCCGCGCTTGCCGATGAGCTCGGATAGCGCAGGCCGCGATGCAAGGTGCCAATCGGACAGATGGGCGAGCGTGAACATGGCCGCATCATGCTACGTGAAATCTTGAGAAAACGTGCAGCCCGCGCCTCACGAGCTGCCGATCAGGATGCCGGCGGCAAACACCAGCACGCCGCCGACCACGACCTGGAAGGCCGCTTGCAGGAACGGCGTGTCCATATAGCGCATGCGGATCCAGGAGATCACCGCCAGTTCAATGGCGACGACGATGAAGGCGACCGTGGTGGCGACGAAGAAATTGGGAATGAGATAGGGCAGCGCATGGCCCAGCCCGCCGATCGCCGTCATTGCGCCGGTTACGGAGCCGCGCACCACCGGCGCGCCGCGGCCGGTGAGCGAGCCGTCGTCAGAGAGCGCTTCGGCGAAGGCCATGGAGATGCCGGCGCCGATCGCAGCCGCGAGCCCGACCAGGAACGTCGACCAGGTATTGTGGGTGGCAAACGCCGCGGCGAACAGCGGCGCCAAGGTGGAGACCGAACCGTCCATCAGCCCAGCCAAACCCGGCTGGATGTATTGCAGCATGAACAGGCGCTTGGCGGTCTGATCCTCGCTGGCGCGCGCTTTTGGCGAAATCCTGTTGCCGAGCTCCTGCGCCAGCTCTTCGTGCTGGTCCTCGGCGGCGGCGAGTTTTGTCAACAGGTCGCGCACGGCGGCGTCTTTCGCCGTTTCCGCGGCGCGGCGATAGAACCGCGCCGTCTCGAGCTCCATCTCCTCGGCGAATTTGCGCGTGGCATCGATCGCCAGCGGCCGGTTGAGCCAGATCGGGCGGCGCTCGACAAAGCCTTTGACGTTCTGGCGGCGGATCAGCGGCAAAAAATCGCCGAATTTCTTGCGGTAGAGATCGAGCAGCATGTCGTGATGGCCGATCTCCTCTTGCGCCATCTTGTCGTACATTGCTGCCGTATCGGGATAGGATTGGCGCAGTGCGTCGGCGAAGGAGCGGTAGATGCGGCTGTCTTCGTCTTCGTTGGAGATGGCGAGCGCCAGCACTTCCTGCTCGCTCAGTTCGGCAAAGCGTTTCACGGGCTACACCTCATGCTTTCGGTCCGCTGGGCGGCGGCGGCTGGCGGTTCCTCATGTTAGAATGCCTCTAATCTCCTGCCCAGCGCGGATTTGGCCATGAATTTCGATTGGCTTCGCCGCCGCTTCGAGCCCATCACCCGGAGGGTGCTGCATTTCTATTGGCGATTTTCGCGCGGGCTGACGCTCGGCGTGCGCGCCGTCGTCATCGATGGCAGCGGCAGGGTGTTTCTGGTCATGCACAGCTATGTTCCCGGCTGGCATTTGCCGGGCGGCGGCGTCGAGGTCGGGGAAACCGCCGCCGCGGCGCTGGCGCGGGAATTGCACGAGGAGGGTAATATCGAACTGGTCGAGACGCCGACGCTGTTCGCGGTTTATTTCAATCGCCGCATCTCGCGGCGCGACCATGTCGCGCTCTATGTGGTGCGTTCGTTTCGCCAGGACGCGCCGCCGCAGCCAAACCACGAAATCATCGCGCACGGCTTCTTCGCGCCGGACGCGCTGCCGGCGGAAACGACGCGCGCGACGCGGGAACGCCTCGCCGAGGTGCTGAACGGGCGGAAGCCGGCGGAACTTTGGTAGTCCTTCACGCGAACCGCGCGCGGTCGTGCGGCAGCGTGAAATCGAGGAGCGGGCCGATCGGCACGATGCCGGTCGGGTTCACCTGGCGCTGGCTGCCGTAATAGTGCCGCTTGATCTGGTCGAGACTCACGGTCTCGGCGATGCCCGGCACCTGATAGAGATCGCGCAGATAGTTCGACAGATTGGGATAGTCGGCAATGCGCCGCAGATTGCATTTGAAGTGGCTGTAATAAACCGCGTCGAAACGCACGAGCGTGGTGAACAATCGCCAGTCCGCTTCGGTGATTTGACCGCCGACGAGATAGCGCTGCCGCGATAGCCGCTCTTCCAGTTGATCGAAGGTGGCGAATATGCCGCGCGCCGCTTCTTCGTAGGCGTCCTGGCTGGTGGCGAAGCCGGCGCGGTAGACGCCGTTGTTGACGGTCGGATAGACGATGTCGTTGATGCGGTCGATCTCGGCGCGCAGCTCGGCCGGGTAATAGTCGGTGTGCACGTTGGTGAAGGCTTCGAACGCCGAATTGAGCATGCGGATGATTTCGGACGATTCGTTGTTGACGACGGTGCGCTGCTTCTTGTCCCACAACACCGGCACCGAGACGCGGCCGGTATAATGCGGATTGGCGAGGAGATAGACTTCGGCGAGGGTCTTTTTGCCGTTGGCGCTGTCGGACGTGCCGCCCCGCGCATCGCCGAATTCCCAGCCGGTCTTGCCGTAGAGCGGCTCGGCGAGCGAAACCGAGATGACATTGTCGAGCTGCTTGAGGCTGCGGAAGATCAGCGTGCGGTGCGCCCAAGGGCAGGCCAGCGAGATATAGAGATGATAGCGGCCGGCTTCGGCGGAGAATCCGCCTTTGCCGTTCGGACCCGGACTGCCGTCAGGTGTCACGAAATTGTGGTAGGCGGTATTGGGCCGGACAAAGCGGCCGTTGGTGGTGCGCGTAACATCTTCTTGCCAGACGCCGTCGACGAGCAGGCCCATAATGATCTCCGCTGATCTAGACCCCAATGTAATCATTCCGCTGGCGATAGGGCAGGGCATTGCAGTGACCGTTGCGCTCCGGCTGGACCTCGGACAATCGAGATGCTAGGCGCGGCGCGATGAACGATTTAGCGCTCACCATCCGGTCCGAGACCACGGACGACGCGCCGGCGATCGACCGCCTGAACGAGCGCACCTTCGGCCCCGGCCGCTACGCCAAAACCGCCTACCGCCTGCGCGAGCAGGTGGCGCACCGGCTCGACGTGTCGTTCACGGCGCGCGCCGGCACGCTGTTGGTCGGTTCGGTGCGGCTGTCGCCGATTCGTATCGGCGACACCAAGGCGCTGTTGCTCGGCCCGCTGACGGTCGAGCCGGCGTTCCGCGAGCGCGGCGTCGGCCAGGCCTTGATCGAACGGGCGCTGAAGGAAGCGGCCGCGAAGGGCCACAAGCTCGTCATCCTGGTCGGCGACGAGCCGTATTACGGCAAATCCGGTTTCAAGCGCATGCCGCCGGGACGCGCCATCATGCCCGGCCCGGTCGATCCGGCGCGGCTTCTGGTTGCCGAGCTTGCCGATGGGGCGTTTGACGGCGTGTCAGGTCCGGTGCGGCCGGAATGGGAAACCTCGTAGCTCAGTAGCGCAGCACGGCTTGCCGCTCATTCAACCAAGCTTGCTCATCCGGCACGGCCAACGCATCCAAGTCTCCCGGCATCGCGCGAGCATCGTCCACCCATTCGCGCAGCAACGGGCTGCCGTTGATGACGTCGATGGCGAGCTTGCCGTGCTCGTACTCGTAGGCAAAATCGCGCCAAAGCGGATAGTCCGGATACAAGCGGCGGATCGCCTTGAACGCGAGCGCCTGGATGCGCCAGGGCTTAAACGCGTGGTGATCGTAAGCGGGACCTTCGCTGTGGATCTGCACGCCGTGGCAAAGCTTGCCGGCGTGCTTGTGAAACGTCGGTTCGAACCAGCAATCGCGCAAGGTGCAACCGCGCAGCCACTGTGGCGCAAGCGCATGCATTTCCTCTATGACGCGCCGCGCATCGATATCGGGAGCGCCGAAAACTTCGAGCGGCCGCGTGGTGCCGCGCCCTTCCGAGAGCGTCGTGCCTTCGACCATCACCGTGCCGGCATAGGCGCGCGCCATCCATAAATTCGGCGCGTTGGGGCTGGGATTGATCCAGGTGCGGCCGCCGAGCGGCCAGCCGAATCCGGGCGCCGCGTCGGGTTGCCAACCGGCCATCTCGATGACGCGATAATCGACATCGAGCTTGAGCGTTCTGACAAACCACGAACCCAGCTCGCCAAGCGTGAGTCCGTGACGCATCGGCAATGGGCCTGCGCCGACAAAGCTTTGCCAGCCGGCGCGCAGCGTCAGACCTTCGACCGGCCGGCCGACAGGATTGGGCCGATCCAGCACCCACACCGCTTTGCCGTATTTCGCTGCCGCTTCGAGCATGTAGCGCAGCGTCGTGATGAACGTATAAATGCGGCAACCCAGATCCTGCAGATCGACGAGGATGACGTCGCATGTCTGCAGCATCGCGTCTGTCGGCTTGCGCACTTCGCCATACAGGCTGAAGACCGGGATGCCGTGCACCGGATCGTTGAAGTTCGGCGACTCGACCATGTTGTCCTGCTTGTCGCCGCGCAGGCCATGTTGCGGTCCGAAGGCGGCGGCGAGCTTGATGTCGCCGCAAGCGGCCAAAGCGTCGAGCGAATGCGTCAGGTCCGCCGTGACCGAAGCGGGATGCGCCAGCAAGGCAACGCGCTTGCCATGAAGCGGCGCCCGCAAAGCAGGTTCGGCGATAAGGCGGTCGATGCCGAATTTCATGGCGGATACGCTTTAAGAATATCCGAGCGTAAAGCAATCGGAATGATGGAAATCCGCCTTGCCGGGTGGATGCGCCAGTGCCCAATAGGACTTATGGCCGTTTGTCTCTTCAAGCACCGCCGCAAGACCGAGACGCCACGGCAGCGATAACCCATCGAACTCAAGAGCGGCTTGCAGCGTGTAGCTCTCGACACTCGATCGCAGCTCGATCCGAGGTGCGTCGATCTCGGTCGCGACGCGCATTCCGCTACGATAGCTATCGAAGCGATAGGCCGCCCATTGTGTCGAGGGCGAGAAGTTGAATTCGTAGTATCCGGGACCGGCAGAAGGGCGGACGAACGCCTCGAAGCAGGTGTGCTGCCACAGCTCGTCGGCACGCGCGGCCGCCACGATGGGCGGCAAACGCAAGTCGCTTATCCTGCCGCTGACGACATAGGACAGGACCAAACTGTCCGGGCGCGGCCGCGCGACGTCCACTTCGATCTGTGTCGCCGCGGCGCAAAGCGAGTCCGGATGAAGCCGCAAGGTGTGGCGCATGCCGGCATTGTACGATTATCGGCCTTCGCGCGCCCAGGTGCCGGCGAGGCTGCCGATCAGAAGCAATAGCCCGAGCAGGCCGGCGAAGACCGGCAGCACGCCGATGCCGCGCACCACGCTGGCGTCGCGCATTTTCAGGCCGATCCAGTCGTCGCCGCTATAGGTGCCGCCTGACCGCACGGCGAGGATGCGCGGCACGTCGAGACTGCCACTGTCGTCGAGCCGGCGCGAAGAGCCGCCGGTCGCATTGGCGATCGGCGCCAGAACCTCCGGCGTCGAGGTGACTTCGGCGAATTCCCGCGGATTGGCCGGGCCGATATTGGTGAGCGCGTTGAGCTTGCCGTCGGTGGCGCGCCACAGCCCAAGCTCGTCGGCGACGATGCTCTTTTCCCACACCCCCGGTTCCGTCGGCTCGAGCTTGAGCGTGCGCGACGTGCCCGAGGGCGAGGTCAGCGTCACGTCGGCGGCGCTGTCGGCCATGGTCTGTCGCTGCACCACCAGGTTATGACCGCTCATTTTGAGCCGCAGCGCCTCTTCTTCGAGGTCGGGCTCCTTCATCAGCCAATGCGACAACCGGCGCAGCAAATCGAGATGCGGGCCGCCGCCTTCAAAGCCGCGCGCCCACAGCCAGATGTGATCGGACAGCAGCAGTGCTACGCGGCCTTCGCCTTCGCGCGACAGAACCAAGAGCGGTTTTGCGTCCGGGCCCTGCATCACCGTCGTGCCGGTGGCGTTTCTGGTATCGACGACGCGGAACCACTCGCTCCAGTTCGGCGGGTTTGAGTCGGAGCCTTCGAGGCCGCGCGTCACCGGATGGCGCCGGCCAAGCTCGGTGAGGCTCGGCCGGAACGCCTCGTCGGTGACATTGCCGTCGGGCTCTGCCGGCAGGATAGCGTCGAGCGGCGTGCGCCACAGGCTGGTCTGGCTCGCGTAATCAGGCCCGGCCGCGACCAGCACCGCGCCGCCGTCGCGGACATAGCGGGTGATGTTGTCGAAATAGATGATCGGCAGCACGCCTTGCCGGGCATAGCGGTCGAAGATGATGAGCTGAAATTCGCTGATCTTCTGCTGGAACAGTTCGCGGGTTGGAAATGCGATCAGCGACAATTCGTTGATCGGCGTGTTGTCCTGCTTTTCCGGCGGCCGAAGAATGGTGAAATGCACGAGATCGACGGAGGCGTCGGACTTGAGCAGGTTGCGCCAGGTCCGCTCGCCGGCATGGGGTTCGCCGGAGACCAGGAGTACGCGCAGTTTGTCGCGCACGCCGTCGATGGTGACCACGGCGCGGTTATTGACCGTCGTCAGCTCGCCTGGGACCGGCGCAGCTTCGATCTCGACGATGTTCTGGCCGCCGTGCGGGATGGCAATATCGACATTCTGCGGTATGCCGACCGGAACGGTGCGGGTTTCGATGACGTCGCCGTCGCGGCGCACGGTCACCGCGGCGCTGGTTTCCTTGATGCCCTGGTCTTCGACTTTGTAAGTAATCGTCTGCGACTGGCCGACGATGCCGAAGCGCGGCGCGGCGATCAAGGCGACGCGACGATCGCGCTCGTCCTTGGTGCCGGTGATCAGCGCATGGATCGGCGCGGCGAAGCCGAGCGCGGCGGCATCCTGCGGCACGTCGTGGACTCTGCCGTCGGTGATCATGATGACGCCGGCGACGCGATCGGTCGGCACGTCGGCGAGCGTCGTGCCGAGCGCGGTGAACAACCGCGTGCCGTCGGTCTCGCCGTCGGACTGGCCGGCTTCGACCACGCGCACGTCGAGGCCGGGAATATGGCTGAGCCGCTCGACGACCGCGGCGCGCGCCGCTTCGGTCTGCTGCGTCCGGTCGCCGAAATTCTGGCTCGGGCTCTTGTCGACCACGACCACGGCGACCGAAGAGAGCGGATCGCGGTCCTCGCGGGTGAGCGAGGGATTGGCGAGAGCCAGCACGACCAGCGCCAGCGCCAGCGCGCGGATCGTGGCGCCGCGGCTGCGCGACACGAACAGCAACAGCGCGAGCACGACGGCCGCGGCAATGGCCGCCCACAAAACGGGTTCGGCGACGAGCGGGGCGAATGCAATACCGAGATTCAAGATCTCTCTCCTATTGCCCCAAGCGCTCGAGCAGCGCCGGCACGTGCACCTGATCGGCTTTGTAATTGCCGGTCAGCGTGTACATGACGATGTTGACGCCGGCCCGGAACGCGAGATCGCGCTGGCGCGGCTCGCCCTCGACCATCGGCAGCATGGCCTGGCCGTCGGACCGCGTCGCCCAGGCGCCGGCGAGATCGTTCGAGGTGATGATGATCGAGGACACGCCGTCGCCGCCGCGGGCAGGGCGACCGGAGCGGTCCTCGTCCACGTTTGGCAGCGCCTCGACCCAGAGCTGGCCGGTGTTGAAGCGGCCGGGGAAGTCGCGCAGCAGATAGAACGTCTTGGTCAGGACGTGATCGCGCGGCACCGGCTCGAGCTCGGGGAGATCGAGCGAGGACAGGATCTTGCGCAATTCCAGCATTCCCGGGCTGCGCGTCTCACCACCCGGACCCGGCGGCGCCACCACGGCATCGCGGGTGTCGAACAGCACCGTGCCGCCATCCTTCATGTAGGTGTCGATGCGTTTTAGCGCCGCTTCCGACGGCCGTGCCGCGCCGGGCGCGATCGGCCAATAGATCAGCGGATAAAACGCCAGCTCGTCGTGGGCGATGTCGAGGCCGATCGGGTCGCCAGGTTCGAGCGCGGTGCGCTGCGCCAGGAAAAGCGTCAGCCCGGCGAGGCCGGCTTTGCTGATCGAATCGACCTCGGCATTACCGGTAACGACATAGGCGAGCTTGGTCTCGAGTGCCGATTCCGGCACGTTGCCGACCCGGATGTCTTCGGCACGTGCCTGGTTCAGCGTCAGCGCGAGAACCGCGAAGAGAATCGCCATCGCCGCCGTGGCGCGCGAGAAGCGCGGAACGAGACGTTGAATGCCGCCGCCGAGGAACAGCACCACCACGGTATCGAGCAGGAACAGCGCCAGCGCGGCGAGCAGGATCGGCCCGCGCAAATCCTGCGGCTCGCTGATGCGGTAGATTTCATGGCGCGCATTGGCGAGCGGCGTGAAATCGAGCGGCGTCAGGCGATCGGCGGCAGCCAGCGTGTTCACGGCGATGAGACCCTCGGCCGAACCGTAGAAGCCCGGCGGATGATCCGCCGTGGCGCTTGCGGAATAGTCCGACGGCACCGGCCGTGCCGTCGGCGGCGGCGCGATGAAGTTACCGAAGCCGTCGAGCACGCGACTCGGCGGCACGACTTCGCGCACGCTCTTGGTCTCCGCCTTGGCGGCGTCGGTAACGCTGGTGGTGCCGGCGAGCGCCACGATGCGCCGGAGCATTTCGACGAAAGTGCCCGAGAGCGGCAGATCGGACCAGCGCGTGTCGCCGGTGACATGGAACAGCACGAGCAAACCCTTGCCGCGGCGCGCGGCGGTGACGAGCGGCGTGCCGTCGGCCAGCGTCGCCCAGGTATTGTCGCTCAAAGTGGCGTCGGGTTCCGCCAGTACCTGGCGCGTGACGGTGACGTCGCCCGGTACCGCCATGCCGTTGAACGGGCTGTCGCGGGAAAATGCCGCCAGCGGCTGCGGCTTGTCCCAGCTCAAACTGCCGCCGAGGATGCGGCCGCCGCGCCGCAGCTTTACGGGCACGAGATCGTCGTCGGACGCGGCCAGCCGGGGGCCGGCGAAACGCACCAGCACGCCGCCGTCTTCGATCCAGCGCGCCAGGCGATCATGGGCGTCGCCGGTGACATTGCCGACGTCGGCGAGGATCAGCATGGGCAGATTCTGATCGAGGAAATGCGCCACCGCGTCCGCCGGCGCTTCACCAGGAGCGAGCCGCACGTCGGCGAAGGGATTGAGCGCCCGCACGATGTAATAGCTCGACGACAACAGCGGCTCCGCAAGTTCGACGCTGGCGCCCGACGCAATGCCGACGGTGCGGCGCCGCCAGCGCTTGTCGAGCAGTTGCACCGCGCCGGCGGAACGCTCGCCGGAAATCTCGATCCGGGAGATGTCGTTGCGGATCTCGACCGGCAGCGCGAATTGCGCCTCGGTCTCGCGATCCGCGCCCTTGAAGGTAAAGGCCGCTTCGCCGAGCGGCAGGCCCTTCAAATCGAGCGCGCGCGCCGTGCCGGTGTCCGCGGCGTCGGTCGAGGCGCGCAACACCTTGACGCTGAGCGCGCCTGCGGCATTGTCGGCCGCGGCCAGCGCGTGGGCGCCGGGAATGCCGCCGTCGATGATCGTGATCGGGCGGTTGTCGAGGGTTTGCGCTAGCGCTTTGATGAAATCCGCGCCGCGGCCGAGATCGGTGCCGTCGGACAGCCACACCAGATCGACGTCATGCACTGCGGCGAGGAACTGAGCAATCCCCGGCAGCGCTTCCGAGCGATCGACCGTGTGCGGCTTCGGCTTCATCTGGTTCAGGCGGACCCGCGCCGAGCCTGCGGGCTCGAGCGAAATGTCGCGCGTGCCCTCCGACAACGGAATCAGCGCCACGGCTCGGCGATCGTCCTCGGCGCGGGCGATGATGTCGTTGGCGGTGCGCACGCGGGCGTCCCAGGTGGCGGCAGCCGCCCAGCCGTCGTCGATCATGATTGCGATCGGGCCGCGCGAGGTCGACGCCGCAAGCCGCGGATGCCACAGCGGGCCGGCGGCTGCGATGATGACCAAAGCGGCGAGCGCCAAACGCATCAAAGTGAGCCACCACGGCGTGCGGGCGGGCGTTTCCTCTTTGGGTGCGATTTCGAGGAGCAGCCGGGTTGGCGGAAAATCGATGCGGCGCGGACGCGGCGGAATGAGCCGCAACAGCCACCACAGCACCGGCAGCGTCAACAGGCCGATCAGCACGAGCGGCTCGGCAAAGCCGATGGGCAATCCGCCGATCATGCCGTCACCGTCGTCTGAGCCGCCGGCCGCGGCCGAAATTCGCTATCCGACGCCGCGGCGCCGATGCGGGCATGCAGCGCCAGCAGCAGCTCGTTCGCCGGCCGGTCGGTGCGGTGGATGGTAAAGCTCCAGCCGAGACGGTCGGTCTCGGCGCGGATTTCGGCGCGGTGGCGCGCCACACGCGCGATGTAGTCGTCGCGCCAAGTCTCGGCGCGACCGGCGGTGATGCGGCCGCCGCTTTCCGGCTCGACGAATTCGATGCGGCCCCAGTACGGAAAAGTCTCTTCGGCCGGATCGACGATCTGAACGACATGACCGCGGGCGCCGCTGCCGGAGAGTTGCGTGATGGTGCGCCGCACGTCGCTCATTTCGCTCCACAGATCGGAGAGCAGCACGACTTCGGCGAGCGGGGAGGGCGCGAAATTCGGCGGCAGGCTCGTCCGCTCGGCGTGATCATGGGCGATCGCTTGCGCCATCCGGTCGACGACGTTGCGGCTGCCGGTCGGCCGCGTCAGGCCGGGAATGCCGACGCGCTCGCCGGCCTCGACCAGAATCTCGGCGAGCGCCAGCGCGATGACCAGCGCGCGGAAAAGTTTCGAGTCGCGGACCAGCGGCGAAGCGAAATTCATGCGCCGAGCGCCGCCAATCGACCCGCGACGCCGGCTCGCCGGACATGAAGCGGCGGTATTGCCAGAAATTCTCGCCGGGCCCGGCGCGGCGGCGGCCGTGCAGGCCGTGGTTGACGGTGGCGGCCACGCGGCGGGCTTCCAGAATGAGCCGCGGCATGCTGGCGGCCAGTGTCCGGCCGGCCCCGACCGCTCGTCCAACCGCCGCGCTGTCCTGGTAGGTGCGCTTGGGCTCCGCCGCCATCCGCTATCCGATCCGCGACTTCAGGCGGCCGACGACGGCTTCGATGCTCTCGCCCTCGGCACGTGCGGTGAAGGTCAGCGCCATGCGGTGCTTGAGCACCGGTTCGGCGAGTTCGAGCACGTCATCGATCGAGGGCGCAAGGCGGCCGTCGAGGAGCGCGCGGGCGCGCACCGCGAGCATCAGCGCCTGACTGGCGCGTGGGCTCGGTCCCCAGGCGATCAGCTTTGCGGCTTCGCCGCCTTCGGCTCCCGGCCGCGCCGAGCGCACCAGCGCAAGAATGGCCTCGACCACGGATTCGCCGACCGGCAGCCGCCGCACCAGCCGCTGCGCCGCCATCAGCTCTTCCGCCGTCATCGCCGGCTTGGCGCGGGTTTCGTCCGAGCCGGTCGTCTCGAACAAAATTTTCCGCTCGGCCTCGCGATCCGGATAGCCGACGTCGATTTGCATCAGGAAGCGGTCGAGCTGCGCTTCGGGCAACGGATAGGTGCCTTCCTGCTCCAGCGGATTTTGCGTCGCCAGCACGTGGAATGGTTTTGGCAGATCGTGCCGCGTGCCGGCGATGGTGACGTGCTGCTCTTGCATCGCCTGCAGCAGCGCCGACTGGGTACGCGGGCTGGCGCGGTTGATCTCGTCGGCCATCAGGAGCTGCGCGAACACCGGACCGGGCAGGAAGCGGAAGCTGCGCTTGCCGGTCTGGCTTTCTTCCAGCACTTCGGTGCCGAGAATGTCCGACGGCATCAAATCGGGCGTGAACTGGATACGCCGTGCGTCGAGACCGAGCACCGTGCCCAGGGTTTCAACCAGCTTGGTCTTGGCCAGGCCGGGCACGCCGAGAAGCAGCGCGTGGCCGCCGGACAGGATGGTGACGAGCGCCCGCTCGATCACCTTGTCCTGGCCGAAGATTACCATGCCGATCGCGGCCTTGGCCGCGGTCACATGCGCCGCGGTCGATTCGGCTGTCCGCACGATCATGTCTTCGAGCTTTTCGAGACCATCTCCGCCAGCAACGGGCATGGCTAACTCCTTGTCTTTGGGTCGTATTCTTGCACCGGAGGAGATCCGCGCCATATGCACGAATCTACGGCAGCCAACATTGCACTGCTATTGGGCACACATCATGCAATATACACGCCAGCCCGCAGCAACGCAGAGCTTGCGCTGATTCTTCATCCACAGGGATCACAACTTGGAAGACGGCGGCCGGGTTGGTGATCGCAAAACCTCGAATAATCTCGCCCCCGGACTCATGTCCGGATGGTAGGCTCCAGGTAAACCATGGCGAAGGAAGGGCAATCCGGCCTCGAGGCGATCACAGGCGCGCTAGCGCGCGCCGGCACGAAGGGGTCGCCGCCGGTCGAGCGCTGGAACCCGCCGTTCTGCGGCGATCTCGACATGCGCATCGCCGCCGACGGCACCTGGTTCTATATGAAGACGCCGATCGGCCGGCCGGCATTGGTAAAATTGTTCGCTTCGGTGCTCAAGCGCGAGGGCGACCATTACTTCCTGGTCACGCCGGTGGAGAAGTGTGGCATCACCGTCGACGATGCGCCGTTCCTCGCCGTCGAGCTCAATATCGAGAATGGCGCCGAGGGCCACGTGCTGCACTTTCGCACCAATGTCGACGATTGGGTCGCGTGCGGGCCGCAGCATGCGCTACGCTTCGAGCCGGAAGCCGGCACCGGCGGGCTAAAACCTTATCTGCATGTGCGCCGCGACTTGTGGGCGAAGGTGACGCGCACGCTGTTCTTCGATCTTGTCGACATCGGCGAGGAGCGCGAGGTCGACGGCAAGGCGATGTTCGGCGTCGCCTCGATGGGTGCGTTCTTTGCCATGGCGCCGGCCGAACAGGTGAGGGATTTTGCGTGAACGACCAAACGGCATCATCGGCACGTCCGGCGACGGTGGATTTTTTCGGGCGCGCGCGGGCGCGTCTCAATCTCGACGTGCCGCGGGCCTTGACCGACCCGGCGGCGGAAGGCGTGCGCCGCGGCGATCTCGATCTCGATCCGGTGTTATGGGAGCGCGCCGGCGTTGCTGCCACCAAACCGGCCGCTGTACTGATCCCGATCGTCGACCGCAGCGAGCCGACGGTGCTGTTGACGTTGCGCACCGCGGAGCTCGCCAGCCATGCCGGGCAGGTCGCCTTTCCCGGCGGCAAGATCGATCCGAGCGATGAAAGTCCTGTCGCGGCCGCAATGCGGGAAGCGAAAGAGGAGATCGGGCTGGCACCCTTGTTGGTCGAGCCGATCGGCTATCTCGATCTCTATCTGACCTTTTCCGGTTTTCGCATCCTGCCGACGGTGGCGCGGGTCAAGCCGGATTTTTCGCTCACGCTTAATCCGTGGGAGGTGAAAGAAACGTTCGAGGTGCCGCTCGAATTCTTGATGACGCCCGCTAATCACCAGCGCAAGACCCGCGACTGGAAGGGAATTGCCCGGGATTATTACGCAATTCCCTTCGGCGACCGCTACATTTGGGGCATCACCGCGGGTATCTTGCGGAATCTGTACGACCGGATTTACGGCGCATGATCAGGCCATTCTTCACCGAGATCGCGCTCTTCCTCACCCCGTTCGCGTTCTACGCCGCATTTCTGATCGCGACGCGCGCCGGCGTCCTTGACCCGGCATCGTGGACATTGCGACGCATCGCCGGCCTCGTCATCGTGTCTCTTCTCCTCATGATCGGCAGCTTCCTGCTGCTGGCGCAGTTCTCCGGCGCGCCGCCGGGCTCGACCTATGTGCCGGCCCATGTCGACGGCGGCAAGTTCGTGCCGGGAACCACGCGATGACGGATGGCGCTCATCTCGACAACGCCTCGTGGCTCAAGGAGGCCGAGGTCGCCCGCCTGCTGGCGCTGCTCGATCGCGACGGCGAGGAAGCCCGCGTCGTCGGCGGCGCGGTGCGCAATGCGCTGATGAAACTTGAAGTCGGCGAGATCGACGTGGCGACCACGGCGGTGCCGGAAGAGGTGGTGCGCCGCGTCGAAGCGGCGGGTTTTAAGGCGAAACCGACCGGTATCGAGCATGGCACGGTGACCGCCATCATCGATGGCCGCCCGTTCGAGGTGACGACGCTGCGCCAGGACGTCGAAACCTTCGGCCGCAAGGCCAAGGTGGTGTTCGGCCGCGACTGGAAAGCGGATGCCGAGCGGCGCGACTTCACCATCAATGCGTTGTCGGTGTCGGCTACCGGCAAGATTTACGACTACGTCGGCGGCCTTGCCGATATTGCCGCGCACCGGGTGCGCTTTATCGGCGACCCGGCGCAGCGCATCGTCGAAGACTATCTGCGCATCCTGCGCTTCTTCCGCTTTCACGCTTGCTACGGCGAAGGCGCACCCGACGCCGCCGGATTGCATGCCTGCATCGCCGCGCGCTCAGGCCTCGATACGCTGTCGCGCGAGCGGGTGCGGACGGAATTGCTGAAGCTGTTGCTGGCGCCGCATGCCACGCCGACGCTCGCGGTGATGGCCGAAGCCGGCATCCTCGGCACCGTGCTCGGCGGCGTGCCGCTGCTGGCCAGCTTCGAGAACACGGCAAAGGCCGAAGCCGCGCTCGGCGTTGATCCCGACGCGACGCGTCGCCTCGGCGCGCTCGGCGTGCACATCATGGAAAACGCCGAGCGGCTGTCGCAACGGTTGCGGCTGTCCAATACCGAATTCGAGCGATTGATGGCGTTGGAATATTGGTGGCGCGTGCGGCCCGCGGCCGGCGAGCACGCCGCGCGCGTGTTGCTCTATCAGCTTGGGCCGAGTTCGTTCACCGATCGCGTGCTGGTGGCCTGGTCACGCTCCGATGCCGGCGCCGCCGACCGCGCCTGGCACGAACTCGCGACCTTGCCGCAAAGCTGGACCGCGCCGAGGTTTCCTCTCAAGGGCGCGGATTTTGCCAGCCGCGGCGTGCCGAAAGGGCCGGAAATGGGCGCTGCCTTGCGCGCCGCCGAGCAGGCCTGGATCGACGCGGATTTTCCGGCCGATCGCGCCGCCATCGACGCGATCGCCGATCGCGCCGCGCGGCAAACGCCGGCAGCCACCTAGCGGCTTTAAGATTCGCGGGCGCGCAGCGCGCGCAGCCGTCGCCGGCTGCCGGCGGCAACTTCCTGCAAGCGCGGCCGGACGCGGGCCAGCATGCGGCGCGGGCGCATGCGCTCGACCTGCATTTCATTGCCGCGCCAGACAAAATCGCTGCCGCCGAGCGCCGTGACGAAGAGCACCGGCAAAAGGCAATCGCGCATCAACCCGTGAAGCGGATAGAGGAACGGCAGGTGCCATTCGGCCGCCGCCGCCAGCCACATCTCGCTGCCATACCAGATCGCGCCGAGCGCTCCGGCGGCCAGCGCCGGCGATTGCCCGGCCGCGTTCGCCACGATGGCGGCCGCCATCATCGGCAGCACGCCGCCGGCCAAAACTTCCGGCAGGAAGTAGGGCAGAAAACTTGCACGCCGCAGCCGCGCCCAGCGCACCTGACGATTCCAGACTTCGGCGGCGCCGCGCCGGCCCAGCGGCTGCACGAACGGGCGATCGACCAGCCGCACTTTGAGGCCGGCGCCACGAACGATCTTGGTCGAGGCTGCATCTTCCGCGACCTCCTTGCCGAGAGCCGCGATGCCGCCGGCGCGTTCGAGATCGGCGCGGCGCCACAGCATGGTTTTGCCTTGGGCGAAACCGTGGCCGAAACTGTCGATGACGTATTGCCAGCGCGCCTGATAGGTATTGAGAAACGCACATTCGAGCTCGGCCCAGATGCCTTGCGGGCGGCAGCCGAGCGGCGGCGAAGCGACCAGCCCGGTATCGGCGCGCCAGCTGGCAATTAACTGTCGCAGATAGTCGTTCGGCATCAGCACATTGCTGTCGGCCAGCACGATCCAGTCATGGCGCGCCGCGCGCCAGCCCTTGACCACGTTGTTGAGCTTCGGGTTGCCGCTCACCGGATCGTCGCCGATCAGGAGCCGCGCGTTCGCGCCGCCGTGCTCGGCGATCAAAGCCTCGACGAGCGGCACGACGGGATCGTTCGCGGCGGCGACGCAGAACAGGATCTCGTAGTGCGGATGATCGAGATCGAACGTCGAACGCAGCGTATCGGCGGCATAATTGTCCAGTCCGCACAGCGGGCGCACCAGGCTGACTGGAGGCAAATTCTGTACGGACGGCGCCTCGCCGAGCGAGTTCCGCCGCAGACGGAGCATCGCGATCACGATGCTCGCGACATGGGCGACGGTGGCGATGATGCAGAAGGCCGCGAGGGCGAGAATCGGCGCTGTCATTGCGCCGGCTTTTAACTTGGCGCCGTGACAGCGCTGTGACTCGAAGCTGCAGACGCCGGCGGAAGCTTGCGTTAACTTTTGCTGTCATCCTCCTGCAATCCAAAGAACTTAGAGAGTGCGGCAGGTTGAACCGACGCGAGACAATGATTCGTGACGTTTGAGCCCGGCACAATTGGGTTCCGTACGCTCTTCATCTCCGACGTTCATCTCGGCGCGCGCGGCTGCCAGGCCGACCGGCTTCTCGATTTTCTCCGCTATCACGACGCCGATACGATTTATCTGGTCGGCGACATCGTCGATGGCTGGCAATTGAAGTCTGGCTGGTACTGGCCGCAGCATCACAACGACGTGGTGCAGAAGCTGTTGCGCAAGGCGCGCAAGGGCGCGCGCGTCGTCTACGTGCCTGGCAATCACGACGAATTCTTGCGCGATTACTATGGCACGCACTTCGGCGGCATCGAAGTGGTCGAGACCGCGATCCACGAGGCCGCCGACGGCCGCCGCTATCTGGTCGTGCACGGCGACGTGTTCGACATGGTGGTCAAGCACGCGCGCTGGCTGGCGCTCTTAGGCGATACGGCTTACGATTTCGCCATCCTGGTCAACCGCTATTTCAACGCCGTACGCCGCCGCCTCGGCTTTCGCTACTGGTCGCTGTCGCAATGGGCCAAGCACAAGGTCAAGAACGCGGTGAACTATATTGGCGCCTTCGAGCAGACGCTGTCGGCGGAAGCGCATCGCCACAAGGTCGATGGCGTGATCTGCGGCCACATTCACCACGCCGTCATGCACGACGAATTCGGCATCCGCTACATGAATTGCGGCGATTGGGTGGAAAGCTGCACCGCGCTGGTCGAGCACGAGGACGGCCGGTTCGAGATCATCAATTGGTCCGATCACGAAGGCGCGTCGCGGCCGGTGCCTGATGCGGACGTGTTGCCGTTCGACGA
>JBEKKM010000077.1:0-21290 GCA_050010715.1 Xanthobacteraceae bacterium | reverse complement strand
TTCCAAAGCGTCAGCGCCGCCGCTCCGCCATGGGGCTGGCGCAAAGCCATCGCCTCGGCTGAGTCCAAAAATACCTTCGTCCCTGAACGCGCCCTGCAAAACCTACTTCTGCAACACAATCGACCCAAAGCGGACATTTGCCACTTTGAATTGCCGCATTGCGAAAAGTTTGGCTACCGGACGCCAGGTGCTATCGCTCGCAGGGCAGAAGCAAGGCCGAGACTCTGGGAAGGTGTCCTAGACACTGAGTTCGTGCCCTAAGCAATTTTGGCTGTCTGCCTTTGCGCCTCAGCGAGACGCAAGGTGAGTTGCGCACGCGTGAGACTAATGTGTTGTTCTAATGAAAAAAACAAATCCGAATGTCGCTCTGGAAGAATTCTCGCAGCGCGATCGATGTCCTTCAATTCGGTTTGGAGGGCTACCACTTGAGGACCAGTAAGTTCTGTTTGCGATGCTTCTTCAACGACCCTGAGGCGGCGGTATAATTTGCGCATACGGTTTTGCAAAAACCAATGATACAGCCTGGGCGCCAAATTGAACAGCGGGAAGCCGATCGCTATGCCCGCCACCAGTAATGCGATCGTTCTTCGTGCATAGGCGGTTAGCCACAATGGCAGGTACCTTTGTAGGAATGAAGGCCCGTTTTTGTAGAAATCGACGGCGACCTCGGCCATAGGAAATTCAGGGTCAGTTTGCGTGGGGAATTCTCCGGCCCGGTTAAAAACTCCCGCAGCGCTGTGCTCCTCCGCCAGCGTCTGTGCCAAAAGATATACAAGCCCCGGATGAAGACTTTTACGTACAACCACCGCGCTGGCGACCGCAATGAGGCTCACGTCACCGGGCGGGATGTTTTTCTCAAAATCGACTACCCCCTGTGGAAGGACCAGCCGGTTAAGATAAGGATAGATTCGCGCAAGACCCTCGGCCTGTGTCAGATTCATTAGCCGAACAGTGGGGTCGCGCAGCAAGGACTGTATAAACGGAGCAGTCAGTTGACCGCGAGTGACTGCGGCATCGACCTCACCGTCTTTCAGTGCCTTGGCCGCGGCTGGTCCGATGCGGTTCAACATCGTTGCGCTATCGGGATTAACGCCGTTTGCGCTAAGGATTTTGGTGGGCGCGCCGACATCGAGGAGCAATGCGATACGTTTGCCCTTGAGTTGCGATAGGCGGTCTAACGTCTCCGTACCACGGTAAAAAACCCAAAGAGGATTGAAGCTGACGCGACCTAGCGACATCAGCCCTGGCGATTGATTGCTGTTGGTAGTGCCGCCAAACAAAAATGCAGCATCGACGCCGGAATTTGGATCCTCTATCAAGCTGAGATCTTCACTCTCGCTCGCGGTTGTGCGCACGTCTAGCGTGACACCGAGGCGGGCGAGCCTCTCCCGGTAGCGAAAGGCAAAGTCATCGAAGCCGCCACCCTTGACCCCTACCGCGATTGCAATGGTCGACGGCGGTGCGGGAATGAAATAGATCAATGCGAACGAAACGACACCTACAATAAAGAGGATTGCAGCTAATCCTTTGAACAGGCCTGACCAGTTCAACCCCCACACCGGTTTTCCCCTTCACTAGCTTGCGTCTTTTAACGGCCTTACTAACGGCCTTACGCTGAGCGCTCTTTGCGCGCCTTTAGAGGAATGCCGTTAGCTTCAATCATACTTCTAAAAACAGATCACACCTGCAGAGACGCAGATGCGTTGATCTAAATCAATTTTTTTCCATGCCAACGACGGCAAAAAGGCTCGCCGTTTTTCTGCATTGCGAAATGTCGCTAATGGCCCAAAGCGGCGTTCGCTGCGGCGCAACAGCCTCGGCGCCTAGTGCGGCGACACCGCAAGTCATCACAGCTCTGCCTTTGCCCAGGTTTTGCCGTAGGTCATCGTTGAGCGCGCGAATGCGATTGGTCTGAATGGATTTGGTCTCGATGGTCATGATCGTCTCCGGTTGATCTGTTAAGCCAACGCGACTTCACCCGCCGCCACGCTGCTGCGGGCGGTGTACGGGCCAGGCGATGGGGTGGATTTCGTTTGGTAGGGCGAAGAAGACGACGGCCCCGATGGCGCAGTAGTTGACTGTCGGAGCCGCCGTCACATTGGGCTCCTAGAGGCAAGAGCCCATGGGGCTCATACCTCCGTACTGACCAGCGCGACCGCTGCGCGATGGCGAACAAACTTGGGCAGCTTCGGATATCCTATTAGATACACCGGCAAAAAAGGGCATCGGCAACAACGTCGCCGGCACAGCGATGGCGAAGCCCGCCGCCGCGCAGATCAAGGCCGCGCAACCGCCACCTTTTCGATCCGGCACAATAGCGCGCGCAGTTGATAGGTGCCCATCGCCGGATCGTAGGGCGGCTCGATATTGGTCAGTACGTTGGCGTTGCTGTCCCAGGCGCCGCGCTCGCCATCCTGGCGCTCGGGGAACCACCATCCGAACTCGACATTGATCACGCGCGGATCGATGCCGTCGGTGATCTTGGCGCGTTGCTTGATTTTGCCGCGTTTTGTTTCGATCCATACCCAATCGCCGGCGCGAATGTCGAACTGCCGTGCGGTATCGGGATGCATCTCCACCAGTGGGTCGCGATAAATGCGCCGCAGTTTCGGCAACTGCCGATGTTCCGACGTGAAGAAGTTCGGGATGCGGGCGCCCGTGGTCAGCACGTAGGGAAATTCCTTCGCCACTTCCGGCGCACTCACCGGCGACTCCGGCGGCTCGGCGTAGTATGGCAGCGGCGCATAGCCGAGCTTTTCAAGCGCCAGCGAATAGAGCTCTATCTTGCCGGATTCGGTCTTGAAGCCGCGCGTTTCATGCTTGCGATAGGTCATCGGCCGCCAAATCGAGCCGCGTTCGCGAAGTTCGACATAGGTGATACCGAAATTGGCGGCGAGCTGGCCGGTATAGATGTCCTGGGGATCCTCAGTGCCGACCGGCAGCTTCATTCGTCGCGCGATCTCGGCAAACACCACTTCGTCCTGCTTGCATTCGCCGACCTGCACGATCTTTTGCTGGACCAGCACCGCATTCTCCGCGAAATAGGGGAACGCTGGCATCGCATCGACCTCGAACCAACTGGCCGCCGGCAGCACCAGATCCGCGAGATCGGCGCTCGGGGTCATGAACAAGTCCATGATCACGAAGAATTCGAGCTTTTGCAGCGACTCAAGAATGACTTTCGAATTGGCGTAACTCAGCAAAGGATTGTTGCCGAACACAAGGAACGCGCGCACCGGATAGGGCTTGCCGGTGCGCATCGCCTTGAACACCGCCGGGATATGCGCCGAGGGCTGCACATTGGCCTGGCCGAGCACGCGAAATTCCTGCGCTCCGAGCCGTTTGGCTCGCGCTGCTGCGGTCAGGTTCTCGTCGAGCGAAGGCACCGGCGTGACGGTGGGCGTGCCGAACACCCAACCTCCGGGAACGTCGATATTGCCGGTGATGGCTGGAAGTATCGAAATCGCCCGCGCGGTCTGAATCGAGTTGGGTGTGTGTTCGATCGCGCAACCCCATTCAAGAGTGGCCGGCTTGGTAGCAGCGAAGATCCGCGCCGCGGCACGGATTTTTTCCGCCGGGACCCAGGTGATCGATTCGGCCCATTCCGGCGTGAACGGGCGGACATGCTGCGACAGCTGCTCGAAACCGTAAGTCCATTTCTCGACGAACTGTCGATCTTGAAGCTGTTCCGCGATGATGACGTGGATCATGGCCAGCGCCAACGCGTCGTCGGTACCCGGCCGCACCTGCAGCCATACGGCGGCTTGCTCGGCGATCCTGGTGCGGCGCGGATCGACGACGATGTATTTGGTCCTGCCTTCATACATCAGCCGGCGCGGGTGGAACGGAAGCTCGCCGTCAGGACCGGAGTTGAGCGGATTGTGACCCCAGACCAACACGCAGGCCGGCTCGACGTCGCCGTAGTAATCGCACACCGGAAGGCCGCCGAACGTCAGATGACAAACATTCACCCGCGGAAAAAAACACTGCGCGTGGCCGGGCTCGCACCAATTTGGCGTGCCGAGCGCATTGGCGAATCTGGGGACGAAATTGCAGTGATGCCGCCCGGTGCCGGTGCCGATGACAATGCTCTCCGGGCCATTCTCGTCGATGATGCGTTCGAGCTTTTCGGCGATAATATCGTAGGCCTCGTCCCAACCGATGCGAGCCCAGCGGCCTTCGCCGCGCGCGCCGAGCCGCTTCATCGGATGCGTCAGACGATCCGGGTGATGAACGATATCGACGCTGGCGGGACCCTTCAGGCAAAGCCGCCCCTCGTTGAGCGGTGAATCCGGATCGCCCTCGACGCTCTGGATCGCCCCGTCCACCACATGCACCAGAACGCCGCAGCCGCCATGGCACATGCGACAAGCGCTTTTGTAGACTTGCGTCGTTCTGGCGTTCATTGCGCCCTCCAGATTTTGGCGACAACGCCGCACCGAGCAAGGCATAGTCGGGGCTCGCCGCACTTGATCTGGATCAATGCGCCAGGACCGATATGGCGGGAAAATTTATACGGGAGAGAGGGTTTGATGCGATCTCGCTCGATGCAAACAAGACATTGGTCCGTGCGACGCGCGATTGTGCAGCGATGGCGACGTCTGATCGGGGTTCGGGCTACCGAACCGACCGAGTCCGCCGATGTCGATCCTCGCCAACCCCTGACGCGTGACCCAAATGACGTAAGCCTCCTAGTCCGCCGCATGGCGGCACTTGACCTGGATTCCTATGAGCTGGCCATCGTTGAAGCTGCGCTGGTGCATCATCTGCAAAGGCGTTGCAGGTCATGCGAGGCGTGGCGTCGCTGTCTGCAGGATCTCGCAGGCGACCGCGCCGACGTGACTCGGCACGATTGCAAGGACTGGATGGAGTATTGTCCAAACGCATCGGCTCTTAGCATGCTGAGTGAGCTGCAAAGCCGGACAAAGATCGCACCGCGGTACTCATTTCCGTATCTTGGTTGATGGCGAGTGATGCAGCCAATTGAGAACCGGCAAGGTTCTGCCAACGCCATGCCTGAGGACCTTTTGCAATTTTTCGATAGACGCGTGCCACGCTACACCAGCTATCCCACGGCGGTGCAATTCGTCGACGAGGTGGGCGGTTCGACCTACGCCGAGTGGCTCGCCGCACTGCCGGCGAAAGTCCCGTTATCGATCTATCTGCACGTGCCGTTTTGTACCGAACTCTGTCTCTACTGCGGTTGCCACACCACTGTGGCGCGCACATACAGCCCGGTGGCGGCCTATGCCGATCTGCTCGAACGCGAAATTTCTCTGGTCGGCCGGCATCTCGGCGAGCGCCGCTGCGTGGTGCACATGCACTGGGGCGGCGGCACCCCGACGATGCTGCGGCCCCGGGATTTCGCCCGGCTGTCGGACGCGCTGCGGCGGACATTTTCCGTGGCCAGCGACTGCGAAATCGCCATCGAAATCGATCCGCGCACGCTCACGCACGAGGCGGTCCTTGCCTTGAAGGAGGGCGGGGTCACGCGCGCCAGCGTCGGCGTACAGGACTTCGAACCGCAGGTGCAAAAGGCGGTTGGCCGCGTGCAAAGCTTCGAGCAGACCAGCCGCGCAGTAGACTGGTTGCGCGACGCCGGGATCGTCAACATCAATCTCGATTTGATGTATGGTCTGCCCTATCAGACCGCCGAAACAGTCGCCGCGACCGCACGGCGCGCTCTCGGGCTCGACCCTGATCGCATTGCCTTGTTCGGTTATGCCCACGTCCCGTGGATGAAGCGGCATCAAAGGCTGCTGCCGGAAGCGGCGTTGCCAGGCGCGAACGAGCGCTTCGCGCAGAGTCAGGCCGCGGCGGCCGTGCTGAAAGAGGCCGATTTTCAGCCGATTGGACTCGATCATTTTGCCAAGCCGGACGACCTGTTGGCGCGGCGGCTGCGGGAAAAGCGGCTGCACCGCAATTTCCAAGGCTATACCACCGACAAGGCGGCCGCCCTCATCGGCCTGGGCACCTCGGCCATAGGGACGATGCCGCAAGGCTATGTTCAGAACGCTTCGAGCACGGTCGCCTATCGCCAGGCCATCCAGAGCGGCCGCCTGGCAACGGTGCGCGGACGGGCGCTGACCGAGGACGATCGCCTGCGCCGGGACATTATCGAGCAGCTTATGTGCAACCTGGAGGTCAACCTTGCCGAGACGGCGGCGGCGCGGAACAGGAGCCTTGACGACTTCGCAACGGAACTGGCCGAGCTCGATGTGCTGGCGCAGCACGGCCTGGTTCATCGTCACGACGGCACGATCTCCGTTGCCGAAGATGCACGGCCGCTGCTACGGACGATATGCGCCGTTTTCGATGCCTATTTGTCCAACCAAGAGGCGCGCTACTCGCGCGCTGTGTGAGGTGAGGCAATAGATGCAAGAAGATCTCGCCGATGTCCTCAATGAGATCGAGTGTCCCGACCTCGGCATCGGGATCGTCGACATGGGTTTGGTTTATGTCGCTGAATGGAACGCAAAGGGTATCGAGGTGGCATTCACGACGACCTCACCATCATGCCCTTTCGGTGACGCGCTGTTGCGCCAGATCAACGACATCCTGCGTCATCGTTTCCGCGAAGCCGCATCAATTCACGTGCAGCTCGTCCTTGATCCGCCCTGGACACTGGAGCGGCTGACCGACAACGCTCGCAACAAACTCGGTTGGACCGGAGCCGGGACCGCGACTGCGCCGCTAGCGCATTTTTGGTCGGGCTTCGCCTCCCGTTCTTGGAAAAACTAGGCTTTCAGCGCGGCTGCTGTGGAGGCGCTGCGCCGCAGCACGCGCCTTTTCGATGAGGGATTGATTTATGTCAATTCACTCTTCCGGGTGGCTGTTATTAATGGCTTGGAGGGCCTCATGGCCAAGCGAGACAGTCAGCCGGATCCGATGTCGATGAAAATCGGCCACGGAGGAGCGGTCGCATCGACCGTTGCAGGGTCCAATATCGCGCCGCATCTTGCTTACCACGATCTGCGCAAGTGGATCGAAGAGGCGCAGAAGCTCGGCGAAATCAAAGAGGTCAAGGGGCTGTCCTGGCAGCACGACATCGGCATGGTGTCCGAGATGGCGCTGCACGACGACAACGCGCCGTGTTTCATCTTCGCCGACGTGCCCGGCACCATTGAAGGCAGCCGCGTGCTGGTGAACTTCTTCGGCGGCAAGCGTAAGAACATGACGCTCGGCTTCCCGACCGATCTTTCCAAGCTCGAATTGAGCGAAGGCTTCCGCGTCCACTACGCTGCCGAAATGAAATGCATTCCACCGAAGTTCGTTGCGGACGGCCCGGTCATGCAAAATGTCATGACCGGAGAAGCAATCGACGTTACGAAATTTCCGGTACCGAAGTGGCATGAACCCGACGGCGGACGCTACGTCGGCACCGGAAGCTACAACATCACACGCGATCCGGACGACGGCTGGATCAATTGCGGCACATACCGGGTGATGATCCACGATGAGAAATCGGTCGGCTTCTACATCTCCCCCGGCAAGCATGGCCGCCAGATGCGCGACAAATATCAGGCGCGCGGAGAACGCATGCCGGTCGCCATCGTCTGCGGCGGCGACCCCATGAGTTTCCTTATGGGTTGCAGCGAACTGCCTTACGGCGTCAGCGAGTTCGACATCATCGGCGGCATCCGCGGCACGCCGGTCGAGGTGATCGAAGGGCCGGTCACCGGATTGCCCATCCCGGCCAACGCCGAAATCGTGATCGAGGGTTTCGTCGAGCCCGACAACCTCCGCATCGAAGGACCGTTCGGCGAGTGGACCGGCTATTACGCCAGCGACTTGCGACCCGAGCCGGTATTAGACATCAAGGCCATCTATTACCGCGACAACCCGATCCTGCTCGGATGCCCGCCCGAGCGTCCGCCGGACGAGATCTGCCGTTATCGCGCCGTCGTTCGTTCGGCGCTGTTGCGTGAAAACATCGAGAAGGCCGGCGTCCCCAGCGTAACGGCCGCTTGGGCGCACGAGGTTGGCAGCGCGCGGCTCCTACTCGTGATTGCCATCAAGCAGCGCTATCCCGGCCACGCCCGGCAAGCGGGCCATATCGCCTCCATGTGCCACGTCGGAGCCTATTGCGGCCGCTATACGATCATAGTCGACGACGATATCGATGTATCGAACCTCGAGGAGGTGATCTGGGCGCTCATCACCCGGTCCGATCCGGCAACCTCGATCGACATCATCCGCAATGCCTGGTCGACGCCGCTGGATCCTCGCATCGAGCCCGAGCGTAAGGCGGTGGGCGACAATACCAACAGCCGTGCCATCATTGACGCCTGCAGGCCGTGGCATTGGCGCGACAAATTTCCCGCAGTCAATGCCCCTTCACCGCAGGAGCGCAGCGTCGCACTGCAGAAGTTCGGACACCTGTTCAAGTGATCGCATAATCCGTCACGGCAAAATCCATCCCGGCTTGACAGGCGGGCCGGCAATGCCGGCGCCGCGCACGGGGGTGTGATTGAGCGCAAAACCCTGATTGTATCCGGCGCGCGTGACGAGAATGAATTTCAGGGCCCAGCCGGCAGCGAACGCGGAGCAGCCGCCGAGCGCAAAGAGCAGGGGGGCAATCACCGTGACAATGAATCCAAGTGCGACGGCGATGGCTGGGACCGCAAGTCCGAAAGCAAGAAACCACGGCCGAAAGTCGTTAAGGACTTCAAACGTGCGGGTCGGTGCGCCTGCATTCCGCAGCTGGGTTGAATAATTCATCCAAGCGAGGCCGCGCGCGGCAACAAGCACAAGCATGGCGGCCGCGACCGGCGGCGCGGCCGGCGTCAGTTCCGGTACCAATGGCAGCATGGCAAGAAATAGGCCGACGCCCTCGGTGAGTCCCATCACGGCGATGAGCGGTACAATCACCGGCGAGCGCCAGGCGGGGATGCCCTTTGCTTCCTTGAGGATCATGCCTTGGCAATAGAGGAACAAGAGTCCCAAAACGGCGGCGATGCCGATGAGAACACTGTCTTCTGACCAGACGGCGAACAGCGCGAGCGGAAAGAATATGGCGGCGACCCAGGCCTCGCGACTCATCCACGATCGCTGCGGCTGCCGCAGAACGTAGATGGAGCGCAGCGGACGACCGATCTTGAAGATCAACAGAAACAGTCCGAATGCGATCAGGGCCAACGCGATAAGAGCGGGCACAGCAACGGATTCGCCATCGATGCGCGCGACGGCCGTGACGGCCGCAACGGCGAACAGTCCGGTTCCGGTGCCGCCGCAGAGAAAATTGCCGGCTGCCTTCCAATTCCAATGCGGCTGGTGCCAGGGCTCGACACCGCGGCTGCGGATTTTTTCCGCCTGTTGCGCTGCGCGTGAAGGCGATGTGCGGCCAGCAGGCAATTCGGCGTCGCCCGCCTTGGCATAGAGATAAAAGAAACTCGGCTCGGTGCCGAGTTCGTCGTGCATTCGAAAATGCTTCTGCTCGCGCAACAGTTGCGAGACGTTGCTGTCCGGGTCGTCGATATCGCCAAAGTGCAGCGCATCGGCAATGCAGGAATTGACGCAGGCCGGCGTCGCCAGCGGTTCGAGCCCTGGCGTCAAGCCGTTGGCAAGGCCGAAGTCGATGCGGTCCGAGCAGAACGTGCATTTTTGCGCCACGCCGAGGCGCGCGGGGTCTTCGCGCTCGACCTCGTTCTGCATCGCCGCGCCGTAGGCGAAATGCGGGCCGTCGACGAGGAATCGGGCCTGGTACGGACAGGCGACCTCGCAATAGGCGCAGCCAATACAAAGATCGTAGTCGATGGTGACGATGCCGTCGGCGCGTTGGCGTGTCGCCGCCGTCGGACAGACCGGCACGCACGGCGGCTCGGCGCAATGCTGGCAGCCGACCGGTACGAAGGTGCGGCTCACGTTCGGAAATGAGCCGGCCTCGACGTCGAGCACCTTGCGCCATTGCACGGCCGGCGAGGTGGCGTTGGCATGCCGGCACGCTGCCGTGCAGGTCTGGCAACCGACGCAGCGCTCCAGATCGGCCACCATGGTCCAGCGCGTCATGGCGCGCCTCCGAGCCGCGTGACCTTGACCTTGACGAGGTCGGCGCTGGAGCCGGTCGCGTCGGTCAGCTCGAGCAGCATCGGCATCAGCGCATTCATGCTCGGGGCGTGGAAGTCCTTGGCGTAGGGCGTCGCCCAGTGATCGAACTGGCCGATCATCAGCAATGTGTCGGGGCGTATTCCCTCGCACAGCATGACGTGGCCCTGCGTGCCGTTGAGCGCCGAGCGTACCTCGACCAAATCGCCGTCGGTGACGCCGAGCCGTGCGCCGGCCGCGCTATTCATGACGACACTGCCGTGACCGGCGACATTGTCGGCGACCTCTTTGATGAGCTGGATGCCGACATTGCCGCCCCAGGAATATTGCATGCTGCGTGCGGTCACGAGCCAGAATGGATAGTCATCGATGCGCACGTTGTAGTGCCTGGCGAGCGCGCCTTCCCACAATGCACCGAGGTCGCGCCAACGCGGCAGCGGCTCGTATTCCTCGACTTGGCGGTCCCACCAATGGATGTCCTGCTCGTGCAGGCGCCGCTTGAGTTCTTGGCCGATGCGAAACAGCCGCTCCTGATAGGGCTGCTCGAACCGCAGGCCGGTCTCGACCAGCTTGGGATAGAGATACCACTGCAGCTGCGAGAATGGCTTCACGCGGAAGCCGTGTTGGCGGAACCAGTCGAGTCCCTGCGTCTCACTCCCATCGGTGAGTTCGGCACTCGCCGCGCGACACGTGGCGTCCCAGATGCTCTCGACGTCGTGTACCTTGGCTGGATCGAGCGAGAAGTCATAGTTCGACCCGGACAATTTGACGCCGGCGGCGCCACGATTGATGGCCGTGTCGTATTCGGCAAGAAGATCCGTGCGCCTGGCGAGTTCGGTCGATATCCAGGTGAAGTCGCGCGCTTCGCCCTGCGGCGGGACCGCGGGATCGCGCAGCGCAAAGCCCTGATAGTTCCAGAACTGCTCGACATATTTCGTGCCGCCGATGCGCAAGAGCTGCAGACCTTCGAGGTCGGTGCAGTCCGGCAACAGCACATCGGCCATGTGATTGGTCTCGTCGTGCGTGAAGGCGAAGCAGACGGTGAATGGGAACTTCGCCATCGCCTCGCTGACCGCCTTGGTGTCCCAGAACGAGATCGCCGGGTTGATGCGGTAGACCAGCCAGACCTCGGGCGGCGTCGCGTGAGGAAACTTGTCGAAATCCTCGGCCTGCATCATCCAGGCGAGGTGCGTGGGACCGAGCGCCTGGCTCCAGGCCGAATTAGCGACAAGCGGCACCAGCGTGCGATGGGCGCTGCGCACCGACGGGCGCGCAATCCATTCGTCCTTGGCGGTCGGGTTCATCGGATATTGCATGAAACCGTCGGGGCCCGGGATCACGCTCGACCAGCGATTGTCGGCTGGACGGTTGAGGCGAACAGTGGTGCCGAGCGTGCCGCCCGGAACTTCCAAGGCGCCGACGAGGCAGGGCAGCAGCGTTCGTGCCCAGCAGCACTCGTAGCCGCCCCAGCCATTGTTCACGGTCTTGCCGAGCGCGATTGCAACCGGCCGGTAGGGCAGCATCACCCCTTCGATCTCGATCGTTTCGCCGACATGGGCGTGAGCGAGGAATTCGTTGGCGACGTTACGGATGGCCGCTGCGGGAACATCGCAGATCGGTGCCGCCCATTCCGGCGAATAGTCTTTGGCAAAGGCGACGAGGTGCGCGAACGCCGGGCGTGCCTTGCAGGCGCGGCGGATCGTGGTTTCGCCGTCAGCGCCGACCTCAATGCCGTCGGCATCGAATTCGCCCTCCAGCGCGGGGTCGGCGTCCGCGGCATCGAAGGCGACTGCGCGGCCGCTCCGCTCGTCGAAAATGAGCGGCTTTCGGCTCTCGGCGTCGCGCAGGAAGAAGCCATCGGGACCGATCAAGTAGGGCGATGAGGTGCGGTGCTTGAGAAACGCGAGGTCGAGCCGCTGGCGCGGATGCTCGTGCAGCAAGACATGAATCATCGCAAAGAGAAAAGCCGCGTCTGTCTTCGGCTTGATCGGTATCCATTCCGCCGAGCAAGCGCCGGTGACCGAAAGGTGTGGTTCGATCTGTACGCGCTTCATGCCGCGCTTGCGTGCATCGGCGTGGCGCTTGACGCCGCAAACTCCGCCCGACGCCTCCACGTTGGCGCCGAAGGAAACGAGATACTCGCACAGTGGCGTATCCGGCGACACGGTGAAAGCACGATGCCACAGTTCGCCGTAAAGGTGTTCCGAGTGGTAGCATTTCACGCCCTGGCCGGAGCCGAAGCTCATGTCGATCGGGCCCCACGCCGCAAGGAACGCCGGCAGCGTCCCCATATAGGCGGTCGGCGTGCCGCCACCGCCGAAGCTCGCGGCAAGCCGCGGGAATCCGGACTCGTCGAGCAGGCCTTTTTGACGCGCGGCGTTGAGCTTGGCGGCGACGAGGTCGAGCGCCTCATCCCAAGACACCCGCACGAAGCCGGGGTCTTCGCCGCGACCCTTCTTCGGATTGGTCCGCTTCATCGGATGAAGGACGCGGTCGGGGTGATACGCCTTTTGCACCAAGCCAAAAGCCTTGACGCAGACCTTGCCACCGGCCGGATGGATTTTTGCAGCGTCGAAGTTCGGATTTATCTCGGTCGCCACACCGTCTTGAATGCGCACGGTCATCAAATCGGGCCCTGCCACGCATTGGTAGCAATAGGTCGAGACGGTGCGTTCGATTTGTGGCCCGGTGTGAGACATGATGCTCCAACATCACCCCGCTTGCGCAGTGCATTTGGCCATCTTCGCTCTCAAGCGTTGTCCTGATTTTCCCGCCGCCACTGCAAAATGCGGTCTCGCAGCGACTGACATTTTTCCTCCATGGCAACGTTGAACATCGAATCCTTCCAATCGATCCACCGGGCGTCGATTCCCGCCCAATCTTCGGGTTGCAAGGTGCTGTCGGCGGCCGAAAAGAAAACGCGCTCTTCCATTTTCATGTGTTTGCGCTCGTGCTCGATGAAGTCGCGCACAACGTCCTCAAACGTCTCCCGTGGGACCACATGATCAGTCAGAATTTTTCTGATAACGTCAGCAACCCGCCCCAAGCGGGTGTGTTCATTAAGATGCTCGACTTCGAGATCGCCGACGCTTTGGGCCGCGACAGGGTCACGCGCCTTCAGTTTTTCAAAAATCATGTCCTCTTTCGGATGATGGCAGCAATCCGGATAGTCCTGAAAATAGCCGACGACCGCCTGTATAATTTCGTAATCAGGCTGCTCACTGCGACTTAAGGCACTTAATTCCTGCTCCAGAACGACAAGAAGCTCTTCGATGTTTCGATGTTCTTCCCGTAGAGCTTCGATGATTCTTGTCATGGGATTACTCCCCAGTTTGGTTATTTGAAATCCGCTATTTGGCCCGTGTCATTGCGCTAGATCAATGATCGGCAAGATGCCTGCTGGCATTTTGAAGTCCTGGTCGAGCGGGCAGGATGGCCGTTTTTCCCTTGCTGTCTGGCACCAATCGTGCGGCGTAATCGGAAGGCGCGAGAATGCAATTCGATCCTTCAAAATCCGACTTGGCGCCGTCCGGCAAATCGGGGGATGCCGAAAAGACCCAAAGCATGCGCCCAAAGGACATGCGGACATGGATCGCCGATCTGGACGCCGCCGGCGAACTTATCCGCATCGATAAGCCGGTCGATCCGCTGACCGAGATGGGCTCGTTGCTCTACCAGTCCCGCGAAAAGGCGCTCCTATTCGAGAAGCTGCCGCACGGCTGGCGTTCATTGGGTCAAGCGCCGGCCAACATTCGCCATGCGGCTCTTGCCTTTGGCACAAGCGAGGAAGCGCTCGTGCCGTGCGTAGCCGACCGCATGGGCCATTGCATCGGTCCGATCAGGGTGAACGATGGGCCGGTCAAAGAGGTGAAACTCGGGCGCGACCAGTTCAACCTGACCGAGCTGCCGGTTCACGTCGCCGGCCTGCGCGACGGCGGGCCCGTCATCGGTTCCGGGTTGGTCGTCAGCAAGGATCTGGACACCGGCCAACGAAACGTCAGCTTTCATCGCCTTCAGATCAAGGGCGCAAACAAGTCCGGCATCCTGCTCTATCCGCGGCATACGTGGCGGAACTACCTGAAATACCAGGAGCGGAACGAGCCTATGCCGGTGGCGATCTTCATCGGACATCACCCGCTGTTTTATGCGGCCGCCGCTACGACGGCCGCCTATGGTCTTGATGAGTTCGAGATCGCAGGCGGATACCTCGGCGAGCCGGCGCGTCTGGTAAAATGCGAGACTGTCGACCTTGAAGTCCCGGCGGACGCGGAGATCGTGCTCGAAGGCCACATTCCGCCGCATTACCGCGAGGATGAGGGCCCGTTCTCCGAATTCCAGGACTATTACGTCACCGGAACCGGCAAGAATCCGATTGTCGAATATCAATTCATGACGCGTCGGCATGACGCGATCTTCAAGAACCTGCAGAACGGATCCGAGATGGAGGGCTGCGTTTTTCACAAAATTCCCATGAGCGCGGCGATCTTTCGCCGGCTCAAGAATGTCGGCGGCGGGCCGAATATCCACAACGTGATGGCGCTGCCCGGCATATTCGGCCTCGTGGTGCAAATGACGCCGCGAGCCTACGGTGAGGCGAAGAACGTGCTGCTGGCAGCGCTATCATCGGAATATCAACATCCGAAAATTGTGATCGCCGTCGATGCCGATGTCGATATGTTCAATCCATCCGAACTTCTCTGGGCGTTGTCTACGCGGGTGAACCCTGAGCAAGATGTGGTCATCATCCCCGGCACCCATAACCACGCGATGGATGCGAGCCTTCCCGAACTCGGCGCGCCGGGTACTGCGTTATGGCAGCGGCTCGGCTCCAAAATGCTGATCGATGCGACCATTCCACCGCCCGCTGACGCGGCCGCGCGCGCGATGTTCGAGCGGATTCGTCCGCGCAATCCGCAACTGCGTCTCGAAGATTTTGCCGCGCCAGAATCGTTGGCGCTGGTTCGATCTCTCTCGTCGCGCTTTTTCGGTTCTAAGCTGTTGGTATAGCTGCGGCCGAACGGCACATTCGAGACCATATCGATCAGAACATCGCCTCGGTCGCATTTCCTCCCAGCTCGAGTGTGTCTTTGTGACCAAAGCCGCGACTGTTGTCGATCAGCACCAGCCGCGTCGGCTCGAGCCGGTAGAATTTTGCCCGTTCATAAGCTTCCCGCAATATGGGCGATCCCTCGGACATTCGCTTCAGGCTCGGGTAGCGCGCCTGGAGCAGGAGCTCCGCATTCGCGCGCTGAGATGCATCGGCGATTGCGTGCGCCCGCCCTGAAATCTGCACCCCCAAAATATCGTCGAACTCGAAATAATCGGGCGCGACCGTTGCGGCGACACGCGCATTGGCCGCGAGCTCCGCGGAATGGCGGCTGTTCGGATCGGAAACCCAAAGCAACGCAAGGCCGTCGCGAACGTAGAATACGGTTGCCGCGTGCGGACCTTCCGGCCCACACGTTGCCAACGACACGACATGATGAGCATCAAGAAACGCAGCGATCCGAGTGGCGGTCTCAGCGCTCACAACTCAACCCTGCGGTCTTGGCGGGTCGTCGTCGTCTGCCCACGAGTCGGGCGGCTTTGGATACTTGCGCAGCAGCCGATGAACGAGATTGACGTGCTCGGCCTCCTCCTCGACGAACTCCGCCGCCATGTCCTTGATTTTCTCGTTTTTTGCCGAATTCAGGACGGAGGTAAAAAAAGCGAGGGCCTGTTGTTCACCGGTAAGCGCGAGCTGCAGCGCATGCCATGGCGTCATCAGGTAGTGCGCGGCGCCGAGATCGGCTTGCTCAGGGCTGTCGCCCATTTTCCATCGCCCCAGCCGCTGTGCCTGCGCCGTCAGGTCGCTGTCGCCTGCCATTTTTCGAATTTCCTCGGCATGAATTCCTTCGGCACGGGCAAGATCGCGAAACACTTTGACCAGCTCTTGATTGTTATGCGTTTCCATTTGCTCGGCGAGCTCGGTGTAGCGTTGCACGGCGTCGGTTTCGATCTGGTGCGCAAGCGCGAGCAGGTCGGCGACACTGACAATTGGGCTTTCGGAAGGCATCTTGCTCATAGCTCGAAATCCTTCTCCAGCTCGGCAACGTCGATATTCTGACCTTCCATCCGCGGCTGATACGGCCGGCGCTCGCCGCGATAGAGGATACCGATGTTGAAGCCGTCGTCGGTCATGATGCGGCGCGCCGCCTTGGCCGGGTCGCTGGTGGCGGCGACCGGGGCGGCATGAACGAGGCTCTTCCATTCCCGTTCGTCGGGCCGGAAAGTGACGCAGGGACTGAGAACTTCGACAAACGAAAAACCGGGATGGCGGATAGCTTCGACGAGAATATTCGCCGTCTCGTTCGGCGCGCCCGAGAAGGCGCGGGCGACGAAGTTGGCGCCCGATGCGAGCGCTATCACCAGCGGATGAAAAGGGCTCAGCCCGGTGCCGCCCGGGGAAAGCGCGGTGTCGAAGTCCGGCTCCGTGGTCGGCGATGGCTGACCCTTGGTCATGCCATAGACGCGGTTGTCCATGACGACGTAGGTCATGTCGATATTGCGCCGGCAGGCGTGGAGGAAATGATTGCCGCCGATCGAATAGCCATCGCCGTCGCCGCTCGCCACCACGACGGTCAGGTCGGGTCGCGTCACCTTCAGCCCGGCCGCCAGCGCCAGCGAACGGCCGTGCACGCCATGGAAGCCGTAACAATTGGTGTAGGCCGGAATACGCGACGAGCAACCGATTCCGGACACCACGACGGTTTTTTCCGGCGCCAAGCCGAGCTCGGCAAAAGCCCGCGTGAACGACATCAGCACGTGATAATCGCCGCATCCCGGACACCAGATGGCATTGATGTCGGACCTATAATCGGCGGGCTTGCGCGCCGGCTGTGTTTCGACGGTCGCCATCAAAGCCTCCATTCCATGATCGCTTGCTCGATCTCACCCGGCCGTATCGGCAGTGGCCCGGGGCGATGGAGCACCCGCACGTCGCCCGGCATGTCATAGTGGGCGCGCAAGTAGCGGTGGAACTGCGCACCGTGCGATTGCTCGACGACAAGGATGTGCTTCACGCCGTCGAGCGCAGCGGCGAATCGCTCGGGCTGGATCGGTAACAACAAACGCGGAGCGACAAGGCGAACCCCGAACCGATCGCGCACGCGCTCGACCGCTTCGCGCGCGGCGCCGGTGAGTGAGCCCCATGTGATAACCGCGAATTCACCCTCGCCCTCCAGCGCTGCCCAATGGTCGCCATAGGTGAATTGGTCGAGCTTGGTGCGCCGCTTGTCGAGCTGGGCGCGATGATCGCCTTCGCTGCTAGTGGGAATTCCACGCTCGTTGTGGGTGAGTCCATCGGCGGTATATTGGCCGCCGCGCGAGCCGGGGATCGCCATCGGTGAGACCCCGCTTCCCGTGACGGCGTAACGCTTGTAGGCACTGACATTCTCGGCCGCCTTTGTGCGTTGACCAATGAAAGCGATGTCGGCGGGCCGGTCGATCGCCGCGACCGTTTGGCCGATGAATTGATCGGACAGCACGATCGCCGGCGCCTGCAGGGTCTCGGAAAGGTGAACGGCCCACTGTGTGGTGAATAGGCAATCGGCAACAGACTGCGGGGCCAACACGAGGTGTGGCGCATCGCCATGGAAGCCGTAGACGGCGATGTTGAGATCGGCCTGTTCGGATTTGGTCGGGATGCCTGTGGACGGACCCGCGCGCATCACGTCAACGACGACGACCGGAATCTCGGCGGCCGTCGCCAGGCCGAGCGCTTCGATCATCAGTGACAGACCGGGGCCCGACGTCGCGGTCAGCGCTGGCGTACCGCCGAACGAGGCTCCGATGATCATGTTGATGGCGGCCAATTCATCCTCAGCCTGCAGCAACACGCCGCCCACCTTGCTGAAACTGGGCGCCAGCCATTCCAGGATTTCCGACGCCGGCGTGATCGGGTAAGCGGCCGCGAACCGGACGCCGCCGCGGAGCGCGCCCAATCCTGTCGTTTCATTGCCTGATACCAACCATCGTTTGGCGGCGCTCGCCTGCGGTGGCGAGAGGCGCTTGCCAAGATCGAGATCGCCGGCAACGGCCAGTCCCGCTTTGAGGCCGGCGCGACTTGCCGCGATGGCCGCCTCGCCCTTTTCCGCCAACCGCTTTGCCAGCAATGCTGAGAGGGCTTCCTCGTCGAGGCCCAATAGCGCTGCCGCAATGCCGAGCACGATCATGTTCGCTCGGCCCTCAGGGATAGCTTTTGCCAGCTCCTTGATCGGCACCTCGACGACGCGTGCACCGGCACGGCTGACGATCGCCGGCAATTCGCCGCCGCGCGGATCGCTGATGACCAGGCTGTGCGGACCGACGTCGATTTCCGTGCCAAATCGGTTGGCGTTGAGCCAGTCGATGCCGATCAGCAAGTCGTAGCGCTCAGGCATGCATTCGATCGGATGGGTTGCCAAGCGGACCAGAGCGGCCGCCTCGCCGCCGCGAATTTGCGGACCTACGGTTCGCGTCATCAGGCCGTACCATCCGACCGAGCAAGCCGCCTCCAAGAGGAAATTACCGGTTGTGAGCGCGCCTGCGCCGCCGCTGCCGACGATCGCGATCGAGATATTTTCCGATTTAGACATCGCGCGTTCCTCGCCCTCGCTCTTCCCTCGAACCTCAATTCGCATCATCCGGGTTCGGATCGAAGAGGGATTGATCTAAATCAAGTGTCATCCGAGCAAGTTGTTCTATTAATGCATCCTCGAATATCGAGGCGGCACGTCCGGCACTATGAGAATTGTCAAAAACCAGCCGAATAGGAGGACTTATGTCGCATGCCGCAGTTCGATGGATGATGACGCGGCAGGGCGAACCGCTCGTCGCCGCCGAGTTCAACCCCTTTTTGCCGGCTCCGGACGAAGTCGTTGTTGAGATCGCCGGCTGTGGGGTCTGTCACACCGACCTCGGTTACTACTACGACGGCGTTCGCACCAAGCATGATTTGCCGCTGACGCTCGGTCACGAGATCAGCGGACACGTTGTCGGTACCGGTTCAGAAGCAACCCGCTGGGCGGGCCGGGCGGTCATCGTTCCGGCGGTGATTCCGTGCGGAACTTGCGATGCATGCCGGCGCGGCAAATCTACCATTTGCCCGAACCAGAAAATGCCCGGCAATGATATTCACGGCGGCTTTGCCACCCATATCGTGGTGCCGGCACGAGGACTATGCGCAGTCGACGAGGCGCGACTCAAATCCAACCATATCGAGCTCGCGGATGTCTCGGTCATCGCCGATGCGGTGACTACGCCATACCAGGCCGTAACGCAGGCCGGTGTCAGCGCCGGCGACCTGGTGATCGTCAACGGTGTCGGCGGCGTCGGCGGCTATGCTGTCCAGATCGCCAACGCGCTCGGCGGCATCGTGATTGCCGTCGACGTCAACCAGGACAAGCTCGATGCGATCGCGCATCAAGGCGCGGCGCTGACCTTGAACGCGCGGCAGCATTCGCCCCGCGAGCTCAAGGCGGCGATCCAGAGCTTCGCGAAAAGCGGCGCGTTGCGGCAGACCGAGTGGATCATTTTCGAATGCTCGGGTACGCGCGCCGGGCAGGAAACCGCTTTCGGCCTGATCAATCACGGCGCCACTTTGTGCGTGGTCGGATTTACCATGGACAAGGTCGAAATCCGCCTGTCGAACCTCATGGCCTACCACGCGCGGGCTCTTGGCAACTGGGGATGCCCACCGGAGCTTTATCCAGCGGCCTTGGACATGGTTTTGACCGGCCGCGTAAAGGTTGCGCCGTTTGTGGAAAAGCATCCGCTCGACGAGATCAATCAAATTTTCGAGGCTGTCCATCACGGCGAACTCAAACGCCGGGCGGTGCTCGTCCCAACCCATTGAGGAGCCGAATCATGAGCGTCGAAGCCATCCGTGCCACCGCCAATTCTCCCAGCGAGCCGAAGGAACACATGCTCGTTCCCGAGCATGTGCGTAAAGCGGCGAGCAAGGGCGTCATTTTTGAAAAGCTCCCGGTCAAGGATGCCGCCGGCAAGCCGGTCGCCGGCCTTTCCAACGCCTGGATCACGCTTGATAATCCGACGCAATTTAATTCCTACACGACGGACATGGTGAAGGGCGTGATTCTCGCCTTTCGCGAGGCGAGCGCTGCGCGCGACGTCGTCGCCGTCGTGTTCACCGGTTCCGGCGACAAGGCGTTCTGCACCGGCGGCAACACCAAGGAATATGCAGAATATTACGCCGGCAAGCCGCAGGAATATCGCGGCTATATGCGGCTCTTCAATGACATGGTGTCGGGGATCCTTGCCTGCGACAAGCCGGTGATCTGTCGCGTCAACGGCATGCGAATCGGCGGCGGCCAGGAAATCGGCATGGCCTGCGACTTTTCCATCGCCCAGGACCTTGCGCGGTTCGGCCAGGCGGGACCCAAGCACGGCTCGGCGCCGATTGGCGGCGCAACCGACTTTCTCCCCGTGGTCATCGGCGCCGAGCGCGCAATGGCGGCGTGCGTGCTGTGCGAGCCGTTTTCCGCGCACGAGGCCTATTACATGGGCGTGATCACGGATGTGGTGCCGGCGCTCAAAGTGGACGGCAAGTTCGTCGCCAACCCGCTGGTGGAGACGAGCCGCATCACGGACGAGTACGGACGATTCGTATTCGGCAAGCCGAAGACCGGCGATGCGCTGAAAGCCGGGCAGGAACTGATGAAGCGCGGCACGGTCGATCTCGGCGGTCTCGATGACAAGATCGAATCGCTGTGCACCAAGCTGCTCTATACCTTCCCCGACTGTACCACCAAGACGGTCGAGGAGCTGCGCAAGCCGAAGCTCGACGCGTGGAACCGCAATAAGGAGAATGCACGTGCCTGGCTGGCGCTCAACATGATGACCGAAGCGCGCGCCGGCTTCCGCGCCTTTAACGAAGGCACGCGCGAGACCGGCCGCGAGATCGACTTCATCGGCCTGCGCCGCGCGCTCGCCGCCAACACGCCATGGAGCGACGAGCTGACGGAAAGCATCATGCCGAGGGCGAGAACGACGTCATGACTGCAGAACTCAAGGTCTGGTTCGACGCGGAAGGGCGGCTCTTGCGCCTGACATTGAGCCGGCCGAAAGCAAATCTGATCGATGCCGCCATGATTGCGGCGCTGGACAAAGCCTTGTCCGAACATTTGGCAAATCCCGGTGTGAGTGCCGTCGTGCTTGATGCGGAAGGTCCACATTTCAGCTTCGGGGCCAGTGTCGAGGAACACCTG
>JBEKKM010000076.1:0-21759 GCA_050010715.1 Xanthobacteraceae bacterium | reverse complement strand
GGCGATATCCAACCCGATTGTGGTAATTTGCATGTGGACGGCTCCCCTCAATGTGGTGCGCTTCGGCGCAACCACCCTATGGCACTTCGATGCCGAAGAGCGGGCGCCGTCCACCACATCAGAAGCGGACATAGTCCCGTCGCTAGCCGAATACCGCGGCGGTTTCCTACGCCGAAGGTCACAGGTTCAAATCCTGCACCCAAGCCATTGAGCGGACGGGCTGAAAAGCTTGCAAACTTGAGTGTGATCCTGCTGCAACATGTCGCGAAAATGCGATTGGAAAGTCAATTCCGGACTCTCGCGCAGTGGCAAAAGCTGCGAAAGTCACACTTAAGAATTGGGATTGCTTTAGAATTGGGATTGCTTTTTCAGGGGGACGACAATGAAGCGCACTATCCTTGGCGGACTTGCTATTTCGGCACTGCTTATCGCCGCTCCTTTGAGCACGGCTAGCGCGGCAGACATGCCGCTCAAGGCGCCGCCGCCGCCGCCCGTTGCCGTCCCTGGCTGGACCGGCTGGTATGTTGGCGTGAACGCGGGCTATGGGTGGAACTCAGATTCGATCAACGTGGTGGGCGCGCCGCTATTTGCTAACCCACTGGCCCTGGCGGGCACTGCTCCGGCCCTCGCCGCTGCTGTCGCGAGCACGACCGGAAGTTTCCCGGAGCATTCCAAGGGTTTCATTGGCGGCGGTCAAATCGGCTATAATAAGCAGTTCAACCAGTTCGTTGTCGGTTTGGAGGCGGATATCCAAGGAGCCTCAATTCGCGGCAACTCAACAGTCGCGGGCCCTACGGTAGGAATTGTCGGCTTTGCGGGCAATTCCGCTCAGACAACACTCTCCCTCTCAAATAAACTGAATTATCTCGGCACTCTAAGAGGCGATCTCGGCGTCACCGTAACGCCAACAGTGCTTTTCTACGGCACGGGCGGCTTGGCCTACGGCGGCGTTAACTCCAACACCACCGTCGCCCAGGCTCTTGTCGGACCTGGGACGGCGACCGTGAATGTCCCCTACGGCATGTCGGCCGGTTTCTCGGGGACCCGAGTCGGGTGGACGGCCGGCGCCGGTCTTGCATGGATGTTGCCGGCAACAAATTGGAGTGCCAAGGTCGAATACCTTTATTATGACCTCGGCAGTGTGAACTACGGAGGTACTATGAGCAATATTGTCGGTCCTCCCGGCGGCGGTGTTCCGACGGGCGCAACATTTTATACTGTCGGTGTAGGATCATCGACGCGTTTCAACGGAAACATTGTTCGCGTTGGTCTGAACTATAAGTTCAATTGATCGCAGAAGGTTGGGCTTCTTCACTTTGATGAGGCGCCGGGCGAATGCCCGGGGCTTTTTTTTAAAATTCACTCAGTCGCTCGGGCCTGCCGTATCGGGCTCGTTCGGCAACCGACCAGTACGAATCGCAGCGAGGACCGCTTTGGGTCAGGAACCGCCACGCGGCGTTGTCCCAGTGGCGGCAGAAGTACCCCCAATAGCCGCCGCGCCGGTCGCTCGCCAACAGTGCGGTTGAAGGTCACAGACCTCTATTTTGAAGCGTGATATTCTTCGCGATATTGCGGCGCGCAATTGTAATCGGGACGATCGATGGCGATCGGTGTTGGAAGGCGGCAATTCATATCCGCGCTCGGTGGAGCGGCGGTGTGGCCGCTCCTGGCGCGAGCGCAGCAACCGGCGCTACCGGTGGTCGGATTTGTCAGTGGCAACGCTGCCGACGCCGTGACACGCGAGCTCGCCGCGTTCCGCAAGGGCCTTAACGAAACCGGCATAATCGAAGCCCAGAACGCGACGGTGGAGTACCACTGGCTCGAGGGCCACTTCGATCGCGCTCCGGCAGTGATGACCGATCTGGTCCGCCGACAGGTGGCCGTGATCGTCGCGCCAGGGAACGTCCCCGCACTCGCGGCCAAAGCTGCAACAACGTCGATCCCGATCGTCTTCGGCGTCGATCAAGACCCGGTCAAGCTTGGTTTTGTCGATAGCCTGGCACGACCCGGTGGCAACGCGACCGGCATGAATTTTTTCGCCGTGGAGGTGGTGGCCAAGCGGCTGCGGCTGCTGCATGACTTGGCGCCCAAGGCCGTTCGTGTTGCCGTGCTCCTCAATCCAACCAATGCGTCGATCACCGCATTCACATTGCGGGAGGTGCAGGAAGTCGCCCCCGCCATGGCGCTGCAAATCCAGATCCTCAAGGCCAGTACCCCGGGCGAGATCGATGCGGCCTTTGCCGCCATCGCACGCGAGCATCTTGATGCCTTGTTCGTTGCACCCGACGGATTCTTCTACAACAGCGCCGTGCAATTTGCCGCGTTAGCGGCGCGCGGCAATATCCCGGCGACCTACGACACCCGTCGTTTTGTAGAAGCAGGCGGACTGATGAGCTACGGAACCAATTTCGCGGACATGTATCATCAAGTCGGCACCTATACCGGGCAAATCCTCAAGGGTGCGAAGCCCGCCGACCTGCCGGTGGTGCAGTCGACCAAATTCGATTTTGTGCTCAACCTTAAAGCCGCCAAAGCGCTCGGCCTCGAAGTGCCGTCAGGTGTGCTCTCCATCGCCGACGAGGTGATCGAATGAACATTTTTGCAGTGCGGCAATTCACGGTGGCAAAGTGACGATGTGGGTCATGAACCGCCGCGCCGCTTCGTCCCAGTCGTGGCGGAAGTACCCCCAATAGCCGCCGCGCCTGACGGCCATAGACCTCCATTTTGAAGCGTGGTTTTCTTTCCACATCATTACAGCTTGCGTGATTCCATACTTGTCGTGGGTTTGGTAAACTGCGGCATTCCAGGTTGCATGGATATATCCCGAAGTCGCTCGGAACCGTAATCCTGAGGCATGGCCAGCGCCCATTCCCTTCAAGGGCTAATCAAATGGCTCGCCCGCGACGAGTGGCGTGATCGTTTTGCTGGGGTCTATGACGCGCATCTGCAGCCGACTTGCGAAAGTTTGGGTGTCGATGTCGATCAAGTCGTATCGATCCTTGGCAAAGGCTGGTTTATGACGACAGTGTGGGGCAGCGCATTTGAAGATTTTCTGACGCGAGACTTCGACGATGGCCGAAATATTGTCGATGATTATTTAAAACGTCGAGGCTGGAAGGAAAGCGCATCGACACGCGCATACATGACTGCGTTACGAAGGTCGGTGGCAAGCCTCTATGAGGTCAGCGACGTCGTCAAAGATACTTCGTTTTGGGCGCGTGATCTTGTGCGCGGTGGCGACCCAATTCTGATTATCGAGCGGTCGGCAACTCGCTCGCTTAAGCAATGGGACCGCATCGCTGCGCGCGTTGTTCAGGTTGGTTCACAGGCGCAGGTCGGAGGAGCCTTGTTGCAATACCAACGCGAACCATCAGAGGACATATTGAGACTGTTACGCAATGTCGCGAAGCGTGCCGATAAGGAGAAACAGAAGTTCACAAGCAAGTTCGGCAGCGATGTCAATCATCCAGCCATTGTCGATGGTTTCTCCCAGACGGCGATACTACGTGCTGCGGCCCCAAAGATCACGACCTTTTGGCTGATCGACATAATCAATCGCTCAATAAATCCACCAGTTCTTGATGTACGCAACATCGAAGGCGATGATCTACTGTTTTGCGCTGTGCATTTTCCGCTTGCCGCTGACGCAACAGCCGATGACATACGAATGACGTTGAACCGATGTCCTGTGTTACGTCAAGAAACCACAACGTTTTGGAATTGGTTCGGCACCCGGAACCCGATCAAAACTCTAGGCAGGAAAAAGGGAACATCGAGGCAACTTGCCCTCGCCACAACGCTCGATGACGGCTCGCTAGTGCTCGGAGGATTGGAGCTTAAGGACAGGACGTTGGTCTTGTCTGTGAACTCTCAAGCTCGGAGCAGCCGGGGCCGCGCTCTTTTTTCCCAATTGCTGGGCGATTTGGTGCGCGAGCCGTTGGTTGAGATGCAAACACTCGATCAGACCATGTCCGCACGCCCAAATTCTCCGACTCCGCCCGAACTGAGCTTAACCGAAGAAGAGCGCCGCACCATTATCCATCAAAGCCTTGATCGGCATTATCGGGACATGCTCGATCAGCCGGCTCCATTCCTCGGAAACAAATCACCGCGCGCTGCTGTCAGAACTGCCAAAGGCCGTGCCGGGGTCATTGACTGGCTCAAGATGCTTGAAAATCACGCGGCCAACTCCGCTGGGCAAAATGAGGCCATGGCTACTTACGACTTCACTTGGCTCTGGGAGGAATTGGGCCTTATCGGCCTGAGACGTTGATGGCGATTGCCGCACACTGTCCATGCTGCAGTGCACCGAAATCTCGCAGCGAAACGACGTTAAGGGTCGATATTGTTGAAAAAGGTTTGGCACTAATTGGCGAACAGTGATTCCGTCGTCTGGAGAGATTCGGCGGCGGAGGTTTTGCCATGATGGGTCGACAGATCGGCGATCAGAGCCAGTTGTTTTACCTGTTCAACCTCGAACGGCGCATCCCGGTTGGCAATCTGTTGCGGCGGATTAATCCGGTGGTGACGCGGATACTGGCTGAGCTTCGCGACAAGCTGGCGGCCTTCTACAGCGACATTGGCCGGCCTTCGATCGATCCGGAGCTTATGATCCGGATGCTGATCATCGGCTATTGCTACGGCATCCGCTCCGAGCGGCGGTTGTGCGAGGAGGTCGACCTTCACCTTGCGTACCGCTGGTTTTGTCGCCTCGATCTTGACGACCAGGTGCCCGATCACTCGACATTCTCCGTCAATCGCCACGGCCGCTTCCGTGACAGCGACATCCTGCGCCAGGTGTTCGAGGCTGTGGTGCGGACCTGCATGGATGCCGGCCTGGTCAAGGGTGAAGGCTTCGCCGTTGATGCTAGCGTTATTGAAGCCAACGCCAGCCGCTATCACGGTAAGGCGCCCGGTGAGATCGACTGGTCGGTGTCGGAGCGGCAGACCCGCGCCGCCGCCGAGTTCCTGGCCGGGCTCGATGACGACGATCCGGACGCCGACCACAAACCACCGAAGCTGATCTCGCCTAGCGATCCCTGCTCGGCCTGGACGGCTAAAGCCAACAAGCGGGTGCAGTTCGGTTACGGGCTCAATTATCTCATCGACATCGCCCACGCGATCATTGTCGATGTTGAGCCCACGCCGGCACGCAGCTCTGACGAGGTTGCGTCGACAAAGACCATGCTCGTTCGTACCGAACGTTGCTTCGGCCTCAAGCCCAAACGTCTTGCTGCCGATACCGCTTATGGTACGGCCAAGTTCCTTGACTGGCTGATTGGCGCCCGCATCGCCCCGCATATCCCGGTCTGGGACAAAAGCGACCGAGAAGACGGCACATTATCGCGCAGCGACTTTCGCTGGGATCGACGGCGAGGCGTCTACATCTGCCCGACCGGTAAGGTGCTGCACACTACCGGCAAAGTGCACGAGGGCTACAAACTTCGCTATCGCGCTTCCAAGTTCGACTGCGAAGTCTGCCCGCTCAAAATGAAGTGCTGCCCCCAAGCGCCGTCACGAGAGGTTCCCCGCGATGTCCATGAATATGCCCGCGACCTGACACGCCGGCTGATGCGGACAAAGGCATTCCTTAAGTCGCGCAACCAGCGCAAACGCATCGAGATGCGCTTTGCCCACTTGAAGGTCCACCACCGCTTCGAGCGCATGCGGCTGCGAGGTCTTTCCGGCGCGCGCGACGAGTTCGTTCTCGCCGCCACAGTGCAGAACCTCAAGACCTTGGTGCTCCGAACCCTAAAGCCATCACTGACTCAGCCGCACGTGTCATTTGCCTGAGACTGCCAAGCTTGTCTCAGTAGCGTCCGCGTCAACGTCGCCCGCAATCGAGTGCTTTAAAAAGCCATCCAACAGCATAATCCCAGCCGAAAACCTAGTTTTTCAACAGAATCGGTCATTCGCGTCGTTTTTGACCCCATCCGATCAAGTCTGCTCTTACCCCAATAACGACCAAACTGACGACCCACCGCGACGGTCGAAAACGCACAACATGGACGAGGCCTTCAACGCGACGGTCAAGGTTCTCCGCGGCACTGCGCAGCCTGCCGTCATCTACGCTAGCATCGCAGCCCGCATCATTGAGGCTGCCGGTCGCAGCGAAAGCGATCCGACGACCTTGCAAGAAGCAGGTTTGACGGCACTCGAAAGCCATACCTAGCGCCGCAGCCAGCAATGTCGCTACCGATTGGGAGTAGTCTGTCGGCAGTAACGTCGCTTAAGCCCGCGTTTCGAGCTGTGCCTCAGCTCGCGCACGCAGCCGATAGAACTGTAACGCTGAGATGGCAGTCGATTGCTGCAGCTTCATGAAGCTGGCGTAATGCCTGCCAATTTCCGGTTCCGCCTTGTTTTCGGTCGGTGCTCGCATGACCAAAATCGCTTTTGTCGTTTCCCACGACAGGCCGATTGCCCTGGCGATGACGAGAAGATGATCCGCCTGTTGATGCACAAATGCGCGTTCGATGTGCCCGACCGACAAGTCGGCCATCAAAGACAAGGCAATAGCCACTTCGTCGAATTGGCCTTGGCGCGCGAACGTCTTCAAACGCCCGTCGGTAAGACCGCCAGACCGGTTCAGCGACTCGATATAGGGACGAGCTGTTGCATAGTTTTCGGAGCCGTCGCGGATTTGCGTCTGGATCTGATTCTTAGCCTGGGCGACGATATAGCGGTACAGCTGCGCCTTTTGCCGATCGGCGACTTCAAGCTGCCTCTGGACCTCTTCCGACGCCGACGCGAACAGGCTCAACAAATGATGGCGGGGAATGTCGGGCCTCAGCCATACCCGCAGCGCGATTGCCCTATCCTCCCCAGATCGTGCGACAAGCGTTGAGCAACCGAATTCCGAGAATTTTGCGCCGGCATTTGCCGCGGTATTGACGACGACGTCGGCGTTTCCGCGTTCGACGAGTACGTCGGTCACTGCTTCGCTGATGGAGCCGCGCTGCGAGATCGCCAACAGATGCTCCTGGCTCTTGGTTTTTGCGCCCTCAACCAGGGTCTCTTCATCGAGACATTGAGACTGCGAAAGAATTGGCCCGGCGACCGCAATCTCGTCATCCAGAGCCAGGATGCGCGTAGTCTGACGTGGCGCATTGCCATGTCGCGCCAGCAGATTGCCGAATTCCGCACGAGCGGATTTGTCAATCGCAACGACCAGCCTGCTCATCACATCGTCAAACATGGCGATATGTTCTTCGGAAAACCCAGTGCTATTGACGATGAACAAGTCCGTCACACGCCGCATGACCGTTGCCCGTTGGCGCAGGTTCTGCTTTGTGATGGCGTCCTCGAGTTCATCGATCAAGGTTTGCGAAATCGTGGCATTGGTGTCGCCGCGCCTTGCTGCCGAGTCTTTTGCATCAGCCGGGCTTGGCGACGTGGCAAATCTATGCGGCATTGTCGGCTACTCCAGAGACTGGGAACGTATCGAAATTAAGCTCCGACGCTGGGCACGGTCGTTTGATGAAAAAACCTTGGATACTCGACACGCCGGCAAGGCGTAAAATACGAAGTTGTTCTTCCTTTTCGACGCCTTCCGCCGTTGTTTGAATATCCAGGCTGTGAGCAAGCGCGAGGACGGCGGAAATAATCGCAGCGCAGTCGGCGCGATGGGTCATATTTTTGGTGAATGACTTGTCGATTTTGATTTTGTCGAATGGGAACATCGTCAATTGACTGAGCGACGAATACCCGGTGCCGAAATCGTCCAGGACTACCGTAATGCCGAGATTTTTGAACCTGTTGAGGAGCACCAGGCATTCAGCCTCATGTTCAATCAAGGCGGTTTCGGTAACTTCAAGTTCCAGCCGCTCCGGAGGCAGCCCGGTTTCAACGAGGACGCACATGACATAGTCCAGTATGGTCGGGCTGCGCAGCTGCACGGCCGAAAGATTGACCGCCACTTTAACCGACGGCGGCCACTTGACCGCCTCCTTGCATGCGGCCTCAATCATCCATTCGCCGATATTAATGATCGCACCGGATTCCTCGGCGAAGGGGATAAATTGATCTGGCAATATCAAGCCCTTGGTGGGATGACGCCAGCGGATGAGAGCCTCCGCGCCGCACATTGTGAGCGTCTTGGTATCGACAATGGGCTGGAAATGCACTTCGAACTCGTTCTCGGTGAGTGCCTGACGAAGCTCGTTTTCAAGGATGTGCTTTTCGGCGGCCGCTTGAGCCAGTGCGGGTTCAAAAATCGCGTAGCGATTTCGCCCCAGATACTTGGCGTGGTAGAGCGCAAGATCCGCCATCTTCAAAAGATCATTGGCATTGATGCCGTGTTGTGGCGCGAGCGCGATGCCAATACTGGCGCCTATGCTGACAACTTTGCCGTCGACGGAGAAAGATTCCGCAAGCAAGTCGATAATGCGCGCCGCAAGCGTTTCGGCGGCATCACCATGGGTGACCTCGTTGACTTGGATGATGGCGAATTCATCACCCCCGAGCCGCGCCAGAACGTCGGTTTCCCGCAATGTTGCTTTAAGTCGCTCAGCCACCTGCCTGAGTAGTTCGTCGCCGGCGGGATGACCGAATGTGTCGTTGACCTGCTTGAATCGATCAAGGTCGATCATGAGGACATTGAATTCTTCCTGCCACCGGCGGTATCGAGCGCACGCGTCTTCGATCTTTTCTACCAAGGCCGGGCGATTGGCCAGCCCGGTGAGGGCATCGTGATGAGCCAAAAACGAGACCCTGGTCTCATTGCGCCAGCGCTCGGTAATGTCCTCGTGCATCGTAAGCCAGCAGCCCTCGGCCATTGCATGGCGCAATATCTGGATGACGCGGCCATTCCCCAACTTCTCAATATGGGTCGGATTATTCAGCTGAGCCGCGATGTATTCGGCAGGCGCGGGCCCAATATAATTGCCGCTCCCGGCGCGAAAGTCCAGAATTTCACGGAGCGTCGTTCCGGGCTGGACCAATTCGTCGGGAAGATTGTAAATTTGCCGATAGCGTTCGTTGGCGACCAGGAGTTTTTGCGAAGAATCGATCATGCACAGGCCGTGCGACATATTTTGCAGGGCGGCGGCAAATCGTGCATTGGATGATTTCAAAGCATCGGTACTCTCCAGCAATGCCCGCTCGGTTTTCTTGTGTTCCGTAATGTCTTGATGGATTGCCACCCAGCCGCCATTCGGCATCGGCTGATGACTGACCGCATAGACGCGGCCATCGCTTAACTCGTTTTCGGCATAATAGGCATTGCCTTCGACGACCTCTTCCAGCCGCGTACGAATATACTCTTCGGCGTCTCCCGGTGACACGCCGGCACTTACTCGCGCCTGCAGGATTGAGCGCAGTGTCGTACCGGGTTTTGTCTGCTCCGGAGTCAGAGCATACATCTCCCCATAGCGATCGTTGCAGACGACAAGACGTTGGTCGCGATCGAACATGCACAATCCGTGCGCCATGTTCTTGAGCGCAGTTTGCAGTAAGAGATTTGAATGCTCGACGGACTGCTTCGAATTTTTCAATTCATTGGTGGTGGCAGAAATGTAGGATTTTTGGCTTGCGCCAAATACCATGACAATGAGTACGATGGCCGTAAGAGTAATCCCAAGCGTGACATATTTTTGTAGTGTGGTGTTTGCTCCTTGGAAGATGTCTTGTTCGGCTAGTCCGACGACCGCGATGAGCGGAAGTCCGGTGACCGTCCGATAAGAGACGAGTCGGCTGACACCATCGAACTTTGTGCTGCTTGCGGCCGTATTCCAATAGCTGCCGTTTGGGCTTTGACGGAGGGCGGGAAACAACGGTGAATCAGTGACGGAGACGCCGGCGAAACTCGGTGCCTTTGGGTCTGATGCGCCTCGTGCCCGCACTACGCCGTCGAAGCCGACCAGCGACACGACGCCACCTTGGCCTATGTCGAGTGAGCCAAAAAACCTATTCAGCTGCTGGACGTCTAATGAAGCGGCGACAGTGCCTGCAAAGTAACCTTCAGCGTTGCTCAGCCGACGGGTCAGTTCCATCGTCAGCTTGCCACTTATTTTCCCAATTACCGGCGCACCAATATAAAGTTGGTCTACCGTGCTCTCAGCGTGGACTTTGAAATGTGGGCGATCCCCGACGTAAATCGGTGCAGACAATGGAGCAAGGCTGGACTGCAAGACGAAGCCTGCAGAATTTGCAATGCCATACTGTAAGGTCAATTCCGTGTTGGATCGGAAACGCTCTACCCATCGCGTAATGTCAAAATGTTGCGGATCCTCCTGATAGGATTGTCGGAGTGCCAGCAGCGTGCCGTCAGTCTCTTTTACGACACGTTTGATGTACTCTTCGAGCACGCGTGTAAGATTGCTACCTTGGCGTACTGCGTCCCGGTAGTCCCGCTCATGCTCCTGGCTGGCGAGTAAGGAAATTCCGCCCCAAATAATCAAGATCACCGCGACGCCAAGATACGTCGTGGTCTGCGCGAATTCGTGTATCCATTTGTTCATTCTTAAGGCACTTGAACGATTGCGCTAACAGCATTCGGGATGCCCTGTATGACATAAAGTTATTACTCTGCCGTTGTTCGTCTTCTGTCGGGTAGTGACGTCGCGCCAATAATGTTTACGATGACTACACCATTCGCAGTCGTTTGGATAAGTAGAGGGCTTCCTCCGCGTTGCCTCAGCGCATACATCGATTTGATCTTGTCAGGGCGCTAGAGATGCTAAACTGCTGCTAACGACGTTTTCAAACGTTGCATCACTTCAGAAAGGAATTGGTAGCTCTATTTCGAGCCAACTGCAGTGGAGAAACGATCAGCATCCCGGATCGCCGTGCTGCTGTCTTGTCGGTCCACGCACAATGTAGAATCCGCGACCGCATCGCAACATGCCGGATTGCATTCGAGCGCGAGCGTTGTGCCGGCATTGGTTCGCGGGGGCTCGGTATTGCGGCAAGCCCCAGCGATCCTTCTGACAGGCCATGGACAGTGATTTCTGGAGCACAAGTGCCAGTGTGAGAAAGGTGATATAATCTACACATAGTTGTAGTTCGGCTGAACGAAGCCAAGCGGAGAAGCGCTACATTAGATTTGGCAGAACGAAGCCAAGCGGAGAAGCGCTACATTGGATTTGGCAGAACGAAGCCAAGCGGAGAAGGGCTACAGCAGATTTGGCAGAACGAAGCCAATGGCGCTAACCGACATGCTGCCTTCGACACGGCAGACTTCTGTCCCGCTCACGCGCCCTCGTTGGGATCGTGATAAAGCTCGCCGACGATGCCGGTCAGCCCCGGCTTCGTCTGCTGCAAATGATAGCGGCCGTCGCGGTCGCGGCCGAGGCGGCCGTTCTGGCGCAGCTCGTCGAGCGCGCAGGCGACTTCGCGGCCGTCCTCGGAGCCGAGCGACTCGACGATGTCGGCATAGAACATCGGCGCCGACGCCAGCGCCTGCTCGACGGTCTGGTACCGCGCCGGCCCCTTGAAGATTTTTGCCGCGGCCCGCGTCAGCGGGATCTGGCCGTCGCGGCCGAACGGCTTTGTGCAGTCGAAGCCGGATTTGGCGCCGGTGCGCCGGCCGTTGAGCGACGGGTCCATGGTCATGCCGAGCATCCCTTGCAGGACGACGAGGTCCTGGTCGGCCTGGAAGCGGGTGCCAAGCGCCCAGTCCACCTGGCGGTCGTCGTGGATGTCGATGTCCTCGTCGAACACATAGACGTGCTTCAAGCGCATGATGCCGCCGAACAGCGCGTGGATGGCGGAGCGCGCCTCGCCAAAGCTTCTCTGCTTGATCGACACCCGCAATGTGTTGGCACCGCCCGAAACGCTGCGCAGATAGACCGCGACCGGCTCGCGCACAGCGGTTTTGAGAATGCGCATCGCTTCGGCTTCGGTGCGCATCGCCGAAATGTTGGCGCTGTCGGTCTGGTCGAGCATGAAGGCCGAGCCGTGCAGCAAGGTGTGATGCAGCACGTCGCGGCGCATGGTGATGGCGGTGCAATGAAACACCGGGTCCATGTGGATGGCGCCGTAATAGCCCATATATTCGCCGAACGGCCCCTCCGGCTCGACATAGCCGCGCTCGTCGAGATAGCCCTCGAGCGTCATCTCGGCGTCGGCCGGAACCAGAATATTGTTGGTGAGGCTTTTCACCACCGGCGCCGGCTCGGCGCGGAAGCCGGCGACCAGCGCCAACTCGTCGCCCGGCTGCCGCGTGGTTGCGGCGAAGAAATCGAGCGGATGGGCTCCGACCGTGAACGTCACCGGAAGCTTCTCGCCGCGCGCCACGGCAGCAGTGTAGATGCGCTTGAGATCGGACGGCGCGGTGACATTGGTGCCCGCTTCGTAGCGGTTGCGCAGGCTAAGCCGGCGGCAGCCGACATTGCGCCGGCCGGTCGCCGGATCGATGGTGTAGTCGATGGCGGACGAGCAATAACAGCTGCCGTCGTAAGCGTGCTGCGGGTGGAATGGCAGCTTGGTCAGATCGACGTCGTTACCGGTGATCTTGATGTCGTGCACCGGCGCGTCGCCGGACGGCACCTCGACCAGCGGCTGGGGGCTCGCCAGTCTTCTGAAATATTCGTCGTAGAGCTTGTCCTCTGAGGTCTCGAAGGCGGCGGCGAGGCGCTTGCGGTTGCCCGCGGTCTTGGCGACCAATTCGACCTGCTCGGGGCCGGCCTTCTTGAACAGCACCGCCTTGTCGGTGCGCTCGATGATCGGGCTCAAGCTGGTGAGCGGGACGGGCTTGTCGTGGATTTCGACCTCGCCGAGTTCGATCAGGCGCTCGACGAAGCTGCGCAAGCGGTATTTGTCGAAATCGATCGTTGCGGCGTGGGTCATTGCTGCGGCGTGCTCCCGATCGGTCATCGCAATGCCTGCGAGCGAAGCCGCCCGCAAAGCTTTACGGGAGAACTGACACCAGGCGCAGTAGGGGAGTCAATTGCGGAAGATGCGGGAGAACAGCGCTCCCGCCGGTCACGGCGCTACTGGCCGAAGCGGTAGTTCACGCCGGCACGGACCACATTGTCGTGCATCGACACATTGTCGGTCGGCAGGCCGTTGCAACTGGCACCGCAATTGAAGCGGCCGAGATCGACGTAGAGATATTCCGCTTTCGCGCTCCAATTGCCGGGCAACGCGAACTCGATGCCGCCGCCCGCGGTCCAGCCGGCGTTGGTGGTGCTGGCGCCGGCAAAGCCCGGCGTCGCGGCGCGGATGTCGCCTAGGGCGAGGCCGCCGGTGACATAGGGCAGCACGCCACCGAACGCATAGCCGGCGCGGCCGCGCACGGTCGAGAGCCAGGTGTCGCTGGTGCTGCAGCCCGCCGGGCAGAGCGTCGAGGAATTAGTGCCTTTGAGGTTGGCCCAATCGATATCGCCCTCGATGCCGAGGACGGCGCTGCCAAGCTGCCAATTATAGCCGGCGGTGCCGCCGACGAGCCCGCCGGACAGCCCGACGCGATCCGAGCTTGTATCCCAATAGGAATGGCCCCAGCCGCCACCGCCGTTGATGCCGAGGTAGAAGCCGCTCCAGTTATAGGCCGGCGCCATCGCCGGGGGCGGCGGCGCCTTGTAGAGCGGCGCAACGGACAGGTCGGCTGCTGTAGCGCTTTGCGCCACCACCAGGGCAGCAACGGCAAAGCATCCTGCGGCGATAGTTTTGATCATTATTCCGGCCTCACTGGCGTCGGCGCGTTTGCGGCTGCCGTTCGCTGATCCGACACTACACAGACTATGGTTACGTTCGTCTTACCCCCTTTCTACCACCGCTTGCGAGGGGAGAGTAGGAGGTAAGCCGCGAGTGTCGCCCCGCCGTGGTCGCGTACTCTATTGGTAACAAAGGCGAAATTGAGCCGGTGTGGGGGTCTCTTGGTGGCCGGCGCGGGCCTCGGCGGGTTCCGGGTTATGGAACCGGGCCGTGCCGTCACGCCGCCGGCTTGCGTAACAGCTTCATTCCCATCTTGAATTTGTCGCTGAGGTTCTTCTGCGACAAACAGGTGAACAGGCACAATGTCTCGCAGGCCACGGTCTCCTTGCGGCGTTCGGTGCCGTCCTTGCCGTACCAGATCTCGCGCGCCGTCTGGGTGCGGACGTTGCCGATCGGTGGGAAGTTCCAGCACATTTCGACCCGGCCGTCGGAGCGGATGAAGAAATTGCGCATGCCGATCCGGCACGGCATCGCCTCGCGCGGCGCCTTCTCGCGGCGGAAATGGTTCGGCCACAGATTGAGCAAGAGATCCGCGTTCAGGATCGGGCCGCCCTGGCGTTTCATCTCCAGGAGCCGGTCCTTGACCTTGATGAGATCGTCGAGATCCTCGGGGCCGATCCAGAACTCGTCCTTGGCCTCGTCGGTGACCTGCTCGACCGGCTGGAAATTGATCGCGGTGGCGCCGATATCGCGCACCCACTTCACCATGTCGGGCAAGCGCCGGAAGTTCAGCTTGTGCACCACGGCCTTGATGATGATCGGAAAGTCGGCGCCGTGCCTGGCCTTGGCGCGGGTCAGCGCGCGGATGCCGGCGAGGATATCGTCGAGCGAGCCTTCGATGCCGCGCGAATAGTTGTGCACGTCGGCATCGCGTGAATCGATCGAGATGTTGACGTTGAACGGCTTCGCCTTGACCGTCCAATCGACCACTTTCTCATTGCCGAAGGCGCCGCCGTTGGTGGTGACGCCCCATTTGAGCCCCTGCTCGCCGCAGAAGGTGATGAGGTCGACGAAGCCTTTCTTGATATAGGGCTCGCCGCCGGAAAACTCGATGTGGTAATGGCCGATGAAATCCTTCAAGTCGAGCAGCGCCTTCTGCCATTCCTCGATCGACATTTCATCGCGGTAGTTCGGCCGCCGCCAGTAATCGCAATAGCGGCATTTGTAATTGCAGCGCTCGATCACTTCGCCGTAGATCGAAACCGGGATCGTGGCGTCGCGGCCGGTGCGCAGATAGATTTCCTCGGCCACGGCATTGCGGACGTGATGGGCACCGAGCCGCGTCAATTCCAGAATGTTCATAACCGGCCTCCGGCAACAAACCGCATTGAATCGGATACCAATGCCACGCGCCGTCGCGCGATTGAAGCAGTTCCGCTTTTAACGGTTAATTGATTTATTCGTTAACGATGATGGGCGCGGCCCGTGAGGCCGGCACCGCCGCCGCGCTCACGGCAAGGCGTCGTTGTCGCGCAATTTTTCCGCAAGCGCGATCGAGCCTTCCGCCGTCAAATGTCCGGCATCGAACTGAAACGGAATATTGCCGGTCGCGAACTTGTCACAGCTGCCGCTCTTGCACATCGCGTCGTAGGTCGAGATATAGGTCACGCCTTTTCCGGTCACGAGCATGCGCATGCGCCGATCGAGGACCGGAACCGCGGCGGTGCGTTCGCGGTCGGCGAGCTGCGGATCGTGATAGCGAATGGCGTCGGCCAACAGGCGCGGCAGTGCGTAGTCGTATTCAACGATCGGGCCGAACACGACGGTGGCGATGCCGTGTTCCTTCAGATAATCGAGGGTGGCGGCAAGCTTCGGCAGATCTTCCTCTTTCCAGGCGGCCGCCAGCAGCACCTTGTCGACTTTCTCGTTCACCAGATAGTCGTCGAAAACGAAATGCATCAGCTGCGGGCACTTGCGCGTGTCGATGGCCGCAACGTCCACGCGGACGGGGCGGCACATCGTCACCGTCGCCTGCATCAGGTTGACCGAAGACAGCACCGATGACAGCCCGAGCCACAATTGCGCCGCGTGGCTGTCGCCGATCAGCAGGTAATTCGGCCGCGTCGCATCCTTGGTCAAGCAGGTCTTGGCGTCAAAAGTTTCTCGGTTGGCGCCCAGATAGCACCGGCCTTGGCGGAACGCCGCCGCCGGGTTGTAGCCAAGATACGAGCCGATGGCGACGACCGGCTGCGGGAAACGAAATGGCGCGCCGCCGAGCGCGAGCGCGGTTGCGCCGAGCGCGCCCACGACAGCCATGCTGGCCAGCGCGCCGCCCAAGGCAAACCGCACCGAGATCGTCTTGGTCCTGGTCCGGAACGGCATCTCGACGAATTTCCACGACAGGTAGGCGACGCCGATCGAGACTGCAATCAATCCGAGCTTGGCCGCCACAGATGGCTGTGTGAACAGGAATCCGTCGGAGCGCTGGAACACCATGATCGGCCAGTGCCAGAGGTAGAGCGAATAGGAAATCAGACCGATGAAGACCGCGGGCCGCCACGACAGCAGGCGGCCGACGACCGAGATGCCGTTTTCGCTGGAGTGGATGATCAACGCGGTACCGATGCACGCGATCGCCGTCGCCACCGGCAGCGGGGTATCGCGCGAGAATCCGAATACGGCAAACAGCACGAGCGCGAGGCCGGCGCCGCCGATGACGCTCTTGAGATCCGACGTCGCCGGCGCCGGGAAGAAGCGCAGGCCGATGAGCGCGCCAAGCAGCAGCTCCCAGGCACGGAACGGGGTGAGGAAAAACGCAAATGTCGGGTTTCGCGTGTAGGCCAGTACGGCGGCGGCGAACGACAGCAGCACGCCGCTCGTGATCAGGGCGTTCAGGCGCCGCGGGCAAAACCGGTGGCAGGCCAGCATGAACAGCGGACAAACGATGTAGAACTGCTCCTCGACCGAGAGCGACCAGGTGTGCAGCAGCGGCTTGGTTTCCGCCGGCGCGTCGAAGTAACCCGTCGTCAACGCGAAAAATACGTTCGAGACGTAGGTCACGGCGGCGATCATGCTGTCGGAGAATTCCTTCAGCTCGATCGGCAGAAGAAAAAGGTAGGCCAATACGCTGGTCGCCAGCAGCATCGCGAACAGTGCCGGAAACAGCCGCATGACGCGGCGCTTGTAGAACGCGGCGACGGTGAAGCTGCCGTCCTTGATCTCGTCGTTGATCAGGCGGCAGATCAAATATCCGGAGATGACGAAAAAGACGTCGACGCCGACAAAGCCGCCGGGAACGAGCGCGATGCCGGCGTGATAGGCGACGACCGGCAGAATCGCCACGGCCCGCAGCCCGTCGATGTCAGAACGATATTTCATGCCGCGCGTCTGAAAAGGAAAGTTGCGAAGAGCTAGATGGCCTGCACATCGCGTGTACAGCATTTCCCGGCACGGCGCGGCCGTTTTGTTCGATAAAGGTTATTGGTCGAATCTAAATTGGATAAATTTTTACGGTCGCGATTCAGGTTAATGAGGCATTTCGTGGCTGCGGTTCTGGCGGCCCGCAAGTGCACCCCATACATTCGCCGCAGCGACCGTGGCATCAGCCGACGGCGAATTGGATTTGGGCCACAACGATGTTGTCGCGCCGACAAGCGCTCATAGCTGCCGCCAACGCCGTCGCCGGATTGGCCGTTGGCGCCTTGGCGCCGCGCCTGGCGGCGGCGAGCCTGAAGAGCGCGTTTGCACCGAAGCGCATCCCTTACGGCGCCTGCGTCAGCTTCGAGCCGCTGCAAAGCGAGATCGACTACCGCGATGCGCTGCAGACCTATTGTCAGCAGCTAACGCCGGAGGCCGGCCTGTTCTGGGGCTGGCTGCGGCCGACCGCGGCGCAATTCCGCTTCGATTATGCCGACGCCGTGCTCGCCTTTGCCGAGGCGAACAACATGACCATGGTCGGCCACACGCTGGTCTGGTACGGCGCGATGCCGGATTGGACCAAAAACATCGAGGGCTCAGCCGACGCCGAGCGAACGATGACCGAGCACATCGAAAAAGTGGTGGGGCGCTATCGCGGCAAGATCAAAACCTGGCACGTGGTCAACGAGCCGATCGACGAAGCCAACGGCGACAGGCCCGGTCTGCGGCCGAACGTTTGGCTGTCAAACCTCGGCGACAGATACATGGATCTGGCGTTCCGCGTTGCGCACCGCGTCGACCCCGCCGCGCGGCTCTTTCTCAACGAATATGATCTCGAATGTCTCGACGGCAAGTCACCGAAGAAACGCGAAGCTTTCCGCCGGCTCATTCACAGCCTGCTCGACCGCGGCGTGCCGTTGCACGGCGTCGGCATGCAGGGCCACATCCGCGGTCAATATCAGATCGATCGCGACGGTTTGTACGACTTCGTCGCGGAGCTGCACGCGCTTGGCCTGGCGGTGCGCGTTACCGAGATGGATGTGATCGACAAGGAACTGCCCGGGCCGACCGTCATGCGCGACGCCGTCGTCGCGACGCGAGCCAACGATTTCCTTGAGCCGGTGTTTGCCGCCGCCCGTCCCGAGTGCATCGCCACTTGGGGCATCACCGACCGCTATACCTGGGTGCCTACCTGGAACAAGCGCAGCGACGGCTTGCCGAACCGGCCGCTACCGTTCGACGCGAATTACCAGAGGAAGCCGCTCTGGGACGTGATCGAGTATTATTGCAATAAATAAACGTCCTCACCCATACGTCTTCAACACATGCCGGGCGATGACCATCTTCATCACCTCGGTGGCGCCTTCGGTGATGCGGAAGCTGCGCTGCTGGCGCCAGAATTTTTCGATCGGCAGGTCGGTGGTGAGCGCGATGCCGCCGTGGATCTGCATGCACATGTCGGCGGCCTTGAACGCCATCTCGTCGGCGAAATATTTGCAGACATAGGCGTCGTTGCGGGCGTCCTCGCCTTTGTCGAGGCGGGTGGCGGCCTTGTAGACCAACAGCCGCGCCGCTTCGAGCTCGACATACATGTCGGCAAGCATCCACTGGATCGACTGGCGGTCGGCAAGAGGTCGCCCAAAAGTCGAGCGCTGCTTGGCGTAGGACGCCGCGAGTTCCAGGCAGCGCTCGGTGACGCCGAGCGCGCGGGCGCCGTGGCGCACCCGGCCGGCGCCGAGCCATTGCTGGGCGTGGCGAAAGCCGTCGCCTTCCTCACCGACGCGATGGCTTACCGGCACGCGCACGTTTTCCAGCACGATCTCCCAGGGCCGGTCGCCCATCATGGTGTTGTATTGCGTGGTGAGTTTTACGCCTGGCGTGTCCATGTCGACGATGAAGCAGGAAATGCCGCCGTGCGAGCCTTTGGCGCGGTCGGTCGCCGCCATCAGCTGCATGAAATCGGCTTCGCCGGCGCCGGTGATGAAGCGCTTGACGCCGTTGATAACGTAATGGTCGCCGTCACGGACGGCGACGGTGCGCATGCCGCCCGGGTCCGAGCCGGCATCGGGCTCGGTCTGGGCGAAGCAGGCTTTCTTCTCGCCGCGCACCGACGGCAACAGATACTTCTCCTTCATCTCGCCGGTGAGCGCATAGAGGATGGCGCGTACGCTCGGCCCGGTGATGCCGCCCATGCCGCGCGCCGGCAGCGCCACCGAGCGCGATAGCTCTGTCTCGACGATGGAGCGCGCCAGCACGGAAAACCCGGCGCCGCCGTATTCCTCGGGGATGTCCATCTTCCAGAAACCCAAATCCTTGGCGCGCTGGCAGAAGCGCTCGTAAAATTCGGGCTTGAGCTTTTCGGTGTCGGTCGAGGCTTCGCGCTCGACCGGAATCATCTCGTTGTCGACGAAGCGGCGCAAAGAGTCCTTGAAGATGCGCAACTCTTCGGGAAGCTCGAAGTCCATCAGATATTCTCCTTGCGCCAGGCGACGCGCACGTCGACCGCCACCGCGCCCTGCGGGCGCACGATCAGCGGATTGATCTCGATCTCGTCGATCTTGGCGCGATGATCGAGATAGAAGCGCCCGAGTGCAAGTGCGGCCGCTTCGAGCGCCTTGCGATCGGCCGGCGGCTTGCCGCGATAGCCGGCCAACAATTGGTTGAGCTTGAGGCTATCGATCATCGCGGTCACGTCGCGCTCGCTCACGGGAAGCAGCCGCAGCGCTGCGTCGCGCACCAACTCGACCATGATGCCGCCCGAGCCGATCAGCAGCAGCGGACCGTATAGCGGATCGGACTGCACGCCGACGATCGCCTCGATGCCCGACACCATTTCCTGCACCAAAAAGCCGTCGATCTTGGCGTCCGGGTGCGATTTTTTGGCCGATGCAACGAGCGTGTCGGCGGCGGCCAGCACGTCTTGCCGGCTCCCGAGATTGAGCAGAACGCCGCCGGCTTCGGTCTTGTGCACGATGCCCGCGGAGCGGATCTTTAGCGCCACCGGAAATCCAATCGCCGCCGCGGCGTCGGCTGCCTCCCGCGCATCCGTTACAACGCGGCTTTGCGGCTGCGTAATACCGTAGCGCGCGAGCGTTGCATCGAGCGTGGCCGCCGTCAGATCGCTCGGCGGCGCCGGCTCCACAACGGCCGGCGCTCGGCCGCTGCGCTGAGCAAAAAACCACAGTGCGTTGATGGCGCGCAGCGTCGGCTCGAGACCTTGCAGGAACGGAAAGCCCGCCTTTTCTTGGATATTGAGCCCTTCCTGCGTCACCTGATGCATCATGCGGCCGAACGCCAGCACCGGTTTGTCGGTCTCGCTCAACAGCCGGCGAAGCTGGGCGACGTCGTCCCAGACGCCGCCCTTGCCCGGCAGCGACGAAGCCCAGGCGACGATATCGATGCCGGGATCGCGCGCCACGATGGCGCACTGGTCGGCGGCCACCTTGAGCGTCGACGGAATGCCGACATCGAGCGGGTTTTTCGGCGCAATGCCTTCCTGCATGTGCGGCATCAGCGCGGCATTGGTGACGGCGCTGAACTCGGGCACCACCGCGCCTTCGGTCTCGGCGTAGTCGTAGAGCAGATCGACGGTGCCGCCCGAAGTGGTGACGAAACCGATCCGTGGGCCCTTCGGCAGCCGGCCGCACTGGAAGGCGAGCGTGCATTCCACAAGATCATCGAGCGAGCGGCAATTGACGATGCCGTAACGCTCGCACATCGCCAGATAGGCCGCGTAGTCGCCGCCGATGGCGCCTGTGTGCGAGCGCGCCGCCGTTCGCGATTTCTGCGTGGCGCCGGTCTTGATCGCCAGCACCGGCTTGCCGGCCTGCAGCGCGCGCCCAGCGGCGCGCATGAAAGCTGAAGGCCGCCGGATGCCTTCGATGAACAGCACGATCTGTTTGGTGTGCGGATCGTCGACTACGAAATTTAGAAAATCGGCGAGATCCAAATCGGCCTCGTTGCCCGACGACACCGCATAGGAAAAGCGCAAGCCGCGATCGGAGGCGCTTTTCAGCCAGAACTGCATGGTGCCGCCGGACTGGAAAATCCCGGCGACGGGGCCCGGTGGCACTTTACACAATTCGGTATTGGGATAGGCGAAAAGTTTTTCACGGTAGCTGTAGGAGCCCATGCAGTTCGGGCCGCTGACGTGCAATTTGGCGGTGGCGAGAAAGTTTTTGAGCCAGGCACCACGCGCCCGTGACGGCTCGCTCTCGCCGTCGCCGACCGCGGACGCATAGATCGTCGCCGATTTGACGCCGGCGGCTTCCGCGTCGGTCAGCACGTCGGCGACATTCGCCGCCGGCACGATCACCATGGCATGATCGACCGGTTCGCCGATATCGCGCAGCGACGGGAAACAGCGTTCGCCGTAAACCGTCTGCTGCCGCGGATTGACCAGATGGATTTTGCCGCCGTAGCCGTTCTGGCGCAGATTGCCGAAAATCTGGCTGGCCCAGCGCGCCCGCTCCGAGGCGCCGACGATCGCCACGGACGCGGCCCGCAACATGCTCGCCGGCGACCGCAACACGCTGTCACTGCCCGCCACGCTTGCTCCCCGTGTCCCGCTTGGTCTTGCCTGTCTGGTATCGTATTTCGTCGCGGCCGGCTATGCTCGCGTCGGTGACGCCGGCTTGCATGGATGGAGTAGCTTACGAATGCGTCTCGACCGATTGGAAGGAAACCCCGACAGCCGCGTGGCCTGGGGCAGCGATATCGCGGCGCAGATGCTGCGGCGTTTCGTCATCA
>JBEKKM010000075.1:0-21864 GCA_050010715.1 Xanthobacteraceae bacterium | reverse complement strand
GTCATGGCGCGGCTCAACAAGGTGATCGTCGACGCCGTGCACTCGCCCGACGTGGAACATCGGTTCCTGGCGTTCGGATTGCAGCCGACCGGCACATCTGCGGCTGCGTTTGCCGACATTCAGAAAGACGACTCGGAAAAATGGGCGCCGGCTGTTAAAGCATCGGGCTTCAGACCCGAGGAGTGACGCGAGACAGCGCGATGGCATTGGCCGAGGCAAAGACCGAGCAAAAACGCGACCGCAAGGCGGTGGACGGCGTCATCGCCGCGCTTGCCGCGCAATTCGGCAACCGCCTCGTCACCTCCCGGGCGGTACGCGAGCAGCACGGCAATACGGTAACCTGGATTGCGAACCAGCCGCCGGATGCGGTGGTGTTCCCGCAGACCACCGAAGACGTGCAGCAGGTGGTGCGGCTGTGCGCCGCGGCGCGCGTACCGGTGATCCCGTTCGGCGTCGGCACGTCGCTCGAGGGCCAGGTCAATGCGCCGCGCGGCGGCATCTCGCTCGATTTCCGCGACATGAACCGCGTGCTTGCGGTTCACGCCGAGGATCTCGACTGCGTCATCCAGCCCGGCATCACGCGCAAGGCGCTCAACGAGCAACTGCGCGATCAGGGCGTCTTCTTTCCAATCGACCCCGGCGCCGACGCCTCGCTCGGCGGCATGGCGGCGACGCGCGCCTCGGGCACCAATGCGGTGCGCTACGGCACCATGAAGGACAATGTGCTTTCGTTGAAAGCCGTGCTCGCCGACGGCGAAGTGATGACAACAGCGAGCCGGGCCAAGAAATCCAGCTCCGGTTACGATCTCACGCGGCTGATCGTCGGATCGGAGGGCACGCTTGGCATCATCACCGAACTGACGCTCAAGCTCGCCGGCATTCCGGAGGCGATATCGGGAGGCGTGTGTCCGTTTCCCTCGGTCGAGGCTTGCTGCCGGGCGACCATCCTGACCATCCAATCCGGCATTCCCGTCGCGCGCATCGAATTGCTCGACGCGCTTCAGGTGCGCGCGGTCAATCTTCATTCCAAGCTCGGGCTGCCCGAGACGCCGATGCTGTTCTTGGAATTCCACGGCACCGAGGCGGGAGTAGCAGAACAGTCGGAACGTTTCGCCGACATCGCGCGCGAGTTCGGCGGCGGCCCGTTCGAATGGGCGACGCGTCAGGAGGACCGCACCCGTCTGTGGGAGGCTCGCCATAACGCCGCGCTGTCGTGCAAGGCGCTCCGGCCGGGCGCCCAGATCGTCGCCACCGATGTCTGCGTGCCGATATCGCGGCTTGCCGAATGCGTCGTGGAGACCCAGCGCGACATTGCCGAAAGCAGACTCTTGGCACCGATCGTGGGTCATGTCGGCGATGGCAACTTCCATCTGACGCTGCTGGTGGACATGGATGACGCCGACGAGGTGGCTCGCGCGCAAGCGCTGTCGCAACGTCTGGTCGAACGCGCGCTCGCCATGGACGGCACTTGCACCGGCGAGCACGGCGTCGGCCAGGGCAAGATGAAATACATGTTGGCCGAGCACGGCGAGCCGGCGCTCGCGGCGATGCGCGCGATCAAGCGCACGCTCGATCCGCTCGACATCATGAATCCCGGCAAGATCGTTAATCTCTGATCGTGGGGGCGCGCGCGGGCGACATACTATCGCCCCGAATGCGGCCCAAATGCCGGCCGTGAAGCGTGCAATCACTGCCGGCCTCATTTAGGTTTGGGCAAAGGCGCGCAAGATTCGCAACAAGCGGATTATTTAAGGCAAAGCTCGGAGGCGCCGTGCAGACGACGCTGCTCGGATTGGCGATCGCGATCATTCTGGCGCTGGTTGCGGCGTTGGTGGCGCCGCTCGTCGTCGATTGGAACCATTACCGCACCGCATTCGAGAACGAGGCGAGCCGCCTCACCGGATTGAGCGTGCGCGTGACCGGAACCATCGACGCGCGCATCCTGCCGACCCCGCGCATCAAGCTGCGCAACGTCGAGGTCGGTGAAGCAGGCCGGGAGCCGCGACTGCGCGCCGGCTCGCTCGATCTCGAGGTGCGGCTTGGGCCGCTCATCCGCGGCGAAGTGCAAGCCACCGAGGCGCGCCTGGTGACTCCTCAAATCAGTCTCGCACTCGACCGTTCCGGCGCTATCGACTGGCCGATCCCAACGCGCGCTTGGCGTGCGGATGATCTTTCCATCTCGCGGCTGCGCATCGAGGACGGCAGCGTCGTTCTCGCCGATGCCGCGTCGGGCTCGCGCCTGACATTGCAAAAACTCTCGTTCGATGGCGACATTCGTTCGCTGCTCGGACCGTTCAGGGGCGAAGGAACGTTCATCGCCGGCGACGAACCTTACAGTTATAGAATCTCCGGTGGCCGCGGCGAAGCCGACAACGGGTTCAAGATCAGACTCGGCGTCAATCCATCCAACCATCCGTTGACCACGGACATCGACGGCACGCTCAGCCTCGATCACGGCGTGCCGCAATTCGACGGCACCATTGCGCTGGCGCGGCCGGTCGGCGCCGCGCTGTCGAGCGGCCAGCGGGTGATGAGCGATCCATGGCACGCCCGCGGCACGATCCGGGCAACGCCGGCTGCGGCGTTGCTGCACGACGTCACTTTCCAATACGGGCCGGACGAGCGCGCGGTGGTGTTCACCGGCAAGGCCGATCTGACATTCGGCGAGCAGCCGCATTTCGACGGCGAGATCGCGGCGCTCGAGGTCGATGTCGACCGCGCGCTGGCCGCGCCTGACCTGACGCACCGGCCGCCGCTCCTTGTGGCCAAGAGTTTCGTCGATGCCTTCGTGGCATCGATCAAGCCGCCGCTGCCGGGCAAGCTCGCCGTCGGCATTGCCGGCCTCACGGTCGGTGGCACCAATGTCCAGTCGCTGCACGGCGTCGCGCGCTTCGACGCGACGGGATGGAGCCTGGACGGCGTCGAATTGCGCGCTCCGGGGCTGACCCAGGTGAGCTTGAGCGGCCGGATCGAGCAGTCCGGGCGCGGCCTCGCTTTCACCGGCCCCGGCGCCTTGGACTCCGCCGACGCCGATACGCTGCTCGCCTGGCTCAGCGGCCGTGGCGACGCATCTTCCGCCGGCGTGCGGACATTGCGCGCGCGCGGCGACGTCACCATTGCCGGCGATCGTTTGGCGGTCGATGAGCTCGACGCCACGCTGGACCAGGAAAACGTCCAGGGGCGCTTCGCCTATACTTGGCCGGCATCCGACCGCCCGGCCATTGTCGAGGCCGATCTTCACGCCACCAAACTCGATCTCGATGCGCTGGCGGCGTTCGCCAAGACCGCCGTGGACGAGAACGGTTTTGCGCCGCCGCGCCAGGGCTCGCTTGTGCTCGACATCGGCAAGGCGACCTTGGCCGGCATCGACGCGCGGGCGGTCAAAGCGCAGGTCAAATTCGATTCCGGCGCGTTGCAGATCGAGCATCTGTCGGTCGGCGAACTGGGCGGCGCCGCGCTCGATATTGCAGGACGCATCGACGAGTTGTCGTCGCAGCCGCGCGGCCGCCTCACCGTCGATCTCAGTGCCGGCACGCTTGCCGATTTGTCGCGTGTGCTGGGGCAGTTTGCGCCGCAGACGGCCGATGTCCTTCGCCGTGCCGCCGATCGCCTGGCGCCGGCGAAACTGCACGGCACGTTGACCATGGAGCAGGCGGCGACGACCGGCAGCACTGCCAAACTCGATCTCGATGGGCAGTTGGGCTTGATGCGCGTCGCTCTCAACGGCGAGGTGGCCGGTGAGCCAGCCAAGCTCGGTGAAGCGAATGTACGCATCGACAGCCGGCTCGACGCCGATGACGGCACCGCGCTGGCGACGCTATTCGACCTCGATCATGTGGTCGCCGTCGATCAACTGCCCGGCCGCGTGACGCTATCGGCTGCCGGACCGCTGAACGGCGAGCTTCGCGTCGATGGCGAGGTATCGGCCAGCGGTTTTACTGCCGCGGTGCGTGGTGCGGTGCGACTGAACGGCAAGGAAGCGCCCGCTGGCACGTTTCAAGTATTGGCAAGCGCTGCCGACCTTCGGCCGTTGCAGCAAGCGATGACCGGCCAGCCGGGCAACGCGGTCCCGATCTCCGCGCGTGCCGCGGTTGCCATTGCCGGCAGCGCACTGTCGTTCACGCAAATCGCCATCGCTGCCGGCAAGGCATCTGCGCATGGGCGTCTTGCGGTCAATCTGGCAAGTCCGATCGCAATTGACGGCGACGTCGGCGCCGACACTATCGACGGCGCCTGGCTCACGAGCGTGCTGTTGGGGCTGCCGCGCCAAGCGCAAAACGCCACTGGGCCGTGGTCGAGCCAGCCGCTCGGTGGCGGCGCGTTCGCCGCGATGAACGGCGCCGTGACTTTCACGCTCGATCATGCGGCGTTCACGCCGGCGCTGGTCGCCAGCAATCTCAAGGGCGTGGCGCAGTTCCGCCCGGGCGAAATCGCGCTGCAGAATATCGACGGCGGTCTCGCCGGCGGCCACGTCAGCGGCGAATTGGCGTTCCATCGCAACAGCGACGGGCTGGTCAGTCACGGCCACATCGCCCTGGCCGATGCTGATGCGGCGACTGTCCTGCAAACCGACAAGAAAATCATCGACGCGCGGCTGACGCTCGGGGCCGATTTCGAAAGCTTCGGCTCAAGTCCCGCCACGCTCGTGCGCTCGGCGCACGGCAGCGGCGCGATCGCGCTGGCCGATGCCCATATCGCGGGGTTCGACCCGGCAGCATTCGTCGCCGCCATGCACGCGGCCGATCAGGGCACGACAATCGAACTTGCGAAAATTCAGTCTGCGGTGAACGCGGCACTGGCTGGCGGCCGTCTGGCCGCGCCGCAAGGCGATGCCGCCATGACGATCACCGACGGCAAGGTCAGCATCGCCAATGTAACGGTGCCGGCGCAAGACGACGCCACGCTGTCGTTTTCCGGCGCGCTCGATCTCAATACCGGTGCCGTCGATGCGCGCACGACGCTTTCAGCGCCGCCGCCGCCACACGCCTTGATCCGTATGCGGCCGGAGCTTGCGCTCATGCTCAAAGGCCCGCTCCCGGCGCCGGCACGCGCGCTCGATGTTTCGGCGCTGACCGGTTGGCTGAGCTTGCGCGCCGCCGAACTGCAAACCCGGCGTCTGGAATCGATCGAAGCCAATGGGCGTCAGGATGTGATCGGCCGCGCGGTTCGCCCGGACTTTGCGGTTGTCCGCACAGTCCCGGCGGGCGGCATCGTCGAATTCGCTGGGCTGGCGAGCGCGTCGCCTCCCGGAATGCGAGGATTGGATCTGTTGCAGACCGAAGCGCCGGCTGCCGCCGTCACCGGATCGACTCCGGCAAACAAACCGCGGCCCGCGCCGCAGCCGACCCAGCCCGCAGCCCCGCAAACAGCGGGACCGCCGCTTGATCTTTTATTCCGGCCGCAGAACTGAAGTGGCTGCTGCGGGCATGACCATCAGCGGCGTTTGGCCGCCGTTCTCGGCGGCATGGCCGTTGGTTTGTGCCCGGTAGTGGTCGAGCACGAACAACCGGATGGCCGACGACAGATTGCCGTGCGGGCGTCCGGTATCGATCTCGGCGACGAGGTCCGACAATGTCTTGTCGCGGCCGATGGCGATCTCCTTGAGCCCCCTCCAGAAGGCGTCTTCAAGGCTGACGCTGGTCTTATGACCAGCGATAACGATCGAGCGCTTGATGACTGGCGATTTCATTGCCTGTCTCCCGTTTCGACCCGGTGTAGGTCGAGGCTTCGCTGGGCTTTGTCGTTGCGTGACTGCGTCTCGGTTCGATCCGCCTTGGTTCGGCCGTGGGCCAAGCGGTTCGTCGCGGCCTTTTGCTCGGCTTCACGCCGTTTGGCTCGCTTTCGCGCGGTTCGAAGATTGACGATGTCGCCCATCAGGTCGCTCGGCGGTATCCGGATAACGTGGCTGGGGCCATCCTGGCCCGCTTCGGCTGCAAACTTATACGCCGGTACCATCGCACTGGATCACGACAATCGAGAGTCTACGAAGCCTTAATGCGGGAGTTCCAGTCGTGACCAAAGCCTTTTCCTTTTATCCGGAAACGAAATCTCATTTCAGTCCAATATTTCTACGCGCCGGGACTCGACCGATACTGCATGAATATTCGGTATGGCCGGATGTTTTGCGGTGATACTGGAGGTAGACGTAAAGCGGAGGTCGAGAACTCGGACGATATACTTAAGATCATTTTACCTATAGTCTTGCGTTAGCCTGCCGATATTGACGCAATTCATTGTCATCGGGGGGTAAGCCGATACTGCCAGCGTCGCACACAAATTCGTGATTGGCGGCTCGCTGCGCCAGCGGCGACTGCTGCGATCCCGCATCCTTACTTCTTCCGGAAACGATCCAGCCGCACGACTTCGCCGCCGCCGCTCTTTCCATCGCGCGCCGGCTCCGCCGATGCAGCATGGCCGGAAGCGGGCAGGGCCGCATCGGACTTTTCGATCGCTGCCGGCGATGACGCGGGAGCGGGTGTCTTGGCTGCCGCGCTCGGCTCCTCCGCCGCCTGCTTGTCGAGCGTCTCGAACTGGAAGCCGAATTGCACCGCCGGATCGAAGAACGCCGTCACCGCGTCGAACGGCACCGCGAGCCGCTCCGGAACGCCGCCGAACGACAAGCCGACCTCGAAGCCCTCGTCGTCGACCGTCAAATCCCAGAACTGATGCTGCAACACGATCGTCATCGCGTCGGGATATTGCCCGCGCATCCGCTCCGAAAGCCGCACGCCGGGCGCCGCGGTGGCAAAGGTGATCTTGAAATGATGCTCGCCCGGCAGGCCCTTCTTGGCGACGTCCGCCAATACCGTGCGCACGACCCCGCGCAAGGCCGCTTGGGCGAGAATGTCGTAGCGGATGTAGTCGGTGGCCATAGCGGATAACAGATGACAGACGATGGATGACAGATAGGAGACGAATCATAGAGGTCCAGATCGATTCTGTCCTCTGTCGTCCGCCGTCTGTCCTCTGAAAGAAAGTGGAGGCTTCTGTTGCCAGGTGCCTCCGAACCCCGCCTGACGGAGCTTAACCCGCCAGGGCTTTAAGTCGGTCTTTCAGACTGCGTTACGCAGCCAGAGCAACCGGAGCATAGTTGTCATTGGCAACTATGGATTTGGCCCGATAACGCCGGAACCATCCCGGGCAAAAGTGCGCCTTTTACGCCCTCGTCGATCCTATTTCGACCCCGTAGGCGGAGGACATCTTCTGTCCTCCGGAATTGGTGGAGTCGCCGGGTACCGCCCCCGGGTCCGAAAGGTTTATTACGACGCCCGTTTATCGCCATAGCTGGCTTGCGCCAGCACCAAGCAATATAGGCGCAAATGGTTGCCGAAAAAAGAGCGGGGTCAGGCCCCAAGAAACTCCCATGAAACCCCTCTCCGGCGGACAATCCGGCGTCGACCGCGCCGTGCTCGATGTGGCGATAGCGCGCGGCATCGAATATGGCGGCTGGTGTCCCAAGGACGGTTGGGCCGAGGACCTACCAAAGCCGCCCGGGCTATTGGCGAAATATCCGCAGCTGAAGGAGACGCCGCTGCCCGATCCGGCGCAGCGCACGGAATGGAATGTGCGCGATGCCGATGCCTGCATGATCGTGATCGCGGCCGGCGGCTTGGCAGTCTCCAAGGGCACGGCGCTCGCCGAGGAATTGGCCCATCGCCACCGCAAGCCGCTCTTGGTCGTCGATTTGGGCGATCCTGAGCCCGTTGAGCATGCGGCGCTCTGGCTGCGCGTGCAGCAGCGCCGGCTCGGCGCCGCTCTGGTGCTCGCCATCGGCGGGCCGCGCGAGAGCGAAGCGCCGGGCATCTATGCGAGCGCAATAGCGTTCATGCATGCATTGTTGGATATGACCGTCGGGTAGGGCGTGGGCCATTCGGCTTGGCATCGTGGTTGTGCGCAAATGCGTATGGCCGTGCCCGCGCAGCGGCGCTAAACGAATTTCATGAACGACTCATCGCCGGCACCACGGGCGAGCGAACCTTTTGCTGCTGCCGTGCCGCCGCCAAACCTGTCCGAATTGTTCGTCGCCTATGCGCTGATCTCGCTCTATGGCTTCGGCGGCGTGTTGGCGTGGTCGCGCCGCATGATGGTCGAGGAGCGCCGCTGGCTGACGCCAGAACAGTTCAACGAAGCTTACGCGCTGTGCTCGTTCCTGCCCGGGCCCAACATCGTCAATTTCTCCGTGATTTTCGGCTCCCGGGTGCGCGGGCCGCTCGGTGGCCTGACGGCGCTGGTCGGGCTGCTCGGCCCGCCGATGGTGCTGATCGTCATCATCGGCGCGTTGTATGCCCATTACGGCGATCTGCCGGCGCTGCGGCGCGCGCTGATCGGCGTCACGGCGGCGGCCGCCGGCCTGATCATGTCGACCGTGGCCAAGATGGCGCTGCCGCTGTTCCGCAACCGCGCCATCGGCGGCTCGGTCATCGCGCTGGCGACCTTCGGCGCCATCGGCATCGCGCAGTGGCCGCTGCCGATCGTGCTCGCCGTGGTGCTGCCGATCAGTCTCGCGCTCGCCTGGGTGCAGCGATGAAGGAAATGGGCGGCACACTCGGGACGCTGGCGTGGTTTTTCGCGTTGATGTCGCTGTTCGCCATCGGCGGCGCCAATTCGGCGGTGCCGGAAATCCACCGCTTCGCCGTCGACGTGCAGCACTGGATGACCGACCCGCAATTCAGCGACATTTTCGGGCTGGCGCAACTGACGCCGGGGCCGAACGTCATCGTCGTGACCTTGATCGGCTACCATGTCGCCGGGCTTTCCGGCGCCCTGTTGGCGACGCTGGCGATGTGCGGGCCGACGTGCCTGCTGGCTTTCTATGTCGGCCGCACCTTCGATCGCTTCCGCGGCGCATCCTGGCGGGTGGCGCTGGCCGGCGGCCTGGTGCCGGTGACGCTTGGACTGACCGCGGCGAGCGCCGTCGTCGTGGCGAGAGCGGCGGATGATAACCGGGTGGCGGTCGGAATTACCGTCGTCACGGCGCTTATAACCTACTGGATCAGGGTCAACCCGCTTTGGATCTTTGCCGTGGCGGCGCTGCTCGGATTGAGCGGGGTGGTTTGAGGTGGTCCACAGCGCTCTTGCGCGCGTTTCGCTCACCCCTCATTTGACGTTAGACTCCCCCGAGTCGGCCGGATCACATCGCTCATGCGCCAATACCTCGACCTCATGGACCGCGTGCTCGGCGAGGGCGTGGAAAAGCGCGACCGCACCGGCGTCGGCACGCGCTCGGTGTTCGGCCATCAGATGCGCTTCGATCTCGCCGCCGGTTTTCCGCTGGTCACCACCAAGAAGCTGCACGTCAAATCCATCATCTACGAGCTGCTCTGGTTCCTGCGCGGCGACACCAACGTCAAATATCTCAATGAGCACGGCGTCACCATCTGGGACGAATGGGCGGACGAGAACGGCAATCTCGGTCCGGTCTACGGCCGGCAATGGCGCTCCTGGCCGGCACCGGATGGTTGCACCATCGATCAATTCGCCAACGTGCTTGCGGAAATTCGCCGCAACCCTAATTCGCGCCGCCTGATCGTCACTGCCTGGAACCCGGCGGAAGTCGACAGCATGGCGCTGCCGCCGTGCCACTGCCTGTTTCAGTTCAACGTCGCCGACGGCGCGCTGTCGTGCCAGCTCTATCAGCGCTCGGCCGACGTCTTTCTCGGCGTGCCGTTCAATATCGCCTCCTACGCGCTGTTGACGATTGCCGTGGCGCAGGTGAGCGGGCTCAAACCCGGCACCTTCATCCACAGCCTTGGCGACGCCCACCTTTATCTCAACCACCTCGAACAGGCGCGGTTGCAGCTTACGCGCAGCCCGCGGCCGCTGCCGACATTGCGGCTCAATCCCGCGGCGAAGGATTTGTTCGCGCTGCGCTACGAGGACTTTTTGCTCGAAGGCTACGATCCGTATCCGCACATCAAGGCCGCGATCGCGGTGTGAGGATGAACATCCTTCTCGTCGCGGCGATTGCGCAGAACGGAGTCATCGGCCGCGGCAATGCGCTGCCGTGGCGGCTCAAATCGGACATGCAGCATTTCCGCGCGCTGACCATGGGCAAGCCGGTGGTGATGGGGCGGAAGACGTATTTGTCGATCGGCAAGCCACTGAAGGGCCGCACCACGATCGTGGTGAGCCGTGACCGCGGCTTTGCTGCGCCGGGCATCGTGGTGGCGCCGAGCCTTGACGCCGCGCTATCGGCGGCGCGCGGCGACGCATTGCGCCGCAACGCCGACACCATCGTCGTCGCCGGCGGCGCCGAAATCTATGCCCAGGTCATGCCGCTGGCGACGCAGCTTGCCATCACTCATGTTCATAAGCAGATCGATGGCGACGCCTTCTTTCCGGTCATTGATCCAAATGAATGGCACGAAAGCGCGCGTGCTGAGCACGAGGCGGCGGCCGAGGACGAAGCCGCGTTCGCATTCGTGACCTACGAACGCGCAATTGACGCCAAATTGCGGCCGGCCAGCGCGTCATAACTGCGCGTTGTAAGGGGCGGTGGGGTCCCCTATAACCCCTACCCAAATGAGGGCCGGCGCTGCGCCGGCGTCTTAAGGAGACAATTGATGCCGTGGAGCAACCAATCCGGCGGCCCGTGGGGTTCCGGGCCGCGGGGACCGTGGGGCTCGGGGCCGCAAACGCCCGGGGGGTCGAGGCCGCCCGATCTCGAAGACTTTTTGCGCCGCGGGCAGGACAAGCTGCGTGCCTTGATGCCGGGCAATCTCGGCGGCCGCGGCATCGCGCTCATTGCGCTTGTTGCCGTCGCGCTGTGGGGATTTTCCGGCTTCTTCCGCGTCGAGCCCGATGAGCTCGGCGTGGTGCTGCGCTTCGGCCAGTTCGTGCGCGAGGTCCAGCCGGGGCTGAATTATCATCTGCCCTATCCGATCGAGACCGCGCTGACGCCGCAGGCGCTGCGCGTCAACAAGATCGACATCGGCATGCGGGTCGCCGAGGACATGCGCCGCGGCACCACCATCCGCGACGTGCCCGAAGAAAGCCTGATGCTTACCGGCGACGAGAACATCGTCGACGTCGATTTCTCGGTGCTGTGGAAGGTCAAACCGAACGCGGTCGGCGATTATCTGTTCAACGTGCAGGGTCCCGAGGGCACCGTGAAGGCGGTCGGCGAAAGCGCCATGCGCCAAGTCATCGGCCGCTCGAACATTCAGGCGATCCTGACCGGCGCGCGGCAGACCATCGAGACCGCGGTGCAGGAAACGATGCAGAAGACGCTCGACGACTACGGCGCCGGCATCGTGGTGCAGCAGGTTCAGCTGCAGAAGGTCGATCCGCCGACCCAGGTCATCGACTCCTTCCGCGACGTGCAGGCAGCGCGCTCCGATCTCGAGCGCGCGCAGAACGAGGCGCAGACCTACGCCAACCGGGTGGTGCCCGAGGCGCGCGGCCGCGCCGCCAAGATCATCCAGGATGCCGAAGCCTATCGCGAGCAAACCGTCGCCGAAGCCACGGGCCAAGCCTCGCGCTTCTCGCAGGTCTACGACCAATACAAAAAGGCGCCCGACGTCACCCGCGAGCGCATCTATCTCGAGACCATGGAGCACGTGCTCGGCGGCACCGACAAGACCATCATCGATACCGGCCCGCAGGGCGGTCCGGGCGTGGTCCCGTATCTGCCGCTCAACGACCTGACGCGGCAACAGCAGCCCGCACAAAAGCCGGGAGGCACGCCATGAGAATGAGCCTTGCGGGCGGCGCCGCCGCCATCCTGCTGCTCGCCGCCATCATCGTCGGCTACAGCACCTTCTTCACCGTTTATCAGACTCGTCAGGCACTCGTGGTCCGGCTCGGGCAGCCGGTGCGCGTCATTACCGAGCCCGGGTTGAACGCAAAAATTCCGTTCATCGACAGCGTCATCTATATCGACAAGCGCATCCTCAACATCGAGACGCCGGCGCAGGAGGTGATTGCCTCGAGCGGCGACAAGACGAATGCCGGTGTTGCCCAGGCTGGCGAGCGCCTCGTCGTCGATGCCTTTGCGCGCTACCGCATCACCGATCCGCTCAAATTCTATCAGACGGTCGGGCCGGATGGCGCCAGCACGCAGCTTGCGATCCTGCTCAACTCGGCGCTGCGGCGCGTTTTGGGCGCGGCCACGCTGTCCGACGCCGTGCGCAACAAGCGCGAAGAGTTGATGGCGCTGATGCGCGATCAGCTCGATCGCGACGCGCAGCCGTTCGGCATCCATGTCATCGACGTGCGCATCCGCCGCGTCGACCTGCCGGAGCAGAACAGCCAGGCGGTCTATCAGCGCATGCAGACCGAGCGGCAGCGCGAGGCGGCCGAGTTCCGCGCCCAGGGCAGCCAGAAGAGCCAGGAGATCAGAGCCAGGGCCGATCGCGACGTCACGGTGCTATTGGCCGACGCCACGTCCCAGTCCGAGCAGGTCCGCGGCCAAGGCGACGCCACGCGCAATCGCATCTACGCCGACGCCTATGGCCAGGATCCGGGGTTCTTTGCCTTCTACCGCTCGATGCAGGCCTACGAACGCAGCATGCAGCACGGCGACACCCACTTGGTGCTGCGGCCGGATTCGGATTTCTTCCGCTATTTCGGCGATCCGGCGGGCAAATCGCTGCCGGCTGGCACGAACACCCAGGCGGCGCCGCCGCCGTCTGGAACGGCGCCCAATCCACCGAGCGCGAGCGGCACGCCGAAATAGCGCGTAAGGGGTTGGCCGGGTTCATGTCCGATTTCCTCGCCGCGCTCGGCTTGTTCTTCGCGATCGAGGGCATTTTTCTTGCCGCGTTTCCGGCCAGCGCCAAGCGCGCCATGGCGGTGGTGCTGGAAATGGCCGACGGCCCGTTGCGTATCGCCGGCATCGTCTCGGCGCTGGTCGGCGTGCTGATCGTTTACCTGGTGCGTGGTTGAACGGCCCGTTCGCGGGCCGCTTTTCCGCCCCAATCCGGTTCCTAATGGCCGGAGCCGGCTGCAGATGGCCTTGCGCCGGGGACACGTCGGGGGCACTTTTCCGTTAAATTGAGTCCCCTTGCAGGAGCGCTGACATCCATGTCTCGCCACTTAACTTCTCGCCACCTCTCGCAATTCGTGCGGCACGGCGCGGCAATAGCGGCGCTGGCGGCGACCGTTATCATCCTACCGGCGCGGCCCGCGGCGGCGCGCGGACCGGAGAACATCGCCGACGTCGCCGAGCAGGTGATCGACGCCGTGGTCAATATTTCGACCTCTCAGAAGGTCGATGCGCGCGTCACCGGCATGCCCGACCTGCCGCCCGGCTCGCCGATGGAGGAATTCTTCGACGAGTTCTTCAAGAACCGCCGCGGGCAGGGCGGCGGCGACAACCCTGATCGCGCACCGCACCGCGTCAACTCGCTCGGCTCCGGCTTCATCATCGACCCGTCCGGCCTGGTGGTGACCAACAATCACGTCATCGCCGACGCCGACGAGATCAACGTCATTCTCAACGACGGCACTAAGCTGCCGGCGCAACTGGTCGGCAAGGACACCAAGAGCGATCTCGCGCTGCTTCGCGTGCACGCCGACAAGCCGCTCAAGGCGGTGGCGTTCGGCGATTCCGACAAGCTGCGGCTCGGCGAATGGGTCATCGCCATCGGCAATCCGTTCAGCCTCGGCGGCACGGTGACCGCGGGCATCGTCTCGGCGCGCAACCGCGACATCCAGTCGGGCCCCTACGACAATTACATTCAGACCGACGCCGCCATCAATCGCGGCAATTCCGGCGGCCCGCTGTTCAACCTCAACGGCGAGGTCATCGGCATCAATACCGCGATCATCTCGCCGTCCGGCGGCTCGATCGGCATCGGCTTTGCCGTGCCGTCGGACACCGCGATGCCGGTCATCGGTCAGCTGCGGGATTTCGGCGAGACGCGCCGCGGCTGGCTCGGCGTGCGCATCCAGCAGGTCACCGACGATATCGCCGAGAGCTTGAGCATCAAGCCGCCGCGCGGCGCGCTGGTGGCCGGCGTTGACGACAAGGGGCCGGCCAAGCCCGGCGGCATCGAGCCGGGCGACGTCGTCGTCAAGTTCGACGGCCACGACATCAAGGAAATGCGCGACCTGCCGCGCGTCGTCGCCGACACGCCGGTCGGCAAGCAGGTCGACGTCGTCGTCATCCGCAAGGGCAAGGAAGAGACCCACCAGGTCAAGATCGGCCGGCTGCTGGACACCGATAAGGTGGCATCGAACGACATCAAGCCGGACGCGGTGCCGGAGCAGAAGTCCACGGTGCAGAAAACTCTTGGACTCGAACTGTCCGCGATGTCCGACGATCTGCGCAAGAAATTCAAAATCCGGGACACCATCAAGGGCGTCGTCGTCACTGGCGTCGACTCGAGCGTAGATGTTTCGCAAGCCGACAAGCGGCTGACGCCCGGCGATGTCATCGTTGAGGTGCAATACGAAGCCGTCGGCAACCCGGCCGCGGTGCAGGCGCGGATCGATGCGCTCAAGGCTCAGGGCAAGAAGGTCGCGGTGCTGCTGGTTTCCAACGGCAACGGCGAGACGCGGTTCGTGGCGTTGAATTTGCAGTAGCGGACTACGGACTACGGACGACGGACGACAGACGACGGATTAGCGGTAGCTCTTTTTCATCCGTCCTCTGTCGTCCGTCGTCCGTCGTCCGTCAATCCAAAACATAACTCACCGCGCCGTCGGCGAGTTTCGGCTCAAACCAGGTCGATTTCGGCGGCATGATCGCGCCGGCATCGGCAACCGCCATTAGGTCGCTCATCTGCGTCGGATAAAGCGCAAAGGCGACGGCGAACGCGCCCGACGACACCAGACGCTCCAATTCGCCGAGCCCGCGGCCGCCGCCGACGAAGTCGATGCGCTTGTCGGTGCGTGGATCGGTGATGCCGAAAATCGGCTCGATGATGTTGCGCGTCAACAGCGTGATCGGCAGCCGCTCGACCGGGTCGGCGGATTTTTGCGCCTTGGCGGCAATTTCGGGTTTCAGCATCAGTTGATACCAGCGCCCGGCCAAATACATTCCGATTTCGCCCGGCGCGGCCGGACGCACCGGCTGATCGCTCGCCGCAACCGCGTAGGCTTCGCGCAGCCGCGCCAAAAGCTGATCCGGGCCGCGCCCGTTCAAATCGCGGATGACGCGGTTATAGTCGAGGATCGTCATCTCGTTCTGCGGGAACATCACGGTGAGGAAATAACCCTGCGCGCCGTCGCCGCGGGATTTTGCGACGCGTTCCGCCGCGGCCGAGCGGTGATGGCCGTCGGCGATATAGAGCGCCGGCAAGGCCTCGATCGCGCGGGTTAGCGCCGCGACGGTTTCGTCGTCGCTGATCACCCAGAGCTGGTGCCGCACGCCGTCATCGGCGGTGACGTCGAACGCCGGCGCGGCGTTTGCGGCGCGCCCCAGTATGGCGTCGATCTGCGGCGCCGTCGGGTAGCCGAGCATCACCGGGCCGGTCTGGGCGTTGACCGCTTCGATCTGGCGCACCCTGTCGTCTTCCTTTGCCGGCGTGGTGTGCTCATGGCGGCGGATGCGATTGCTGGCGTAGTCGCCGAGAGAGGCGACCGCCGCGAGCCCAGTCGAAACGTGGCCGCGCCAGGTCGTCCGGTAGACATAGTAGCTCGGCGTGGTGTCGCGAATCAGCACACCGGCGGCGATCATGGCTTTGAGGTTCGCGGCGGCCTTGGCATAGACCGCGACGTCGTAAGGGTCGGTCGCCGGATCGAGATCGATCTCCGCCTTGGAGACGTGCAGAAAACTCCACGCCTTGCCCTTGGCGCGCTCGCGCGCCTCCGCGCTCGAGAGCACGTCATAGGGCGGGGCCAAAACTTCGGCGGCGCGTCCCGGCGCCGGCCGCAACGCGCGGAAGGGTTTTATCAAAGTCAAAGGACTGCTCCGATGCTAAATGAGTTCGCGTCCAATGGACTTGCTAGTGAGCCACTCGTAATCCTCGACAAACGCGATAACCTGTTCGACTTGCTCGCGGGTCACTCCCGGAAACCATTCGAGGAAATCATCAACTTGCGCGCCGCATTTAAGGTTCTCAAACAGCGCCTTGATCGGGATGCGCGTCGCTTTGAATAGCCACTCGCCGCCGACTTTTTCGGGCGAACGTTCGACCGCAGCACATTGGCTCCAATCAAGTATGATCCAATCCAGTCTGCCACAAAGCCAAGTGTTGCTGTTTCCGGGATTTTAATTGGCGTAAAAACGCACTACGTCAAGCCGGTGCGCAAAATCGAGACCATTCTCATCGCAGGGCCGACCGCGAGCGGCAAGTCGGCATTGGCGCTTGGGCTCGCCGAAAAGCTCGGCGGGACGATCATCAATGCCGATTCCATGCAGGTCTACCGTGACCTGCGCATCATTACCGCGCGGCCGACGCCGGACGAAGAGGCACGGGTGCCGCATCGCCTTTACGGCCATGTCGACGCGGCGGAGAATTTTTCGGTCGGCCGTTGGTGCACCGAGGTCGCCGACGTGCTCGCGGCGGCGCAACGCGAAGCGCGTGCCGTCATCGTCGTTGGCGGCACCGGGCTCTATTTCAGTGCGCTGACCCAAGGGCTTGCCGCAGTGCCGCCGATCCCGGCGCAAATCCGCAACGACGTGCGCGGTCGCCTCGCCAGCGACGGCGTCGAGGCCTTGCATGCCGAACTGATGCGGCTTGATCCTGCCGCGGCGGCGCGGCTCATGCCCGGTGACCGTTCCCGCGTCACCCGTGCGCTCGAGGTGATTCTGGCGACCGGACGCTCGCTGGTGTTGTGGCACGAAGCGAATATGCCGGCCCGTGTCGATGCGGCGCTGGCCGCAAAAGTCTTTCTCATGCCCGATCGTGACGCGCTGTTGCGGCGCATCGACGCCCGCTTCGACGCCATGATGGCGGCGGGCGCCTTGGACGAGGTACGCGCGCTCGCCGGGCGCCATCTCGATCCCACTCTGCCGGCGATGAAGGCGCACGGCGTGCCGTGGCTCATCCGCCACCTCAACGGCGAGATTGCCCTTGCCGCAGCCGTCGAGGGCGGCAAACGCGACACCCGCCAATACACCAAGCGGCAGGCGACCTGGTTTCGCAATCAGCTGCCGGACTTCGTCTGGGTCGAGCCGGAACGCGCGCTTGCCGCAGTTGAAGGGCAGCTGCTGGCCCTGTCGAACTGAAAAAGTGCCAAGCCGCATGCTTTGGCCGGCCTGGGGATGCCCTCAGATCATGGCTCCCGGTGCCAGTGTGCTCGGCTCTAACCGGCAGAATCATAAGGGATTCTGACCAGGCCGGCCACCGCAAACGGCCCATTGCCGGCATCGTCTGCGACCTGACAACCAGCCACTTCCACTCAGGCAGCCCGACTCGCTACGATGTCGGCCTAGAGCCTCGGGGGAGGCAATGCGACGGCACTCCAAAACAGGGGACGACTCGCGACGCCGCAAAACGGCGCCGAAGCGTATCCATGCGCGAAAATCGGCGCGGCGTCGCCGCTCCTCTGCGCCTGGCCCGACGGCAAAGATCGTGCGGCTCAGGCGCGAGCTCAACGAGGCGTCGGAGCTGCAGAAGGCGACCTCCGAGGTGCTCCGCGTCATCGCCAGCTCCACCGGCGACCTGGAGCGGGTCTTTGAAACCATCCTGGCCAATGCGGTTCGGATCTGCGTCGCCGCCAACGGCGCCATCAACCGCTGGGACGGCGAAATCCTGCAGCTCGTCGCCACCCACAACATGCCGCCGGCTTTTGCAGAAGCGCGCAAGCTCGCGCCGTACCGCTCCGACGAGAATTCCGCGAGCGGCCGTCTGCTGCTGCACAAAGCGCTCGTCCACATCCCCGACCTGGCCGCGGATCGGGCTTATGCCGCGCGCAGCCCGACCACGGTTGCCGCCGTCGAGCTCGCCGGCGTGCGCACGACCTTGGCGGTGCCAATGTTCAAGGACAGCGAGCTGGTCGGCTCGTTCACGGTCGGCCGTCGGGAAGTTCGTCCCTTCACCGAAAAGCAGATCGAAATCGTTCAGAATTTTGCCGCCCAAGCCGTTATCGCCGTTGAAAATGCCCGGCTGCTGAACGAGCTGCGCCAGCGCACCGATGAGCTCGGCCGCTCGGTGGCTGATCTGCAGCGCGAGCGGGACAACAAGCTCATGAATCTCGAGGCGATGGCGGCGTCGATCGGACACGAAGTGCGGCAGCCGCTGGCCGGCATCTCCTCCAACGGCGGCGCGGCGTTGCGATTTCTCGGCCATACACCGCCCAATATCGAGGAGGCGCGGCTGGCTTTGCAGCGGATGGTCAAGGACAGTCATCGCGCCAGCCAGGTTTTTGACAATATCCGTACCTTGTTCGGCAAAGCCGATCAGGGTCACGAGCCGATCGACGTAAATGAGCTGGCGCTCGGCGTGCTGCAGGCGCTGCGCGAAGAGCTGAAAGATCGCCGCATCACTACGCAGGCCGAGCTGAAGTCGGAATTGCCGTTCGTCATGGGCCATCGCGGTCAATTGCAGGAGGTCTTCATCAACCTGGTGCACAACGCGATCGAGGCCATGGACGCCGTCGACGGGGATGATCGAATCCTGCGCGTGCGTGCCGAGCGGCACGGCGGCAATGCCATCATTGTAGCGGTGGAAGACTCCGGCCCGGGCATCGATCCGAAGCATCTCAAGACCATATTCGACGCCTTCATCACGACGAAGCCGAACGGTCTGGGATTGGGCTTGGCCATTTGCCGGCTGATCATCGAGCGTCACAAAGGCCACCTTTCGGTCGCCCCGGCCGAGCCGCGCGGCTCGGCGTTTCGCATCGTCCTGCCTGCCGGAATGCCGGGTGTCGCATGAACGCCGAAGCGCAACCGATCGTGCTGGTGATCGACGACGATGCGCCGCTGCGGGAGGCGCTCTCGAGCCTGTTCCGTTCGGTCGGCTTACAGGTCAAGACATTCGGCTCGGCCCAGGAATTTCTGCAAAGCGGCGCGCCGGACGGCCCGAGTTGCCTGGTGCTCGATGTCCGATTGCCGGGCCTGAGCGGTCTCGATTTCCAGGCCGAACTCGCCAAGGCCAATATCCATATTCCGATCGTTTTCATGACCGGCCACGGCGATATTCCGATGACGGTGCGGGCGATGAAGGCGGGCGCGGTGGAATTCCTGCCAAAACCGTTTCGCGATCAGGACATGCTGGATGCCGTGCAAATCGGCCTGGAGCAGGACCGCAACCGGCGCAAAAGCGCGGGCGACATCTCCAAGCTGAAGGCAAGCTTCGACGCGCTCACGCCGCGCGAGCAGGAGATCATGGGTTACGTCACCGCAGGTCTGATGAACAAGCAGATTGCCGGCGAACTCAAGGTCAGCGAGATCACCGTGAAAGTTCACCGCGGCAATGTCATGCGCAAGATGAACGCGAAATCGCTTGCCGAATTGGTGCGGATGGCGGACGCGCTGGGCGTTCGCCGCGGCAAATGACAACCTATACACAAGTATAATTCAACGCCGCGAACGGATACACAAACCTTTCGCATGTACAGTGGCTGACGGGGCACGAGTTCGGTATCGATGCGTGCAAGGGTACAACAATTGGCAAAAGCTCCCGTGATATCAATAATCGACGACGATGAATCCGTCCGTGAGGCCACGAAAAGCCTCATTAAATCGCTAGGCTACACAGCCACGACGTTTTCCTCTGCCGAGGAATATCTGCGTTCCGGCGATATTTGGGAATCGTCGTGCGTCATCACCGATCTGCACATGCCGGGCATGAGCGGAGCCGATCTGCAGGCCCGTTTGATAGCCAACGGCCACTCTACGCCGGTCATATTCATGACCGCCTATTTCGACGAAAGGGTCCGCGACCGAGTCTTGGATGCGGGCGCTTTCGGTTTTCTGCGCAAACCGTTCAGCGAGGATAGCCTGATCGAATGCCTCGATAAGGCCCTTGGTAGTTCAGTTGCTGGATCAGCGTAGCGGCGGTTGGCCGGCCCCGGCCGTGTAGATTCCGCTTTCGTCACTTCCCAAGATATCTGCCGCCGCGCGTGGGCCGCTTAGGCCCCGCGGGACCGCGATTCTATACGGACGTATAGGATGGCTCCTCACTTCAGCTAGCCCAAATTTACAAATGTAGAATGGTTAAGCATCCGTTAAGAATTTTACGCTGCCCCCATAAGAAATAAGCGGTAACGGGGGACTAAAATGAATACGATCACGGCAAGTTTAGGTCATGAATTCGCGGTCGGAGCGGTGGCGAATGCCGTTCAGGGGCGCGGTCTCACTCAACCAAAGGCACTCACCGACAACCCAGCCATCGCGGCGAAACAACGCGATGACGCGGATTTACTCGAACGCATCGCCGCAGGCGACAAGCTGGCGATGAAGGTGCTGTACGCCCGGCACCACGTGCAAACCTTCAGGTTCCTGCTCCGCCTGGTCGGTGACGAGGCGCATGCCGAGGACCTGGTCAGCGAAGTGTTCTTCGACGTGTGGCGCAATGCCCACCAGTTTCAGGGCAACAGCCGGGTGTCGACGTGGATCCTGGCGATCGCGCGCTTCAAGGCGCTTTCCGCGCTGCGCCGCCGCAAGGACGACGAGCTTGATGAAGATCAGGCCGCCGCCATTCCGGATATGGCTGACGATCCCGAGATCGCCGTCCAAAAGAAGGACCGGGTCGCCATCATGCGCCAGTGCTTGAGCCATCTGTCGCTGGTGCACCGGGAAATCATCGATCTCGCCTACTACCAGGACAAGCCGATCAACGAAGTCGCCGAGATCCTGGGCGTGCCGGAGAACACCGTGAAGACGCGCATGTTTCATGCACGCCGGCGGTTGTCGGAGCTGCTGGCGCAGGCCGGCATCGATCGCACCTATCAGTGAAGGCAGAACGGCCGCGCTTTAGCGCGGCTGTCATCGCCGCCGCCGATATTTGCCGCTCGTCAGTGCGAAATGTACTGCACGCCCGCCGAATAGGCGGCGCCGCCGATCACGCAAGGTATGCCCAGTTCGATCTGCCCGGTGGCTGCCGCCACGACGCAGCCCATCGACAGCGCACCGGCGCCAACCTGGCTCCAGCCGCTCAGCTCGCGCTTTGAGTTCGGGCCTTTCTGCTTGAGCTCGTCGATAGCGGCGAGCGATTCCTTGCGCATCCGCGTGGTGTCGACGGTGTCGGCGGTCTCGATCACGTCGTCGAGCACGACGGTGACCTCCTTGGGTTGGCGCTTGGCCGCCCATTTCAGCATGTTGAGCAGGTTGAGATCGCGCACCGCATTGCTGGCCAGCGTGAATTTGGCGGCGCTGCCGGCGGTCAGGTTGTCGACATTGTCCTTGTCGTTGGCGAGCGGCAACAGCTTGATGATGCGCCCGATCGAGGTATAGGTGCCGGTGGCGAGGTAGCCGCCCCACAGAACGTCGATCAGCTCTGGACTCGGCTCCAGCATCACCGGCTTGTCGCGCCCGTCGGTGAGCTGCAGAACGACTTTCACCTTGTCCATCATGCCGGGCTTCTTGGATTCGTAATCGATCTGGTCCAGCGTCGGCAGCGTGCCGTCGAGATATTTGTCGATCATGGCGCGGCGCATCGGCATGCGGTCGGCAAAGGTGCTCAGCAAGTCCTTCCAGTTCGGCAAGCCGGAATAGGCGATGGCGCGCACCAGTACCCAATGGTCGGCGGGATCGATCACAAGCATCTTGGCGATCAGATTTTCAGCGCGGCCCGGATTCGCGCCCAGCACGCCGGCAATGAAGCCGACATAGGCGCCGGAGGTTTCGGCGTCCTTGAAGGCCTGTAGCGTGCCGAGCGTGCGAACGACGACAGGAAGGCCGTCAGGATCGGGCTTGTCGCGATAGGCGTTGATCCATCGCAAAATTCCTTCGGTCGAGTTGAGCGCTGCGCTCGGCGGCCGCGCCGCGGTCGCCGGCGTGATGAGCGCGAGCGCAACGGCGAGTACGGC
>JBEKKM010000074.1:0-21946 GCA_050010715.1 Xanthobacteraceae bacterium | reverse complement strand
TTGAACGGCGTCTGCTGCGGCTTATGGCCGTAGCCGATCGCCGCGAATGAGGAGGTCAGCACCACGCGCTTGACGCCGGCGTCGCGCGCGGCGCGCGGCACCCCCAGCGCACCGTCGCGCGCCGGCACGATCAGCTCGTTCTCGTCCTTGGGGACATTCGCCGGCAATGGCGAGGCGACATGCAGCACATACTCGCAGCCAGCGACCGCATCCGGCCAGCCGGCGTCGCTTTCGAGGTCGGCGACGACAAAGGACAAGCGATCGTCCGGCTCGGCGCCGCCTTGCCTGAGCAAGGCGCGCACGTCGGCCTCGCGCTTCAAGCTGCGCACCGTTGTGCGCACCTGATAGCCCGCGGCAAGTAGTTGCAGGATGCAATGACTGGCGATGAAGCCCGACCCGCCGGTCACCAGAATTGTGCTCATCGCCGCCCCCTTTTGATCTGTGCGTCGCCGACATTGCCGTTGAGCCTAGCGAACATATGCGCGGCGCATAAAACGAAAAGGCCGCCGAAATGGCGGCCTTCCCGTAATTTGCTATAGCCCGCGGCTCTTACTCCGCCGCCGGCAGCGCCGCCGGTTCGGCGGCAGCCGCAGCCGCCGCCTTTGCGGCCGCCTCCTTCTCGCGCTCGGCGAGGATGAGCTGGTCGCGCTTGACGGCGACCTCGCGCAGCCGGTTCATCATGGCGCCGGTCCCGGCCGGGATCAGGCGGCCGACAATGACGTTCTCCTTGAGACCGTCGAGCGTGTCGGCCTTGCCGCTCACCGCAGCCTCGGTCAGCACCCGCGTCGTCTCCTGGAACGAAGCCGCCGAGATGAACGAGCGTGTCTGCAGCGAAGCCTTGGTGATGCCGAGCAGCACCGGATGCGCGGTCGCCGGCTTCTTGCCTTCCTCCGCCGCCCGGGCGTTGACCTCGTCGAACTCGATCTTGTCGACCTGCTCGCCCTGGATCAGATCGGTCTCGCCGGACTCGTCGATCTCGACCTTCTGCAGCATCTGCCGCACGATCACTTCGATGTGCTTGTCGTTGATGGCGACGCCCTGCAGCCGATAGACGTCCTGGATTTCGTTGACGAGGTAGCCGGCCAGCTCCTCGACCCCTTTGATCGCCAGGATGTCGTGCGGCGCCGGGTTGCCCTCGACGATATAGTCGCCCTTCTCGATGAGATCGCCATCCTGCAAGTGGATGTGCTTGCCCTTGGCGACGAGATACTCCCTCGGCTCCTCGTCCTTGCTCGCTGGCTCGATGGTGATCCGCCGCTTGTTCTTGTAGTCGCGGCCGAAGCGCACCGTGCCGGAAATTTCCGCAATGACCGCAGATTCCTTGGGCCGCCGGGCCTCGAACAATTCGGCGACGCGCGGCAGACCGCCGGTGATGTCGCGGGTCTTGGCGCTTTCGGTGGGAATACGGGCGATGACGTCGCCCGCCTTCATCTTGGCGCCTGGATCGACCGAGATGATGGCGTCGACCGCCAGCGTGTAGCGGGCGTCGCCGCCGCGGCTGAGCTTGAGGATCTTGCCGTCCTTGCCCTTGATCACCAAAGCCGGACGCAGGTCCTGCTGGCCGCGGGCGGAGCCCGAGCGCCAATCGATGACCACGCGCTTGGCGATGCCGGTCGACTCGTCGAGCGTCTCGGTCAACGACTGACCTTCGACCAGGTCCTCGTAGCCGACAACGCCGTCGACCTCGGTGAGGATCGGCCGGGTATACGGGTCCCACTCGGCGATGCGCTGGCCGCGCTTGATGTGATCGCCTTCGTCGACCTTCAGCCGCGCACCGTAGGTAATGCGATGCACGGCGCGCTCGGTGCCGTCGGGATCGGTGACGGCAACGATGAGGTTGCGGCTCATCGCGATCAAGTCGCCGTCCGAATTCTTGGCGACATTGCGGTTCTTGATCTTGATGGTGCCTTCGAAGTTCGACTCGACGAACGACTGCTCGGAGATCTGCGCTGCGCCGCCGATATGGAACGTGCGCATGGTGAGCTGGGTGCCCGGCTCGCCGATCGACTGGGCAGCGATGACGCCCACCGCCTCGCCCATATTGACCGGTGTGCCGCGGGCGAGATCGCGCCCGTAGCACAGGCCGCAGACGCCGCTGCCGGTCTCGCAGGTGAGCACAGAGCGGATCTTGATCTCCTGCACGCCGGCATTGACCAGCTTCTCGACGTGCGGCTCCTCGAGCAAGGTCGCGTTCGGCACCAGGACTTCGCTACCCGACGGGTCGCGCACGTCCTCAGCCGTGGTGCGGCCGAGGATGCGGCTTGCCAGCGAGGCGACGACTGTGCCGGCGTCGATGATCGCCCGCACCTTGATGCCGCGCGTCGTGCCGCAGTCCACATCGGTGATGATGCAGTCCTGCGCCACGTCGACCAGGCGCCGCGTCAGATAGCCGGAGTTCGCCGTCTTCAACGCGGTGTCGGCAAGACCCTTGCGGGCGCCGTGAGTCGAGTTGAAGTACTCGAGCACCGAAAGGCCTTCCTTGAAGTTGGAGATGATCGGGCTCTCGATGATCTCTCCGGACGGCTTCGCCATCAGGCCGCGCATGCCGGCGAGCTGGCGCATCTGCGCCGGCGAGCCGCGCGCGCCGGAATGCGCCATCATGAAGATCGAGTTGACCTGGGCTTCCTGGCCCTTCTCCGCCGCGGGCCGCGACGTCGAGATCTCCTTCATCATCGCTTCGGCGATGGTTTCGGTGCACTTCGACCAGGCATCGACCACCTTGTTGTATTTCTCGCCCTGGGTGATGAGGCCGTCGTTGTATTGCTGCTCGAACTCCTTGACGAGGTCGCGTGTCTTCTCGACGGTCGCCTTCTTGGAGTGCGGCACCACCATGTCGTCCTTGCCGAACGAGATGCCGGCCTTGAACGCGTGATGGAAACCGAGCGCCATGACGCGGTCGCAGAAGATCACGGTCTCCTTCTGACCGCAGTGGCGATACACCGTGTCAATCATCGAGGAGATTTCGCGCTTGGTCATCAGCTTGTTTGCGATGTCAAACGGCGTCTTTGCCAGCTTCGGCAGCACCGAGCCGAGAATGACACGCCCCGGCGTCGTCTCATACCAGCGCGACACCGGCTTGCCGTCCTCGCCGACACCGCTCCAGCGATACTTGATCTTGCTGTGCAGCCCGACGGCCTTCTGCTGCAACGCCTGCTCGACTTCGCTGGTTTCGCGATAGAAGCCCTGTACGGCGTTGAACTTCTTCGGGTCCTTTTTGAGCTCTTCCTCCGAGTGCAGGTCGAGCTTCCATTGCCCCGGGCCGTTGTCGGTCATGATCGAAAGGTAGTAGAGGCCGAGCACGATGTCCTGCGACGGCACGATGATGGGCTGGCCGTTGGCCGGATGCAGGATGTTGTTGGTCGACATCATAAGCACGCGCGCTTCGAGCTGCGCCTCGAGCGACAGCGGCACGTGGACCGCCATTTGGTCGCCGTCGAAGTCGGCGTTGAACGCCGCGCAAACCAGCGGATGCAGCTGGATCGCCTTGCCTTCGATCAGCACCGGCTCGAACGCCTGGATGCCGAGGCGATGCAAGGTCGGCGCGCGGTTGAGCAGCACCGGATGCTCGCGGATCACCTCGTCGAGGATATCCCAAACCTCGGGCTTCTCCTTCTCGACGAGCTTCTTGGCCTGCTTGACCGTGGTCGACAGGCCTTTTGCGTCAAGGCGCGAATAGATGAACGGCTTGAACAGCTCCAGCGCCATCTTCTTCGGCAGGCCGCACTGGTGCAGCTTCAATTCCGGGCCGACCACGATCACCGAACGGCCGGAATAGTCGACGCGCTTGCCGAGCAGGTTCTGCCGGAAGCGGCCCTGCTTGCCCTTGAGCATGTCGGCGAGCGACTTCAGCGGCCGCTTGTTGGCGCCGGTGATGACGCGGCCGCGGCGACCGTTGTCGAACAATGCGTCGACCGCCTCTTGGAGCATCCGCTTCTCGTTGCGGATGATGATGTCGGGCGCGCGCAGCTCGATCAGCCGCTTCAGACGGTTGTTGCGGTTGATGACGCGCCGGTAGAGATCGTTGAGGTCGGACGTGGCGAAGCGGCCGCCGTCGAGCGGCACCAGCGGGCGCAGGTCCGGCGGGATCACCGGCACGTGGGTGAGGATCATCCACTCCGGCTTGTTGTTAGACTGGGTGAACGCCTCGATCAGCTTAAGCCGCTTGGCGAGCTTCTTCGGCTTGAGCTCGGACGTCGATTCGATGATCTCCTGGCGCAGATCGGCCGCCATCTTCTCGAGATCGAGCGCTTTGAGCATTTCGCGGATCGCTTCGGCGCCGATCATGGCGGTGAAGCTGTCGGCGCCGAACTGGTCCTGCGCCTTGACGTAATCGTCCTCGCTGAGCAGCTGGCGGTCCTTGAGCGGGGTCAGGCCGGGCTCGAGCACGACGTAATGCTCGAAATAAAGAATGCGCTCGAGATCCTTGAGCGTCATGTCGAGGAGGAGGCCGATGCGCGACGGCAGCGACTTCAAGAACCAGATATGCGCCACCGGCGCCGCGAGCTCGATATGGCCCATGCGCTCGCGCCGCACCCGCGACAGCGTGACTTCGACCGAGCACTTCTCGCAAATGATGCCCTTGTACTTCATGCGCTTGTACTTGCCGCACAAGCACTCGTAGTCCTTGATCGGCCCAAAGATGCGCGCGCAGAACAGGCCGTCGCGCTCGGGCTTGAAGGTGCGATAGTTGATGGTCTCAGGCTTTTTGATCTCGCCGTAGGACCAGGACAGAATCTTGTCGGGGCTCGCGATCGAAATCCGAATCTGGTCGAAGACCTGAGTCGGGACCTGCGGGCTGAAAAGATTCATCAGTTCTTGGTTCATCGTCTTCTCCTCGACGCCGTTGGAGCCGTCGCTCCGCGGGTCGGTTAAATTGGGTGTTCCCTCCCCCGACTGCGGGGAAGGGAAAGGTCTTACTCGGCTGCCTCGGCGACGCCGTCACCGCCGCGCTGCTGCTTGGAATTGTGCAGGTCGACGTTGAGGCCGAGCGAGCGCATTTCCTTGACCAGCACGTTGAAGCTTTCCGGGATACCGGCTTCGAACGTGTCGTCGCCGCGCACGATCGCCTCGTACACTTTGGTGCGGCCGGCGACGTCGTCGGACTTCACCGTCAGCATTTCCTGCAGCGTGTAGGCGGCGCCGTAGGCTTCGAGCGCCCAGACCTCCATTTCGCCGAAACGCTGGCCGCCGAACTGGGCCTTGCCGCCCAGCGGCTGCTGGGTGACCAGGCTGTAGGGGCCGATAGAGCGGGCGTGGATCTTGTCGTCCACCAGGTGGTGCAGCTTCAGCATATAGATGTGGCCGACCGTGACCTTGCGATCGAACGAGTCGCCGGTGCGGCCGTCATAGAGCGTCACCTGGCCGGAGTGATCGAGGCCGGCGAGGTCGAGCATGTGCTCAATGTCGGCCTCCTTCGCTCCGTCGAACACCGGCGTTGAGATCGGCACGCCGTGGCGCAGATTAGTGCCGAGCTCTATGAGACCCTTGTCGTCGAGCGACTTGATGGTCTCATCCTCGCCGTAGATCTTCCGCAGCAGTTCCTTGAGGGGCTTCGGATCGCGCTTGCCGTGATAGAGATCGACGGCATTGCCGATCTTGATGCCGAGGCCGGCGCAGGCCCAACCCAGATGGGTCTCCAGGATCTGGCCGACATTCATGCGGCTCGGCACGCCGAGCGGATTGAGCACGATGTCGACTTGCGTGCCGTCGGCGAGGAACGGCATGTCCTCGATCGGCACGATCTTCGACACCACGCCCTTGTTGCCGTGGCGTCCGGCCATCTTGTCGCCGGGCTGGATCTTGCGCTTCACGGCGACGAAGACCTTGACCATCTTCATGACGCCGGGAGGCAATTCGTCGCCGCGCTGCAGCTTCTCGACCTTGTCGAGGAAGCGCTGTTCGAGCCGCTTCTTCGACTCGTCGTATTGCTTCCGGATGGCTTCGATCTCCGCCATGATCTTGTCGTTGGGCGAAGCGAACAGCCACCATTGCGAGCGCGGATATTCGTCGAGCACCGCGCGCGTGATCTTGGTGTCTTTCTTGAAACCCTTCGGCCCGGCAATGCCTTGCCGGTTCTCGAGCAGCTCGGAGAGACGGCCATAGACGTTGCGGTCGAGGATCGCTTGCTCGTCGTCGCGGTCCTTGGCGAGCCGTTCGATCTCCTCACGCTCGATGGCGAGCGCGCGCTCGTCCTTCTCGACGCCATGGCGGTTGAACACCCGCACTTCCACGATGGTGCCCTGCACGCCCGGCGGCACGCGCAACGACGTGTCGCGCACGTCGGAGGCCTTCTCGCCGAAGATGGCGCGGAGAAGCTTTTCCTCCGGCGTCATCGGGCTCTCGCCCTTCGGCGTGATCTTGCCGACCAGGATGTCGCCGGCGCGGACTTCGGCGCCGATATAGACGATGCCGGCTTCGTCGAGGTTTTTCAGCGTCTCTTCCGACACGTTCGGAATGTCGCGGGTGATTTCCTCCGGCCCGAGCTTGGTGTCGCGCGCCATCACTTCGAATTCCTCGATATGGATCGAGGTGAAGACGTCATCCTTGACGATGCGTTCGGACAGGAGGATCGAGTCCTCGAAGTTGTAGCCGTTCCACGGCATGAACGCGACCAGCGCGTTGCGGCCGAGCGCGAGCTCGCCGAGATCGGTCGACGGCCCGTCGGCGATGATGTCGCTCTTCTTGACCTGATCGCCCACTTTTACCAGCGGCCGCTGGTTGATGCAGGTGTTCTGGTTGGAGCGCTGGAACTTCATCAGCCGATAGATGTCGACGCCCGGCTTGGTCGGATCGGGCTCATCGGTCGCTCGAATAACAATACGCGTGGCGTCGACCTGATCGACCACGCCGGTGCGGCGCGCGGCGATGGCAGCACCCGAGTCACGCGCAACGACGCCCTCCATGCCGGTGCCGACGAACGGCGCCTCGGCATGCACCAGCGGCACCGCCTGGCGCTGCATGTTGGAGCCCATCAGCGCCCGGTTGGCGTCATCGTTCTCGAGGAACGGGATGAGCGCCGCGGCAACCGAGACGAGCTGCTTCGGCGACACGTCCATGAAGTCGACCTTGTCCGGCGGAATGAGCTGGACGTCGCCGGCATGGCGTACCACGACGAGGTCGTCGGTGAAGCGGCCCTTGGCGTCGATTGCGGAGTTCGCCTGGGCGACCGTATAGCGGCCCTCCTCCATCGCCGAGAGATAGATGACCTCGTCAGTGACGCGGCCGTCCTTCACCTTGCGATAGGGCGTCTCGACGAAGCCGTATTTGTTCACCCGCGCATAGGTCGCGAGCGAATTGATCAGGCCGATATTCGGCCCTTCCGGCGTCTCGATCGGGCAGATGCGGCCGTAATGGGTCGGGTGCACGTCGCGCACTTCGAAGCCCGCCCGTTCGCGGGTAAGGCCGCCCGGGCCGAGCGCGGACAGACGCCGCTTGTGGGTGATCTCAGACAGCGGATTGGTCTGATCCATGAACTGGGAGAGCTGCGACGAGCCGAAGAACTCGCGCACCGCGGCCGCCGCCGGCTTGGCGTTGATCAGATCCTGCGGCATCACCGTGTCGATATCGACCGATGACATGCGCTCCTTGATGGCGCGCTCCATGCGCAGTAGGCCGATGCGATACTGATTTTCCATCAGCTCGCCGACCGAACGCACGCGTCTGTTGCCAAGATGATCGATATCGTCGATTTCGCCTTTGCCGTCGCGCAGGTCGACCAGCGTGCGGATCACCGCGATAATGTCGTCCTTGCGCAGGATGCGCACGGTGTCCTCGACGGTGAGATCGAGCCGCATGTTCATCTTGACCCGGCCGACCGCGGACAGGTCGTAACGCTCCGGATCGAAGAACAGCGAGTTGAACATGTTTTGCGCGGTATCGAGCGTCGGCGGCTCGCCGGGACGCATGACGCGGTAGATGTCGAACAGCGCGTCCTCGCGCGTCATGTTCTTGTCGATCGCCAGCGTGTTGCGGATATAGGCGCCGACATTGACATGGTCGATGTTCAGGAGCGGCAGCTCCTTGTAGCCTTGCTCGTTGAGAACTTTGAGATTCTTCTCGGTGATCTCCTCGCCGGCTTCGGCATAGATTTCGCCGGTCTTGGGATTGACGAGGTCTTCGGCGATGTAATGGCCGATCAACTCCTCGTCGGTCATGCGTAGCGCTTTCAGCCCCTTTTCGGCGAGCTGGCGCGCCTGGCGCACGGAGAGCTTCTTGCCGGCCTCGAGCACGACTTTGCCGGTGTCGGCGTCGACCAGGTCGGCGACCGCCTTGTAGCCACGCAGCCGGTTGGCATCGAACGGCACGCGCCAGCCGTCCTTGGTGCGCTTATACGGCACCTGCTTGTAAAAGGTGTTGAGGATCTCTTCGCCGCTCATGCCGAGCGCATAGAGCAGCGAGGTGACCGGAATCTTCCGCCGCCGGTCGACACGGGCATGCACGATGTCCTTGGCGTCGAACTCGATGTCGAGCCAGGAGCCGCGATAGGGAATGATGCGGGCGGCGAACAACAGCTTGCCCGAGGAATGGGTCTTGCCCTTGTCGTGATCGAAGAACACGCCGGGCGAGCGATGCATCTGCGAGACGATGACGCGCTCGGTGCCGTTGACGACGAAGGTGCCGTTGTTGGTCATGAGCGGAATGTCGCCCATGTAGACATCCTGCTCTTTGATGTCCTTCACCGACTTGGCGCCGGTCTCTTCGTCGATATCGAACACGATGAGCCGCAGCGTCACCTTGAGCGGCGCGGCGTAGGTCATGCCGCGCTGGCGGCACTCGTCGACGTCGTATTTCGGCGGCTCGAATTCGTATTTGACGAATTCCAGCATCGAGGTAGAGGAAAAATCCGAGATCGGGAACACCGACTTGAAGACGGCTTGCAGGCCCTCGTTGGGCCGGCCGCCGTGCGGCTCCACCACCAGCAGGAATTGGTCGTAGGACGCCTTCTGAACCTCGATGAGGTTCGGCATCTCCGCGACTTCTTCGATTTTTCCGAAAAACTTCCGTACGCGCTTCCGACCGATAAACGTCTGCGCCATCATGTCCTCTCGCTCAATCGATCCGGACTTGAGCCGCCATGCTCAAGCCATAACGCTCGAACCCACTGGACCGGCATCCAGGAGGTCGAGGTACCGAGGCGATCAAGGCGACTCTCCGAAAGGCCGCAATCCATCGCGACCGTCCGGACAGGCGTCAGCGCCTTATTCTCCGGTGATTCGGCCAAATGTCCGAATCACGCGCCACATTCGCCGTTACCTGGCAAACTCGGTGATTCCAGGGCCTAGGCCCTGAAATCACAGAATTTTTTTTACGCGGTCCCCGATGCTACCGCTCCGCCGCGCCGGGGATTTCGTTTAAGTAAGCATTCCTTACTTAAGCTCAACCTTGGCACCAACCTTTTCGAGGGTCGCCTTGATCTTGGCGGCCTCGTCCTTGTTGACGCCTTCCTTGACCGGCTTGGGCGCGCCCTCGACCAAGTCCTTGGCCTCTTTGAGGCCCAGCCCGGTAATGGCGCGAACTTCCTTGATGACCTCGATCTTCTTCTCGCCGGCAGCGGCGAGAACGACCGTGAACTCGGTCTTTTCCTCGGCCGCGGGGGCCGCGGCAGCCGCGGGACCGGCAGCAACCGCAACCGCGGCGGCGGCCGAGACGCCCCACTTCTCTTCGAGCAATTTGGCGAGTTCCGCGGCCTCGAGAACTGTAAGACCGGAAAGGTCGTCGACGATTTTCTGCAGATCAGCCATGAAGTTTGTCCTTCGGTTCGAACCTTTGAATTGGGCAGTCTTAGGCGGCAGCCGCCCCTTCCCCGCTCTTTGCGGCGTAGGCCGCAACGACACGGGCGACCTTGGCGGCAGGGGCATTGACCACCTGGGCGATCTTGGTCGCCGGCGCCTGGATCAGGCCGACGAGTTTCGCCCGGAGCTCGTCGAGCGAGGGCAAGGCGGCGAGCGCCTTGACGCCGTTCGGGTCGAGCGCGGTCTTGCCCATCGCTCCGCCGATGATCACGAACCGTTCGTGGGTCTTGGCGAAGTCGACGGCGGCCTTGGGCGCCGCCACCGGATCGCCGGAGAAGGCGATCAGGGTCGGTCCCTTCAGCAGGGAGCCGATCGAGGCGACGTCGGAGCCTTCAAGAGCGATTTTGGCGAGGCGATTTTTCGCGACCTTCACGGTGGCGCCCGCCTGCTTCATCTGCCGACGCAGAGTCTGCATTTGGGCGACCGTGAGCCCGGAATAATGAGCAACGACGACGACCTTGGTGGTCTTAAAAACCTCGCCAAGGCTCGCGATCTGCTCAGCTTTTACCGCGCGTTCCACCAGCTCTCTCCGGTTGGCGGCCCGCATGCGGGACCGCCGGGTTGATGTCTTGCATCCTGCCCCCGGCCAAGCTTGCGCTGGACCGGCCATCGAGGTTTGAACCGAAGGGCAACCTGCCCTTTGGTCTTCACCCGTCTATGCAGGCTCTTGCGAATTAAGCCGTTTCCGGCGCCGGCAGTCTCGGACAGGAACACGCTAACAAAGGCCACTAAGGTCCGCTGGCTCTTAGGAAATCCATCCAGGATAGCCTTAAAGACCATGCCTCGCTTTTGTGGTTTTTGAAAAACGTGCAAAGGCGCGCCGACAAACCGGGCCGGCACGCCCATGGCGTCTATTTAGCGCCCGGCGCCGGCTTTGCCAAGAGGATTCGCGACCTTCCGCAGGCGCTTTGCCGCGGCACGTTAGCGGCATAGCATCCCGCCAAAATACCGGGAGGCCAGGACATGCCGCACAACACCGATCGTATCCTCACCACCCATGTCGGCAGCCTGATCCGGCCAGCAAAACTGATCGAATTCTGGCGCGCCATCGAAGACGGCAAACCCTACGACGAGGCGGCGTTCGAGGCCTGCCTGACCGAATCCGTCGCCGAGGTGGTGCGCCAGCAGGCCGAAGCCGGCATCGACATCGTCAGCGACGGCGAATTCAGCAAGGGCGCCAACTGGGCATTCTACGTCCACAAGCGGCTGAGCGGCATCGCGGTGCGGCCGGCAACGCCCGAGGAAGCCAAGGACCCGATGGCGTCCATGGGCGGCGGGCGCGACCACCAGGCGTTCGCCGAGTTCTATGCCGAATACGACGCCGCCACGGGATTGGGCAAACGTCTCAGCAATCGTGTCGTCGTCAACGCTCCGATCAAGTATTCGGACCGGCAGGTTCTGCGCGACATCAAGAATCTCAAGGCCGGCGTCGCCAAGGCCAAGGACAGGCATCCGGGCTTGGCCGCGTTCCTGCCGGTAGTAGCGCCGGCGAGCGCGCTGCCGGGCGCCAAGGTCGAGCATTACAAGGACGAAGAGTCCTATTTGACCGCGCTCGCCGAGGCGCTGCACCAGGAATACAAGGCCATCGTCGACGCCGGCCTCTATGTGCAGGTCGACGATGCTTTCCTGCCCTATATGCACGAGCGCATGGTGCCGCCGATGTCGAACGCGGATTACCTGCGCTGGGCGCAGCTGCGCGTCGACGCGCTCAATCACGCGCTCAAAGGCATCCCCGAGGAGCGCTCGCGCTATCACATTTGTTGGGGCAGCTGGAACGGCCCGCACGCCTTCGACGTGCCGCTCAAAGACATCATCGATCTGTTGCTGCAAGTGCGCGCCGGCCATTATTCCTTCGAAGCCGCCAATCCGCGCCACGCCCACGAATGGCGCGTTTGGGAAACCGTGAAACTGCCGCCCGGCAAAATCTTGATCCCCGGCGTGATCAGCCACGCCACCAATATCGTCGAGCATCCCGAGCTGGTCGCCGAGCGCATCGTGCGGCTCGCCAAAATCGTCGGCCGCGAGAACGTCATGGGCGGCACCGATTGCGGCTTTGCGCAAAGCCCGTTCGCGCGCCGCGTTCACCCGAGCATCATGTGGGCGAAGCTGAAAGCGCTCGCCGAAGGCGCGCGCATTGCGACGGGGGTTTTGTGGGGCAAGCAAGCGGCGGCGTAATCTGCTCCGCGCGTCATTCCGGATTGCCGCAAAGCGGCAAGTCCGGAATCCATAATCACAGACAGTGCAGAATATGCACCGACAGTGACTATGGATTCCGGGCTCGCGGGCAAAAGCCCGCGCCCCGGAATGACAAGTCAATGCGTCTGCTGCGATTCGGGGAACAGACTCGCCGGCACGACCTTCACGCCCGGGCCCATGGTCGAGGAGATCGCCACGCGGTTGATGTAGTGACCCTTGGCGCCGGCCGGCCGCGATTTCTGTACGGCCTCAGCAAAGGCGCGGATGTTCTCGACCAGTTTCTCTTCACTGAACGAAGCCTTGCCGACTCCAGCCTGCACGATGCCGGCCTTCTCGACGCGGAATTCGACGGAACCTCCCTTGGCGCCTTTGACCGCGTTGGTGACGTCCATGGTCACGGTGCCGACCTTGGGATTGGGCATCAGGCCGCGCGGGCCCAAAACCTTGCCGAGGCGGCCGACCAGCGGCATCAGATCGGGCGTGGCGACGACGCGGTCGAAGTCGATGGCGCCGCCCTGCACTTTCTCGACCAAGTCTTCGGCGCCGACGACATCGGCGCCCGCGGCCTTGGCCTCATCGGCCTTGGCGCCGCGCGCGAACACCGCCACCCGCACCGAGCGGCCGGAGCCGTTCGGCAGGTTGACGACGCCGCGCACCATCTGGTCGGCGTGGCGCGGATCAACGCCGAGATTCATGGCGATCTCGATGGTCTCGTCGAACTTCGCCTTGGCGCGCTCCTTGACCATCTTCACCGCGTCCTGGAGCGGATAGAGCTTCTCGCGGTCGACGCCTTCGCGCGCCTTGATCGTGCGTTTGCCAAGCGTCATGACACCACCTCCAGCCCCATCGAGCGCGCCGACCCTTCGACCATGCGCATGGCAGACTCGATGGTGTCGCAGTTCAAATCTTTCATCTTCTGCTCGGCGATCTCGCGCACCTGCGCCTTGGTCACCGAGCCGGCTACGTCGCGGCCCGGCGCCTTCGAGCCGCTCTCGAGTTTCGCCGCCTTCTTGAGGAAGTGCGATACCGGCGGCGTGCGCAGTTCGAAGGTGAACGAGCGGTCGGCGTAGACCGTGATGGTGACGGGGATCGGCGCGCCCTTCTCGAGCTTCTGGGTCTGGGCGTTGAACGCCTTGCAGAACTCCATGATGTTGAGGCCGCGCTGGCCGAGCGCAGGGCCGATCGGCGGCGACGGATTGGCCGCCCCCGCCGGCACCTGCAATTTGACGTAACCGGTTATTTTCTTCGCCATGCTTTGCTCCTGTTAGTGGTGCGGATCTTGACGGCTGGCGACCGCCTCACCTCCCACGACTTCACACTCTCTTCACACGCTCAAAGTCTCTGCACCTGCCCGAATTCCAAGTCCGCCGCTACGACACGACCGTAGATAGTCACGGCAACGGACAGGCGCGAGCTGGCCTCGTCCACGTCCTTGACGACACCGTGAAACGAGGTGAATGGGCCATCGCACACCCGAACCGCATCGTCCATCTCGAATTTCTCGGACGGCTTCACAGCTTTTCCACCTGCCCGAATTCCAACTCCACCGGCGTGGCGCGGCCGAAGATCGAGACCGCGACCTTGAGCCGCGACCGGCCTTCGTCGACTTCTTCCACGGTGCCATTGAACGAGGCGAACGGGCCGTCGGAGACGCGGACCTGCTCGCCGACCTCGAACGATACCGAGGGCTTCGGCCGCTCGATGCCTTCTTGCACCTGATGCAGGATCCTTTGCGCCTCGGCCTCCGACAGCGGCATCGGCTTGTTGTCGGAACCGAGGAAGCCGGTCACCTTCGGCGTATTCTTGATCAGGTGATAGGCCTCGTCGGTCAGCTGCATCTTCACCAGCACGTAGCCGGGAAAGAATTTGCGCTCGGCATCGACCTTGCGGCCGCGTCGAACCTCGATGACCTTCTCCTTCGGGACCAAAATCTCCTCGAACAGGTCGGACAGCCCGCGCTGCTTGGCCTGCTCGCGGATCGAATCCGCCACTTTGTTCTCGAAGTTCGAGTAGGCGTGGACGGCGTACCAGCGGTTCGTCATGTCATGAAATCCGCATCATGAATTTGGGTCGCCAAAACACTCAACTGTTGATGCCGAGCAGGAAGCTGACGGCGATCCGCATCACCTGATCCGCCAGCAGAAAGAAGATCGACGCGATGACCACCATGACGAACACCATGATGGTGGTCACGGTGGTCTCCTTGCGCGTCGGCCAAGTGACCTTCTGCGCCTCGGCGCGCACTTCCTGCAGGAACTTGAACGGACTGATCTTCGCCATTGCTCGTACCAAATAGGCATTTCCCGCCCGACTTGAAGGACGAGACCGGCAACGCCGTTCCTTTTGGGGAAATGCTCGCCGCGGAAATCCGTCACCGGGCCGCTGGCGATGGCAGCTTCCTACTGCCGGCCGGCGGCAGCGTCAAGCGGCAACCAAAGTCCGCTTGCCGCGCCAAGCCTTTAGCGGAGGCCGACCTGGCAGGAGTGGAGGGACTCGAACCCCCAACCCCCGGTTTTGGAGACCGGTGCTCTAGCCATTGAGCTACACTCCTAGGCGCCGGTCGGCGGCGTTTCACATGCCCTTTGGCGTGGAGCAACGCAAGCCCTCGCCCGGCCCCCGGCCGCACGTGAACCCAGCCGGCCTGCCGACCGACACAAGGTTCGATGCTGTCTCGACGCACCATAATCCTCGGCGCCGTCTGCATGGCCGCCGCCGGGCGGGCCTTCGCCGCCGATCCGGGGGCTACCGCCTTCGTCACGGCGATCTATAGCGCGTACAAGGGCAAGGATGCCAAAGGCGTGCCGCTCGAGAACGAGCGCATCATCCGGCGCTATTTCGAGGCCACGCTGGCAGCAGCGATGGCCAACGATCAGAAGGCCGCCGCCCGGCGCAACGAGGTCGGGCTACTCGATTTCGATCCGTTCCTCGACGCGCAGGATTGGGATGTCGGCGCTTTCGACATTGCCGTGAGCGACGCCGCCGCCGGTACGGCGAAGGCCACCGTCAAATTCGTCAATCAAAGCGAGGCGATGACCGTCGTGCTTGATCTCGTCCGGGCCAAGAATGACTGGCGCGTTTACGACATCACCTGGCTGCACGACGGCAAGAAGGAAAGTCTCCGCAAGACTTTCTTGCACTAAGTGGATTTTGCCGCGGCAGCGCACACCAGGCGCAATCGCGACGACGCCCGCCCTACCCGGGCTCAGGACCCGTTGCTACAGGATGAGACGGATCGGCGCTCCATGCCGACCACGAACCGACATAAAGCGCGGGCTTGAGCCCGACCGCGCACATGGCAGCGACGGCATGCGCAGCCGCATTGCCGCTGCCGCAATAGACCCCGATTTTCTTCGATCCGTCTGCTCCAAGGGACGAAAAACGAGCGTGTAATTCGTCGTTCGGTCTGAATTTTCCGTCGGCGATGTTGTCGCCCGCAGCCGCGTGAATTGCTCCGGGAATATGTCCGGTGCCCGGTTTGGCGGGATCGCCGATATAGGCCGTGCGTGGCCGAGCATCCAGCAATGCGGATTGCGTCGCTAGAGCTGCGGCCTGTTCGGCGCTGATGGTCGGCATACGCCCTGTCGTCAGAACGACATCTCCAGCACGAGCAGCGCGCGTGGCGACATGGTTTGACGAGGGGCGGTTGGTCGCGATCCATGCGCCATATCCGCCATCGAGCACGCGGACATTGGCTAACCCCGCCCATCGCAGGGTCCACCATGCGCGGCAAGCCTGCGCGCCGCCGGAATTATCGTACACCACGACGATGCTGTCGCTGCGGATTCCCCAAGCGCGCGCTTTTGCTTGCAAGTCACTCACTTCCGGCAAAGGCCGCCTGCCGGCTGCGGGTGTGGGTTTGCCGGAAAAGTCCGTCGCCAGATGAACCGACAAGGCACCAGGTATTTTGGGCCTGTCGTCCGGCGCCCCGCCCTGCTCGTCGATGACGTCGAGCAGGACGACAGCCCTTCCGGCGTCCAGCAACCGAGCGAGCTCGTCGACTGTGATCAGCGTTTTTGAACGGGCATCGTTCACCGCGGACGCGCCCTTAAGCAGTCATCGTCGCGCGATACAAAATACGGCGACCGCTGCCGTAATCTTTGATGCCCTTATGCTGAACGACGCGATTGTCCCAGATCGCAAGCGCGCCGCGGGTCCAGGTGTATCGGGCCGTCGCCTCCGGTGACTTGATCATGTCGAACAGAATTCCAAGAATATTCTGGCTCATGACCCGGCTGACGCCCTTGATATAGGCCACGTAGGATTCATTGACGGCGATCCACTTCCGACCGGTCGCGGGATGAGTGCGCACGAGCGGCATCTCGAACGGCGGCATGCGCTGCCGTGCCTGCGCCGCCTCTTCGGCGTCGAGATACCGATCGGTGATATGTCCGGTCGCATCCGCCGACTGAATGACGGTCAGAGATTCAAGATAGGCTGCGAACAAAGGATCGAGCTGCTCATAGACCCAGGCCGTATTGCTGAAGATCGTATCGCCGCCGAGATCCGGCAATAGCTGCGCAAACAGCGCGGTGAAAGCCGGGGCATCGGGACGAAACCCTCCGTCCGCATGCCAGATGTGATTGCGCAGATTCTTGTCCTTCAGGGAATCGATCATCGTCGCGTCGGGATTTTCGGGTGCGCGAGGCGTGTGGGGGCCAGCATAGTGGAAGAACTCACCCAAAAAACCGGCGAACGCCGTGAAGTTTTCGGCCGTCACCGTGCCGGGTTCGAAGATGACCAGACCGCGATTGTGCAGGAGATCGCGCAGCGCGGAACGAAACTCTTCGTCCAGAGCTCGTCCATCGAATCTAAATCCGGAAATGGTCGAGCCGAGCGCCGGCTGAAGTTGTGCAACACGTACACCGGCGGGCATGGCGGATTCCGAAACCAGCTTGACGGCGTTTGTCGAAGTTGACATTTCGGGGCACCTTTCCCGGTTGCGGCGTCGCCCGTCAATTGATGATTTAATTTTGCATGATATTTCGATTCCGAACAAGCTTACCGGAAGCGAAGCTACGCGAAGCCGAGCTTAGGCCGTCTATTTGACACTGGCCATGAACGCCTGCAGCACCGGGCGCCATTGCGCTTGCTGCGCGTTGATGAAGGCGTTGACCTCGGCAGGCGACATCGGACTGACAAAGGCGCCGCGCAGGGCCAGCGGATCGGCGATGTCCGGTTCGCCGAGCACCTTTTGCAGGCCGGCGTTGACCTTCTGGATAGCCGTCGCCGGCGTTCCGAGCGGTGCCACAATGCCTTGCCATCCGCCGGCGGCGAAACCCGGCAACGTCTCTGCTGCCGTCGGCACATCGGGAAATTGCGGCAAGCGATGCGCCGATGCGACCGCCAGCACGGTGAGGCTGTGCGCCTGGATCGCGCCGGCCAGGCCGGAATATCCTTCGATGATCAACGGGACGCGGCCGCCCACCACATCGGTGAGTGCGGCCGCCGGGCCGCCGGTGTAAGGCACGACCTGCAATTTGATATCGGCCCGGCTCTGCAATAGCAGACCCGTCAGGTGCGTTATTCTTCCTATGCCGGTCGCGGCAAAGGAAATTTGATTGGGATGCTGCTTGGCGCGTGCGATCAGATCCGGCAGCGTCTTGATACCGGACGCGGCGCTCGCGCAGATGAACATCGGCTGATCAATGAGCGAGGCGACCGGAAGGAAATCGCGCGGCAGCATGAGAGGAAGGTTCTCCGCCTTGCCGGGCAAGGCGATGAACAGCGAGATCGCCGGCGCGAACAGCGTGTAGCCGTCCGGGATGGCTTCGGACGCGGCGTGAGCGGCGATCGCCCCGCTGGCGCCGGGCTCATCGACCGGCACGATCTGTTGGCCCAACACGGTGCCAAGCCGATCCATCACGATCCGGAATGTAACGTCGACGGCGCTGCCGGGCGCCGAATCGGAAATGATCCTGACGGGTTTGTTCGGATAGTCGTCCGCTTGCGCCGGCGACGCGGCGGCGGTCGCCAGAAGCGGCAAGCACAGCGCAATAATCTTGAACGGCGTTTCCATGCTTTCCTCCGATATCGGACAGTCGCATTGCGATACCGCGCGCTATTGGCAAAACAGTATTCCAACTGAAGATCACCGGAAAGCCGTACGGCGTGCGTTGCGTAGACGCAGTGGAGCCAAAGCGACAGCCATCGAAGGCCGGGTCGCAATTTTCAAGCCGGCCGGCGCTAAGTAATTGAAGGAATTGGAGCGGGTGAAGGGAATCGAACCCTCGTCATAAGCTTGGAAGGCTTCTGCTCTACCATTGAGCTACACCCGCGTGATGCGCCACGCGACCCGACGCGCACATTATATAAGTATCAGCAAAAGTCGAAAAAGTTGCTGTAACAGCGTGCCTGCCAACGCGGCTCCGTGCCGTAGTACCGGTAGCTATTCGTGCGCCGCTCGTATGTCCAATAGTTGCCGTGGGCGTCGTAGCCATACATGTTGCCGCGCGGATCGGTCTGGGTCTGCCAATAGTTCCATTTCTGTGAATCGTAGCCGAGCGCGTTGGAGCCGCCGCCGGGCGCCGGCGTGACGACGAAATTGCTCGGCGCCCTGGGATCCGGGATCGGGCCTTGCGCAAAAGCAGCGCCGTGCAGGGCCGCGACGAAAATTCCGGTCAGCGACAATTGGCGTTTCATCGGATCACCCGTGGCGAAGTTTTGCGCTACGAGGCCGCCCGGCGCGGCGCGGCCGTGGCGCTGTCGGCCCGGAAAATCTCGTCAAGGCACCAGCGCGCCACTTCGCTGCCGGTGGCGAACCAGACGCAGCCGGCCTCTTTCATGTGCGCAATGATGGTGTGCAAGGTCTTGGCGCGGCCGGGGCGCCCCGAAATGTAGGGATGGAACTGGAACGGGCAGTAGGTCGGCGCAATCTTCGACTCGGCGTTAAACTCGTCGAACATGCCCTTCCAAATCACCAGCGTGTCGGCCGGATTGCCGGCATCGTTGTGGCGATGCTGGTAGGTGCGGCCGTCGCCGAACGGCTGCCGCGGCAATTCGACCAGGACGCGGCCGTTCGATTCCCACAGGAACGGCAGATCGTGGGAGAACGAATTGCTGTTCCAGAGGAAGCCGTGCTCCATCAGCAATTCGAGGCTGTTCGGGCTTTGCGTGCACGAGCGCCAGCCAAACGGCCGCTGGCCGGTGCGGGTGCGGATCATATCTACGGTCTTGCGCATCACCTCACGCTCCTGGTCCCGCGTCAGGTTGCGCGCCACTTCATGATGATAGCCGTGGCCGGCGATCTCGTGCCCCTGGGCGACGATCGCCTTGACCGCATCGGGGAATCGCTCGGCGATGGCGCCGCAGGTCAGGAACGTCGCCTTCACGTTCTCTTCCTTGAGAATGCGCAAGATCCGCCAGATCGCCGTGTGCGGGCCGTATTCACACTGGGTGTATTCCTCGTGGTCGCGCGTCCCGTCGGGCAGCGGGCGGACGTCCTCGCCGCCCTGGAAATCGAACGTGAGCGTGACCGCGACTTTGGCCTGGTTCGGCCAGACGAAATGGCCGCGGTGGTGGTGGTCCTGCAACATGATCGATCTCCTTGCGCGCCCGCGAAACTTTAGACGAGGCCGCATTTAAGGTCCATGACCGCGGCGGCTGCCCGTTGATACCTTATTGTCATTCTTATTGCGCGAGCGCGGCCTCGATGCGCGCGACCGCCGCAGGCGGGGTCGCGAACAGGCGGTCAACCATGGCCTGGGTTTCGTCGGCGCCCATCGGTTCGATGTCGATATCGAGCTTTGCCGCTTCCGCAAGGAAATCCGCGTCCTTCATGGCCGCCTGGGTGGCGCTGCGCAGAACGGCGAGGCGGTCCTGCGGCGTCCCCGGCGGCGCCGCCAGCGAACGCCCGAGCGCCAGCGGCAGATAGAGGAACTCCAGCGCCTGGCGAATGTCCGGCGACTTGGCCTGGTCGAGGATATTGGGAACGTCGGGATAACGCTCATCCTTGCGCAGCGCACCCTGCGCGATGAGACGAATCTTGCCATCGGCGGCGAGTCGACTGAACTGGGAACGGAACAGCGACAGGCTGATGCCGCAGGCGCCCGTGATCTCGCCGCGCTCCAGCGCCAGCAGGCGTTCCGGCGTGCCGGGATAGCCGGCGATCACCTTGAACTTCATGCCGAGCAGTTCGCGATAGACGACCGGGAACGAATAGGACTGGGCGCCGGCGCCCGACGCGCCGGCGATGACTTCGCGCTTGTAAAGGTCGTCGATTGCCCTCACCCCGCTGCCGGTCGAGACGATGCAGGCGTCGTGATCGCCGTTCATGTTGCCGATCCAGGCAAAGTCGCGGCCGCGAAATTGCACCTGAGGCGATTTGTAGACTTCCTCCTGGATCGCGGTCCCGCGCACCATGCCAAAATAGGACCCATCCTTCGGCACCGTATTGTAGATCTGGTTGGCCAGCGCCATGCCGCCGGCCGCCGGAACGTTCTGGACGATGACGCTCGGATTGCCCGGGATGTAGCGGGCGATGTGGCGCGCCAGAATGCGAAGATAAATGTCGTAGCCGCCGCCCGGGCTGTTGGGCGAGCCCAAGGTCAGGGTGTGCGATTTGTAAAACGTCTCGGTGTCCTGCGCGGATGCACCGGCGGCGGCGCATGACGCCACCGCCGCCAGCAAGAGCAAACCCGCACGCCGCAGGCTGGCAGAGTTCCGTCCGGCCACCCTTTCCTCCCCGACGCCATATCGACCCGACATTGACCGAGCACCGCGCGACGTTTCGCACGGGCGGTAACCTCGCCACAGTTCTCGGTGCAATTCCAGCCTCGCCACGGCCGGACCAAGTCGAGGGTTGCGAGACGATCCAAAGCGTCCAAGGTCGCCGTTATCGGCGCCGGCGCGTATGGTCTCCCGGTAGAACGCGCGTATTCCGCGAGTCGCCGCGCCCGCTCATCTCGTCAGGCGCGCCGTCGAGATGGCTTGCGCGAACAGCGCCTGCATCGCGGCGGTGATGTCGCCGTCGGTGGTCACCGTGAAGAACATGCCGGTCGACGCGCAGCTCTCCAGGTTGGGACCGATCTGGTTCTGGTACGGTGCGACCCAGCTATTGTACCAGGAATTGGTCGTCAGCGGCAGATACTCCGTATACAGCACCGCGATCTGGATGCCGCGATTCTTCATAGTCGTGCACCACGCGGTGTTGAACGGCTGCTGGCAGCGGTTGCTGCCGCTCAGGGTTTCCGAGCAGGTGGTGGAGGCTTCATCGTCGACGCCGTCGGAGACGATGAACAGCACCTCCTGCGGCGTCGAGGTCGGCGTGCCCAGGCCCGGATTGGGCATGATGGCGTTGATTTGCGACATCGCGGTTTCGAAATTGGTATCCATGTCGCTGTTGTTGTTGCTGCTGGTGAGCCAATTGTTCTTGTAGACCTCCAGCACGTTGATGTTGCCGGCCGCCGTCTGCGCCGTCGTCATATTCGACGTCAGCGCCTGAATGGTGCTGAGGCCGTTATTGGCGAAGGTGTAGATCGCCATCTGATATTGCGAGGTGTTCGAGCCTTCGGTCGACGCCGCCGTGCTCATCAGCGATTGCGTGGCGCTCGCTAAATTCTGCATGCGCGTCACCACGCCCAGTTTCTGGGCCAGCGTGTAATTGTCCTCGCCGTTGGGATTGCCGAGATTGTCCGCGGACGGATCGGATTCATGGCAGGCGAAAGCGCAACCGCCCTGCGCCGAGGTGTTGGCGACCATCGTGTTGATGCCGGCGGTAGTCGCGGCGATGTTCATCGACGGCGAGTTGTCGAGCAGCAGATAGAAATTGATGTTCACCGACAAGCCCGCCGCGGAGCTCGCGCTGCCGCTGATCGTGGTGCTCGGGATGCCCATCAATCCCATGAAGGTGTTGGTCTTGGTCGCGGTATAGGAAACGACCGCGGTGCGGCCGCCATTGGCGTCGGTCACGGTGACGGTCACCGTGCCGATCGTGACGTTCTTGAGGTTGATGGCCTCGGCGT
>JBEKKM010000073.1:0-37209 GCA_050010715.1 Xanthobacteraceae bacterium | reverse complement strand
AACAGAAAGATCATATTGCCGAAGACGTGCATGAAATTGGCATGCAGGAACAAGCAGGTGATCAGCGTCAGCGGCGCCGGAATGTCGCCCGCACTGCCGCCGCCGATGAGCGCGGCAGGGATCAGGCCTGCGGTGCGCGCGACGGCCTCCGCATCATCCGGTGAGAGCCCGGCGGTCCAGAGAAAGACGCCGAAGTTGACGACGATCAGGGTCCACATCACGTAAGGCGGCGTCGGCCACTCGAACGGATCGTGATCCCATAACGGCATGACCATGGCTTGCCCCGTTGTTGTCCGGTCAGCGATTTTGTCCCGGTTGCCAGAGCACGTCGTGCGTGCCCTTGCCGTTGGCGTAGCGGCTGGCGACAAAAAGGAAATCGGACAGCCGGTTGACGTATTGCAGCACCTCGGCGCCGACGCTTTCGCCCGGCTTGTCCTTGAGCTCGGCGATCATCCGCTCGGCGCGCCGGCAGACGGTACGGGCGAGATGCAGAGAGGCCGCCGCCGGGCTGCCGCCCGGCAGGACGAAGGATTTCAATGGCGCAAGTTCGTCGTTGAGGCGGTCGATTTCGCTTTCCAGCCAATCGACCTGCGCCGGCGTTACCGTCAGCCGCGCGCCATCCGGACCCCTGCCCTTGCCGGGCGTGCACAGATCGGCGCCGACGTCGAACAGATCGTTCTGGATGCGCGACAGCGAGGCGTCGAGCGAACCGTCACCGGCGGTATGCAGCCGCGCAATGCCGATCGCCGCGTTGGCTTCGTCGAGCGTGCCGTAGGCGGCGACGCGCAGATCGTATTTCTTGCGCCGCTCGCCAGAGCCGAGCCCGGTGGTGCCGTCATCGCCGGTGCGGGTATAGATCTTGTTGAGCTTGACCATAGCTCACTTCGACATGAACCACAGCGTGGCCATGATGATGATGATTGCGAAGAATTGTAAGAGCACGCGCAGCCGCATCAGCCTCTGCGACGTATTGGCGGAACCGCCGCGCATCATGTTGTAGAGGCCGAGCAGCAGCACGACCGCGACCGCGCCGATGGCGACCGGGACCGCGAAATGGGACATGAAATTGGCCATGGGCCTAGTTGTAGCCTGGGTTGAGCGGTAGCGAAACCCAGGGGCGGCGTTGCGGGTCCGTCCCCGGATTGCGCTCCGCGCAATCCGGGCTACAAGGAGGCCGCAATCCGCAGAGGAACGCCCGCATGATCGTCGATTTCCAGCACCATTTCACGCCGCGCGAATTGATCAAAGAGGACCCGGGCGACCGCCTGATCCTCAATTACGACGCCTCGGGCGCGCCGAGCTACACGATCCATTCGCTGCTTTACGACCTCGACGAGCACGTGCGGATGATGGATGTAGCCGGCATCGACGCCGCCTGGCTGACCAGCGCCGCCGGCATGTGCGCCGATCTCGACACTTCGCGGCTCGTCAACGACAAGGCGAAAAAGGCCGAGCGCGATTATCCCGGCCGCTTCATCGGCGCCGCCCACGCCCATCCACTCGGCGGCGCCGACGCGTTCAAGGAACTGGCGCGCTGCCGTCACGAGCTTGGCTTCCAGGGCGTCACCATCACGTCCGAATTCGACGGCAAATGGATCGACGATCCGGCGATCGAGCCGTTCTGGAACGAAGTAGAAAAACTCGGCCTGTTCGTGTTCGTGCATCCGGCGCTAAAACTCAATCGCGCCGAACAGTTCGACGCCTACGACACCGCGCGCGGCGTCGGCCGCGAGTTCTCGCTGATCATGGCGACCATTCGCCTGGTCAATTCCGGTTTGTTCGACCGCCATCCGCAGCTAACCGTGCACATGGCGCATCTTTCGGGCGGCATCGCCTCCATGCTGGCGCGCATCCGAAGTTTTCAAGACAAGGACTTTTGGGGCACCGCCGGCAACCCGCGCCATGGCGTGACGCCCAAGCACGACTTCGACTATTACATCCGCAACAATCTCGTCTTCGACACCGCGGGTTTCGCCGGCGGCATGGGCGCGGTCAAAGCGGGATTGTGCGAAATCCCGGCGTCCCGCATCGTCTTCGCCACCGATTATCCGCAGGAAATCCGCAAACGCGAAATCGTGCGCGACTTCGTGCGCGACATCCGCGCGCTTGGGGCCGATGGCGAGCGTATTTTGTCGGGAAATGTCGGGCTGCTTCTTAAGAAAACCTAGCCCTTCGCGAAGCGCGTAAGGTCGGATAATATGGTTTTTATGAATAGAATCGAAGCCATCGATAAGCTCCAACGTCAGGCCCAGGCCATCAAGGCCATGGGCGCGACGTCGCTATATCTGTTCGGTTCGATCACGCGGGACGAAGCCGGACGCGACAGCGACCTGGACCTTTTTATCGATTACGATCCGAATGGCCGCTTTAACGCTTTCGACCTGGTTGGGATTAAACAACTTTTGGAAAGCGAGTTGGGCATCGACGTCGACATCACAACCCGCGACGGCCTGCATCCGATGCTGCGTACCGACATCGAACAATCGGCTATCCGCGTATTCTGATGCCGCGTAAAGTCGGCCATGTGATTCACGACATATTGGAAGCGATCGACCGTGTTGAAGAAGTTACGCGTGGCAAGAGCTTGTCGGACTTTGAGGATAGCTGGCAGTTGCGTTGGCTCGTTCAACGAGCGATCGAAATCATTTCGGAAGCGAGCCGCGGAATTCCCAAAGATTTGACTGCGACGAGACCAGAAATTCCTTGGCCGCGGGTACAGGGCATCGGCAACGTTTTGCGCCATGAATACAGCGGTCTATCGGACCGGATTATCTGGAACGTCGTCGTCGACGAGCTGCCTCGACTGAAACTCGCCGTTGCGGCCATCGCGGCAATAGTCAAGGAATAATCAAGCGGCTTAGTTCGACCCATCCAGCAACCGCCGCGCGATCACGTTGGCCTGAATCTCCGCCGCGCCCTCGAAAATATTCAAGATACGGGCGTCGCACAGAATGCGCGAGATCGGAAATTCGACGGCAAAGCCGTTGCCGCCGTGGATCTGCACGGCATTGTCGGCCGCCGCCCAGGCGACGCGCGCGGCCAATAGCTTCGCCATGCCGGCTTCGAGGTCGCAGCGGCGGCCGGAATCCTTCTGCCGCGCGGCATAATAGGTGAGCTGGCGCGCGATCATGATCTCGACCGCCATCATGGCGAGCTTGTCGGAGACGCGCGGGAAATTGGCGATCGGCTCGCCAAACTGCACTCGCGCCGTGGCATAACTAATCCCCTGCTCCATCGCCGCCTGCGCCACGCCGATCGCGCGCGCCGCGGTCTGGATGCGCGCCGATTCGAACGTTGCCATCAATTGCTTGAAGCCGAGGCCCTCGACGCCGCCAAGGAGATTCTCCGCACCCACCGCAAAGCCGTCGAAGGCGATCTCGTATTCCTTCATGCCGCGATAGCCCAAGACCTCGATCTCGGTGCCGGACATGCCGGCTGCCGGAAACGGCTTTTCATCGCTGCCGCGCGGCTTTTCGGCGAGCAGCATGGAGAGCCCGCGATAGCCGGTCTCGGCCGGATTGGTGCGCACCAAGAGCGTCATCAGGTCGGCGCGCACCGGGTGGGTGATCCAGGTCTTGTTGCCGTAGACTTTATAAGTGTCGCGCTCCCGCACGGCGCGCGTCTTCAGCGACGCCAGATCGGAGCCCGTGTTCGGCTCGGTGAACACCGCGGTCGGCAGCACTTCGCCGGACGCGATCTTCGGCAGCCATTGGCGTTTCTGATCCTCGGTGCCGCTGCCCAAAATCAGTTCGGCGGCGATTTCGGAGCGGGTACCCAGCGAGCCGACGCCGATATAGCCGCGCGACAGCTCTTCGGAGACCACGCACATGGATTCCTTGCCGAGTCCCATGCCGCCGTAATCCTCGGGGATGGTCAGGCTGAACACGCCGAGCTCGGACATCTGCGCAATAATATCAAGCGGGATGTATTCGTTGTTGAGGTGCCATTCTTGCGCATACGGCACGACCTGCCCGTCGGCGAATTTGCGCATCTCCTCACGGATCGAATCGAGCGTGTCTTCGAGGCCGCAGGCGCCGACCGTGGCGTCGGGCCGTTCCCGCATCAGTTCGACGAGCCGCGCGCGATGCGCCGCGGTGTTGCCCGTCGCGATCAGATGATCGACGGCGGGCGTGATTCGCGCCGACACCGCGCTCGCGCTCAAGCCAAGATCGGCCAGGCGCACGACCTCGCCCTGGCTCATGGGAATGCCGCCGAGAATTTGGGCCAAATATTCGCCGGCGCCGATGCGCACGACCAAATCTTCGATCTCGCCGAAATTGCCGGTGTCGATCATGCGCCCGGCATAGGCCGCAAGCTGCCGGATCGCCTCCACATAGGTCGCGAGCCAGGCCAGCCCATGGGTGGCGCGCTGCTCGCGATCGAACACGCGGGCCATTGGGCGGCCCTCGACCGTGACCCGGGCGGCGACGGCGCGGCGGGCATCGGCAAACAGCGCCTCGGCGGCGGCAACCGCCTCGTCGAGCGCTGCGATCAAGTTCTGGCCGGCGGGCATGGAGGGTGCGGCAAGCGGCATGGGAGGCTCCGAAAAGCTCGATTTTTTGCGCCGCCCGGACGGCCCGCCAAGCTTACGCGTGCAGTGCACAAAAGCAATGCGAACCTACGACTGGTTGAAATCGGGCTTTTCCTCAACGCGGGCCGCGAGTCCTTGCCGAATATTAACCATTTTCCGTTTTGCTGCAGTGGAATGCCGCCATGATGCGCCGCGGCAGCAAAAGCCGCATTCGGTCCGTTCATGTTCATCATCAAAGCCTTCTCAAAACTGTCGGTTCGCGCCCGCATCGTCGTGCTCGGCGTCATTCCGGTCATCGGATTTCTCGCCAACGGCATTGCCTTCATGGTCGGCGACGTCGAAGTCGGCCGCGCCTTCGACAGCGTGCAACGCTACACCCAGGTGGCCGACGCCAGCCGCGATCTCAAGACCGGCCTGCTGATCATGCGCGCGGCGACGACCCAATATGTCGCGCGGCCGTCCGACAAGGAGGTCGCGGATTTCGCCGACGGCCAAGAGCTGGCAATGCAATCGCTCGAGCGCATTGCCGCCATGCTCGGCGCCTCCGCGCAGGACGTGATCACGCCGCTGCGCATCACCGTGCGCGACCTCAAGACCAGCTTCGAAAGCCTGGTCAACGAGCAGAAATCGCTCGGCTACGACGACAGCCACGGCATCACCGCCGAGCTCACCGCGGCGAGCAGCACGGTGGAGCGCATCATTCACGAAGATCTGTCGTGGGTCGCCGACGGCGACGCCCGCGAAATGCTGATGTCGCTTCTGACCATGCGCCGCGACGAGATCGCCTACCGATTGACGCGCTCGCGGGCGTCCGAAAAACACTTCCTCGACGAAGTCAGGAATTTTAACGCGCTGTTCGAGTCAGTCGACGGCGCGCCGTCGATGAAGCAGAAGCTGAACGACGAAGTGAAGACCTACAGTTATGCCTTCGCCCAATGGGTCGCTTCGACCGACAATATCGAGCCGCTGGTGACGCTGATCGGCCACGATACCGAGACCGTGCTGCCGGAAGCCGATAAGATCATCGCCGCGGCGCGCGACAGCGCCAGCGAAGCCGGCACCGCGCTCGCGGCATCGCGGGCGCGCATCCGCAGCTTCATCCTCTGGGTCGGCCTGGCGGTGGTGTTGATCGGCATCAGCTTCAGCTGGCGCATCGGCCGTTCGATCACGCGGCCGCTGGAAGACCTGGCGCGGGTGATGAAGCGGCTCGCCGATGGCGACACCGCGGCGCAAATTCCGGAAACCAAAGCGCATGACGAGATCGGCGCCATGGCGCGCACGGTGGTGGTGTTCCGCGACAATATGATCGAGCGCGAGCGGCTCTCGGCGGTGGAGAAGCAAGCCAATGCCGCGCGCGCGCAACGCGGCGAGACCATCGCGGCGATGATCGACACGTTCCGCGCTTCCGTCGAGCAAGCGCTGGCCCGGCTGCGCGAGGCCGCCGGGCGCCTGGAAAGCGCCTCCAGCGGGCTCAACGACGCCGCCGACGCGGTGTCGTCGGAAGCGCGCGACGCCGAAAATCGCGTCAGCACCGCAGCCGTCAATGTCACGACGGTAGCGAGCTCGATCGAGGAGCTGGCCGCCTCGATCGGCGAGATTGCGCTGCAGGCGACGCGCTCGACCGAAGTCGCCGGCCGCGCCGTTGCCGAATCCAAGCGCACCGTCACCACCATGTCGGACCTCGGCACCGCCGCGAACCGCATCGGCGAGGTGATCGGGCTCATTCAATCCATCGCCGGCCAGACCAACCTGTTGGCGCTCAACGCCACCATCGAGGCGGCGCGCGCCGGCGAGGCCGGCCGCGGTTTTGCGGTCGTGGCGACCGAAGTGAAATCGCTTGCCGCGCAGACCGCCCGCGCCACTGAGGACGTCGCCGCCCAGATCGGCTCGATCCAATCGGCGACCGCCGACGCCGCGCAGGCCATCGAGCAGGTGTCCTCGATCATCGACGACATGTCGGAGATCGCCGTGACGGTCGCCTCCACCGTCGAGGAACAGAACAACGCGGTCGCCTCGATCGCCGAAGGCGTCAACCGCGCTTCGGTGGAAGCGCGCACCGGCGCCCAATCCATGAGCCGCGTCGCCGGCGCCTCCACTGGCGCCCGCGCAACCGCCGCCGACGTCAAGGCGCTGGCCGACGCGCTGGCGATCGAAGCCGCGAGCCTGCAAAGCGAAGTGCGGCGGTTCTTGGCGGACGTGCAGGCGGCGTAGCCTCTTTCCGCCCCCGCTATCGCGGGGCGGATGATCGCGCTGTGCTATGAATAGCACTTCCGCGGAGACCGCCTCGCTTGCACCCGATCCGCCTGTCCTACCGCGTCGCCATGGACGCCTTCTATCGCTTCAATGCCGACGACGGCTGGGCGATTGCGAGCCACATCGCGCTCTCGGTGCTGATGTCGATGTTTCCGTTTCTGATCCTGGTCACGGCGATCGCCGGCTTCATCGGCTCGGAAAATCTTGCCGCCGAGGTCGCGCGCATCATCATCGAAGCATGGCCGCGCGCAGTCTCCAGCCAGATCACCGGTGAAATTCGCGACGTACTGACCACGGCGCGCGGCGGCGTGCTCACCGTCGGCGCCATCTTTGCGATATATTTTTCCTCAAGCGGCGTCGAGAGCCTGCGCATCGGATTGAACCGCGCCTATGGTCTCGTCGATCCGCGGCCGTGGTGGCTGTTGCGGCTGGAATCCATCGGCTATGTGCTGGTCGCCGCGGTCGGATTATTGGCGCTGTCGTTCCTGGTGGTGCTCGGCCCGCTGGTGTTTCGCACCGCGCTGGTCTACGCGCCCTGGCTCGCCCAAGTCGAAAGCCACTTCAATATCGGCCGCTTCGTGGTGGCGAGCATCCTGCTCATCACGTCGCTGTTGATCCTGCATATGTGGCTGCCGTCCGGACAGCGCCGCTTCGCCGAGGTCTGGCCGGGCATCGTCGCCACACTGGCGATGTGGCTGACCTGTGGCTTCGTGTTCGGCCGCTATCTGTCCGATTTCTCCTACACCTATGTCACCTATTACGCGGGGCTGGCCTCGGCGATGATGGCGCTGGTGTTTCTCTATTTCACCGCGCTGATCTTCATCTATGGCGGCGAGCTCAATGCCGCGATCGCGCGCCGACGCCAGGAGGGGGCGGAGTTACCATTGCCCTGAGGTGCTAAGCCGCGGTTTCGGCGACGGCGCCGCCGGTCAGCGTCTTGACCTTGCGGGCGTGGTCGACCGCGTCGCGCGCCGACTGGTTGTGGGTGAACAGTTCGAGCGTCGAGGTATCGTCCTCGCTCACCGGCTGCATCGCCTGGTCGCTGTACGGCACGTTCGCCGACTTGGCGACCTTGCGGTAGATGCGGAAAATGCCCCAAGCCGCCTTCGCCACGCGGATGTGCTTGACCAGCATCTCCCAGGCCAGCGCCGGATAGAATCTCCACGCCGGCTCGAGCGGCAGTTCGGGACGGCGCTCGTGGCGCGCTTTGAGCCGCACGAAGCCGCCCTGCAGCGGATGCACTTTCTCGATGGTCAGCGATTGCGCGAACCAGAGAATGATCTGCGCCAGACGCAGGATATTGATGCCGTAGGCCTGGGCGCGACGCAAAATCGTCTCGATGTGCTCGGGCGTATAATAGATCTCCCAGGAATCGCGGTAGAGCTTCTCCCACTCCGCCTTGCTCATATGGGCGTGCGGGGTCAGCGCGTGCTCGAGATCGTATTTGTTGAGATCGGGATCGAGCGGTGCGCCCTTCGACCACAGCACCTTGTGATCCTCGGAGCCGGGCAGCGGCGTGAGGAAGAAGAATTCCAAGACGTCGAGCGGCATTTCCTTCTTGATGATCTCGATGTCGCGCCGCGCCGATTCCGGCGTGTCGTTGGGAAAGCCCAGGATATAGCCGGCATAGGTCCAGATGCCGACCGCTTTCCAGGCCAGCAGCATGTTGCGGTATTCGGTGATCTTGTTCTGCCGCTTCTTGGCGGCAAGCAGATTGTCGGGGTTGATGTTCTCGAGCCCGATGAAGATGCGGGTGACGCCGGCGCGCTTGGCCTTGGCGACGAAATTCGGGATTTTGTGGCACAGCGTGTCGACCTGGATCAGGAAGCGCACGTCCATGCCGTCTTCCTCGCGCAGCTTGATGATGCGGTCGAAGATCGGCTCCCAATCCTTGTTGCGGGCGAAATTGTCGTCGGTAATGAAAAACCGATCGATGCCGTGCTCGAAATTCTTGCGCAGGATGCGCTCGACGTCGTCGGGGCTGCGGCGCCGCGATTTGCGGCCCTGCACGTTGATGATGGTGCAGAACGAGCATTGGAACGGGCAGCCGCGGCCGGCGTCGAAGGTCGTCACATTGCCTATTGTTTTGCGCACCGAATTGCCGGGCAAAAACGGCGTCACCGCCTCTTCCAGCGCCGGCAGGTCGTTGATGTAATTGTAGAGCGGCTTGAGGGAGCCTGCTGCGGCATCGCGCATCACCTCGTCCATGCGGCCTTCGGCTTCGCCGGCGAACAAGGTGATGCCCATGTCGAGGGCTTCCTGCAAATCCGCCATCACGTCCGGGAACATCGCCAACATGCCGGAGACGTGGAAGCCGCCGATGATCACCGCGATGCCGGCCTCGCGCAACGGTTTGGCTATATGCAGCGAGCGCGGATACTGGTTCGACTGCACGCCGACCAGGCCGACGAAGCCGAAATTACCGTTGGCCCGCATTTCGGCGATGATGCGGTCGACGCGCACCCGCGTATTGGTCTCGTCGATGGCGACGATGTCGATGTCGATGTCGGGCCCGAGCACCTGACGCTGCGCGCAATCGTCGACCAGACCGTAGACCGTGGCCAGTGAATTGGCCGGCATCGGCGACCGGAACCAGCGGATGACATAGCCGTCGTCGTCGTAATGCGACGGCTTCACCAGGATCACGCGGAAACGCTTGCGTACGCTGGCGGCCTCGGTCCGCGATTGACTCGACTGCATGCTGGCCCCGTTCCCGATCTGATGAATTTTAGCGGATACGTGACGGTAACGCCAGTTTGTTTTCGACTGGGAACTTGCTGGAAAACTGAGTAAAATTGAGCTATTTTAACACCATGCGTTCGCACGATGTTATCGACCGACTGAAGAAAGCCGAGCCCGCGCTACGCGCGACGGGCGTGGGCGCCTTGTACCTTTTCGGCTCTCACGCGCGCGACGAAGCGGATACCGATTCTGATGTTGATGTTTTCGTCGACCCGCAGACCGATGAGGCGTTCGGTTTTCTCGATTTCATGAAGGCCTATGCAACTATCGTGGATGCCGTCGGTCCGAACGTCGAGGTCGGCTATTCGACGCGCGAAGGACTATCGCGCTACATCCGGGAAAGTGTCGAACGAGAAGCCACGCGGATTTTTTGATGGCGGCGAGCAAGAGCCCTCATCTGCGGTTACTCCATATTCGCGACGAGATCGACGGAATGGCATCTGCGCTGCAAAACGTAACTTTTGCGGACTACAGAGAAAGCTACACGCTGCGCCGCGCGGCCGAGCGAGCGGTACAAATTGTCTCGGAGGCCGCGAAGTCTCTGCCGCCGGACATGCTAGCCAGACATTCAGAGGCACCCTGGAATGCGATCATCGGTATTGGCAATATTCTTCGGCATGAATATCAGCGCATCGACGATCGTCGACTCTGGGAAATCGTTACTGTGCACTTGCCGGAATTGCGACCGGTGATCATGGCAATGATCGACGAATTAAAAGATTGAATGAAAACTGATCGGCCGCTGTCAAAGAGCGCCCGCCGCCTCCAGCACGTCCTCAAAATTCCGCAAGCCCGGGCGCGGGGCATTGACCAGCACCGCCATGTTGCCGGGCTTGTGGCGGTTGGTACGCATCAGCTCGTGGGCGTAGGGGATCTTCTCCCACGGGAACACGTCGCTCATGCATGGGTCGATGCGGCGGTCGATGACGAACTGGTTGGCGGCGCTGGCCTGTTTCAGATGCGCGAAGTGCGAGCCCTGAATGCGCTTCTGCCGCATCCAGACATAGCGTGCGTCGAAAGTAATATTGTAGCCCGAGGTGCCGGCGCAGAACACCACCATGCCGCCGCGCTTGACCACGAGGCATGACACCGGGAACGTCGCTTCGCCGGGATGCTCGAACACGATATCGACGTCGTGTTTGCCGGTGATGTCCCAGATCGCCTTGCCGAAGCGCCGCGCCTCTTTCACCCAGGTGTCGTATTCGCCCGTGCCGACCTTCGGCATCGCGCCCCAGCATTTGAAATCGTTGCGATTGATGACGCCCTTGGCGCCGAGATCCATGACATATTGGACCTTGGCCTGATCGGACACGATGCCGATGGCGTTGGCGCCCGACGCGGCGACGAGCTGCACGCCGAACACGCCGAGCCCGCCGGAGGCGCCCCAGACCAGAACGTTGTCGCCGGGCTTGAGGATGTGCGGTGCATGGCCGAACAGCATGCGATAGGCGGTTGCCAGCGTGAGCGTGTAGCAGGCGGATTCTTCCCAGCTCAGATGCGGCGGCTTGCGCATGAGCTGGCGCGACTGCACGCGGCAGAACTGCGCGAACGAGCCGTCGGGCGTCTCGTAGCCCCAAATGCGCTGCGACGGCGACAATAGCGGATCGCCGCCGTTGCACTCCTCGTCGTCGCCGTCGTCCTGATTGCAGTGAATGATCACTTCGTCGCCGACATTCCATCGGCGCACTTTCGAGCCGACCGCCCAGACGATGCCGGACGCGTCGGAGCCGGCGATATGGAACGGATGCTTGTGGCCGTCGAGCGGCGACACCGGAATGCCTAAGCCCGCCCACACGCCGTTATAGTTGACGCCGCCGGCCATGACATAGACCAGCACCTCGTCCTCGGCGATCGGCCAAGTCGGCACCACCTCGCTCTGCATCGCCTGCTCCGGCGGACCGTGGCGCTCCTTGCGGATCGCCCAGGCGTGCATGGTGGCAGGCACATGGCCGAGCGGTGGAATTTCGCCGATGTCGTAAAGATCCTTCAGCGGGGCGGCAGACGGTTTTTTCTGCGCGACGGCCATGAGGGGCTCCGTCTCACCAAATTTTCGCGGCGCACAGGCCGCGGCGGTGATCCGACCCAGTCTGCAGCACTTTATGCTGCAGTGCAACAATTACCTGATGGGCATAACAACGGCAAGGCACGTGGCGGGCGCTGACAGCTTGGTCGCGAAGCCTTATGGTCATAGTGACGCGGCACAGACTGCGTAGGGTGCGTCACGCACATAGAAGTCCGGCCATTGCCGGGACTGGGAAACGGGGAAAACACCATGGTTGAGAGTTTCATCATCTGGATCATCGTCGGCGCGATTGCCGGCTGGCTTGCGGGCATGGTCGTCAAGGGCGGCGGGTTTGGGCTGATCGGCGATATCGTCGTCGGAATCGTCGGCGCGGTGATCGCCGGCTGGTTGCTGCCGCAACTCGGCATCGTCATCGGCAGCGGCATCATCGCCGCCATCATTGACGCCTTCATCGGCGCGGTGATCCTGCTGGTCATCATCAAGCTGGTCAAACGAGTCTAAGGAAACGACAAGCCGGGAGAACAAAAGATCGCGCCGGGCGCCGCGCCGCAGCTCTCGCCACAGCGGACGATCAAGCTGATCGGACTGACGTTGGCGCTCGGCTACCTGATCGTTCTGGGCGGCAGCTATCTGCAAGGCCACTTTCTGACCGACGCTCAGGGCCGGCCGATCGCCAATGATTTCGTGAACGTCTGGGCGGCCGGCCGGCTCGCGCTCGACGGCGCGGCTCCAGCCGCCTACGACTGGACGCTGCACCGCGCCGCCGAAGTGCGCGCCGTCGGCTACGATTTCGACGGCTATTACGGCTGGCACTATCCGCCGCCGGCGTTTTTCTTTGCCGCGGCGCTGGCGACGCTGCCGTATCTGGTTGCCGCGGTTGTTTGGCTCACGACGACGCTCGCTGCTTATGCCGCGGCGATTGCCGGCATTCTCGGCTTGCGCACCGGCATTCTGTTCGCGCTCGGATTTCCCGCCGCGATCTGGAACGTCACCGCCGGGCAAAACGGCTTTCTCACCGCGGCGTTGATCGGCGGCACGCTCGGTCTGCTGGAGCGGCATCCGGCGCTGGCCGGCATCTGTCTCGGGCTTCTCACCTACAAGCCGCAATTCGGTCTGTTGTTTCCGATCGTGCTGATCGCCGACCGGCGTTGGCTGACCATTGCGATCGCCACGCTGACGGCAATCATGCTCGCGGCGCTGTCGTGGCTCGCTTTCGGCAGCGCGAGCTGGGAAGCCTTCGTGCACTGGGCGCCGCTTTCGAGCCACGCTTTGATCGACGAAGGCGCGCTGGATTGGTACCGGCTGCAAAGCGTGTTCGCGTTTGCGCGCGCCCATGGCGGCAGCGAACCGCTGGCCTGGACCGTTCAAGGCATACTGTCGCTGCTGCTCGCCATAGGATTGGTTTGGCTGTGGCGGAGCCGCGTTGCCTTCGCGCTCAAGGCCGCCGCGCTTGCCGCCGGCGCCTTGCTCGCCACACCTTATCTCTTCATGTACGACCTGGTCGTGCTCGCCGTCGCGGTGGCGTTCCTGTTGCGATTTGCGTTAGCGCGCGAATTTTTGAGCCGCGTCGAGGGCGCCGCGCTGGCCGCCGCCGGCGCGCTGATCCTAATCTACCCTTACGTGAAGACCCAGGTCGGCTTGGCCGCGGTCGCGATCGTCATGGTTTTGGTGGTGCATCGCGCCGTCGTGGCAGCGCGGCTCGCATCGGAGGCGATGGGTTGAAGCTATTCGGCCGGCACCGCGACCGGGACCAATGCGCCGGCAGCGCCGCGAACCTGCCAGTTGGCGATGGCCCGTCCCGCATAGCGCGCCGCGACGATGGCCAGCGCCGCAATCGCGCTCCCCGCGATGATGTCGATGAGATAATGGCCGCCGTTGATCGGCGTCGCCGCCAGCATGGCGGTGAAGGCCAGCACCACGATCGGCCGCATCCAGCGCACCGGCCACAGTGCCCAGGCATAGAGCACGGCGGAGGCGGCGTGGAAGCTCGGAAAGGTCACGATGCCGCCCAGCCCCAACAGATCGAGATGGCGCAAGACGCCGTCGCGAGTCGGCGGCAGATCGCGCAGCTGCTCGAGATAGGGCTGCAGGTTGAGGTGCTTGACGCTGATCGGATCGAGCCCGATCTGCTGGAACACGCCGATCGCCGGCACCAAGCCGGAAATGATCGTGGTCACGATCAGAGCGAGGCCGAAGGCGAAGGTGAATTCCTCGATGCGCTGATAGCGGTGCGTCGCCGCCAGCACGACCGGAATGGCGAAAATCGGCCAGCGGATCATGGTGTAGCCGTAGTTCAGCCAGGCCGCGAGAGCGGGATGATCGTCGACGTAACGCACATAGGCGCCCCAGTCGAAGCCGAGCGCGCGGTCGATGGCGAGCAGGTTGGCATCCTGCATCGGCAGGTTGGCCGACGCCGCGACATAGGTCAGTGGCGTCATGACCGCGGTGATCAGCACGATCTGCGCCGTGCCGCCGAGAACGAACATCACCTGCGGATCGCGCCGCTTCGGCGAGACCGCATTGGCGTGGGCAAAGCCGGCGTAGAGCCCGACATAGGCTATAGAAATTGCGAGGCCGGTCAGCTCGAGCGAGAAGTTCGTGAACGCAAGGCTGAGCGCCAGCACAACCCCCATGCAGCCTACGAAAATCCAATTGACCAGGAGGAACCGCCACGCGGCCTCCACGTCGGGCATCGGCTGTTGCGCTTGCATGGCCGCGACTGTGGCGCGGCAGCGGTTAAAGCCCCGCGAATTGCGACGGTTAAAATTGGGTGTGAAGCACGCTCATCGTTAATGTTGCATTGCAGCAAAATCCGCGTCACAGTGGTGTCGCCGGACGACGTGCAAGGCCGATGCGCGACAAAGCTTTACGCGACAAACCTTGGATCTTCCGCACCTATGCGGGGCATTCGACCGCCGCGGCGTCGAATGCGCTTTACCGCAAGAATTTGAGCAAAGGCCAGACCGGCCTGTCGGTCGCCTTCGATCTGCCGACCCAGACCGGCTACGACAGCGATCATCCTTTGGCCAAGGGCGAGGTCGGCAAGGTCGGCGTGCCGATCTCCCACATCGGCGACATGCGTATGTTGTTCGACGGCATCCCGCTCGGCGAGATGAACACGTCGATGACCATCAACGCCACCGCGGCTTGGCTGTTGGCGCTCTATGTCGCGCTCGCCGACGAGCAAGGCGTCGCGCGCAAGAGTCTGCAGGGCACGACGCAGAACGACATCATCAAGGAGTATCTGTCGCGCGGCACCTACGTATTCCCGCCGGCTCCATCGATGCGGCTGACCAAGGACGTGATCCTGTTCACGACCAAGGAAATGCCGAAATGGAATCCGATGAACGTGTGCTCCTATCACCTGCAGGAAGCCGGCGCGACGCCGGTGCAGGAGCTCGCCTTCGCGCTCGCCACTGCCATCGGCGTGCTCGATGCGGTGAAGGCGTCGGGCCAATGCGCGCCGGAGGAATTCGGCGAAGTGGTCGGGCGCATCTCGTTCTTCGTCAATGCCGGGCTGCGCTTCGTCACCGAAGTCTGCAAGCTGCGCGCTTTCACCGAGCTGTGGGACGAGATCACCCGCGAGCGCTACGGCGTCACCGACGCCAAGCAGCGGCTGTTCCGTTACGGTGTGCAGGTCAACTCGCTTGGGCTGACCGAGCAGCAGCCGGAAAATAGCGCGCATTCTCATCGAGATGCTCGCCGTCACCTTGTCGAAAGGGGCGCGGGCGCGCGCCGTGCAGCTGCCGGCCTGGAACGAGGCGCTCGGCCTGCCGCGGCCGTGGGACCAGCAATGGTCACTGCGCATGCAGCAGATCCTGGCCTACGAGACCGACCTTCTCGAATATGGCGATGTGTTCGAAGGCTCGCCGGCCATCGCCGCCAAGGTCGCCGAGCTGAAGCAGGCGGCGAAAGAGGAACTGGCCCAGATCGAAAAAATGGGCGGCACCGTGGCCGCGGTCGAGCAGGGCTATCTCAAGCAGCAACTGGTCGAATCCAATTCGCGCCGCGTCGAGGCGATCGAGCGCGGCGAGCAGATCGTGGTCGGCGTCAACCGTTTCACCGAGACCGAAGCGTCGCCGCTGGCAGATGCCGCCGAAGCGGTAGTCACCGTGTCGCCTGAGGCGGAATCGGGACAGATCGAGCGGCTCGCCGCCTGGCGTGACGCGCGCGACGCAAAAGCTGTCGCCGCGGCGCTCGAAGCTTTACGCAAGGCGGCGAAAACCGGCGGCAACATCATGCCACCGTCGATCGCCTGCGCTAAAGCCGGCGTCACCACCGGCGAATGGGGTTTCGCTTTACGCGCGGCGTTCGGCGAATACCGCGCGCCGACCGGCGTCGGCACCGCCATGCGCAACGACGCCGAAGGCCTCGACGACATCCGCGCCGAGGTCGACCGCGTATCGAAAAAACTCGGCCGGCGCTTGAAATTTCTGGTCGGCAAGCCCGGCCTCGACGGCCATTCCAACGGCGCCGAGCAGATCGCCGCCCGCGCCCGCGACGCCGGCATGGAGGTGGTCTATGACGGCATCCGCCTGACGGCAGAAGCCATCGTCGCGGCGGCGGCGGAAAAACGCGTGCACGTGGTCGGCCTGTCGATCCTGTCCGGCTCGCATATGCCGCTGGTGCAAGACGTCGTCGCCCGCATGAAAGAGGCCGGTCTCGATGACGTGCCGGTCGTGGTAGGCGGCATCATCCCGCCGCAGGACGCCAGCGTCTTGAAAAACGCCGGCGTCGCCGAGGTCTATACGCCGAAGGATTTCGAGCTCAATCGCATCATGAGCGATCTGGTGCGGATCGTGGAAGGCTCGACCGAAGCGGCTAAGTAGCTGCCGGCAGCACTGCCGCGATCGCCTCGCTCAGCGCGCTCGGGCTGACCGGCTTGCGCAAATAAGAGTCCATGCCGGCTGCTCGCGCCGTCTGCTCGTCACCGTTTTCCGTGCGTCCGGAAATACCGACGATCGGCGTGCGGCCCGCGGCATCGTCCAGCGCGCGGATGCGGCGGGTCGCTTCCAGGCCGTCGATGCCCGGCAGCGTCACGTCCATGAGCACCACGTCGTAGCCGCGCTTGACGGCGTCGACCGCCTCCTCGCCGGAGGCGGCGAAGTCGGCGCGATGGCCGAGCTCGGTGAGGATGGTGTTGAGGATGACGCGACCGTATGGATTGTCCTCGACGCAGAGAACCGCGAGACGGCGCGCCGGCGTCTTTGTCTGTTGCGCTTGCGTACCGACCGATAGGTCGGCGGCCGCGACCGGCAGCACGATGGCGAGACGGAACGAGGCGCCGCGGCCTGGCGTGCTGGTGACGGTGAGGTCGCCGCCCATCAGCTTGGCGAGCGATTTGACCACGGCAAGCCCGAGGCCGGCGCCGCCATAGCGCCGCGCGATCTCCGCGTTGGCTTGAGTGAATGGCCGGAACAGCCGCTTGATCTCGGCGCGTGTTAGGCCGATGCCGCTGTCGGTAACGGTGAAGAGAAGTTTCACGCGGTGGCGCCCGGCGCGCGACGCGCGCACGTCAAGCCGCACGGCACCGCGCTCGGTGAATTTCACCGCATTGTCGATCAGGTTCTCGATCGCCGCCCGCAACCGCGCCGCGTCGCCGACCAGCATGTCGGGCAAATCGGCGGCGACGGCCACGTCGGCGCTGAGGCCTTTGGTCTCCGCCCGCGCCGACAGCATTTCCGACAGCGCGTCGATCAGGCGCCGCGGCCGGAAGGGTTGTCGCTGCAGCGTCAGCCCGCCGGCATCGGACCTGGTGGGGTCGATCTTGGCGGCGTCGATGGCCAAGGTCGTCAGCGCGGCGAGATGCTCGGCGCTGGTCTTGATGCCCGCCGCCCAGCGCCGCTCGCGCTCGCCGAGATTGGAGCTCGCCAGCAATTCGCCGAGCGCCAGGATGCCGGTGAGCGAAGTGCGGATGTCGTGCGCGAATGCGGCTAGCGCCGCCTCGGTCATGCGCGCCGCCGGACCGCGTCGCGGCGGCCGGCGTCGCGAGCGCTTTGCAGCAGACTTTTTCTTGGGCTTCGTTCGCACCATGGCAGCCCCCAGGCGCCGCGCTCAGAATGACACGGCGACGCCACGAACAAAATAAGCGCCGGCCGTCTTATCCAAGATCATGCGCTAGCGCCCGAGCCCGACCATGCGCCGGATGTCCTGCGCGCTTGAGCCCTCGGCGCGCAATTCGCGCAGGCTCTTGGCCAAAGTCGATTTCGACAGCTTGCGGCCCTCGGCATCGAGAATGAGACGGTGATGGTGATAGATCGGCTCCGGCAGGCCGAGCAGCTCCTGCAAGAGGCGATGGATGCTGGTCGACCAGAACAGATCCTGGCCGCGCACCACGTCGCTGACGCCTTGCAAGGCGTCGTCGAGCGTGACGGCGAGGTGATAGCTGGTCGGGATTTCCTTACGCGCGACGACGACGTCGCCCCACATCAACGGCGCCGCGGTGACGGCCCCGGTCTGGCCGTGGGGCCCGGAGCCGGCCTCGGTCCAGGTCAGCACGCCGGCCTGCGCCACCGCCGCATCGATGGCGAGGCGTAAAGCATAAGCCTCGCCGGCATCGACGCGGCGCTTGCGCTCGGCCGCCGGCAGCTTGCGGGCGCGGCCCGGATAAAGCGGCACGCCATCGGGATCGCGCGGCCAGCGGCCGTAGCGGTCGCGCTCGGCGACGAGGGCTGCGATCTCGCTGCGGCTCTCAAAACTCGGATAAAGCAGCCCCTGCGCGTTGAGCTTGAGGAAAGCGGCTTCGTAATCGGCAAAATGCTCGCTCTGGCGGCGCACCGGCTGCTGCCAGGAAATGCCGAGCCACTCCAAATCCTCGTAGATCGCCGCTTCGAATTCCGGCTTCGCGCGCGGCGTGTCGATATCCTCGATGCGCAGCAGCAACCGGCCGCCGGTTTCGCGCGCCATGTCGTAATTGAGCAATGCCGAATAGGCATGGCCGAGGTGAAGATAGCCGTTCGGGCTCGGCGCGAAGCGGAAGACATGAGTGTAGCTGTTCACGTTCGCATGCTCCGCCGAAGTACGGTGTCCGGTCAACGGCGCCTTGGACCCTGAATCAGCGATCAGGTATCAGGTATCAAGATTTGCCGCTCCTGATCCCTGACCCCCTGATCCCTGATGTCCGACCACCGCATCCACACCGAGGCCGATCTCGATCGCGGCATCGACGCCTTGCTTGCGGTCGATCCGCGCTTTGCAGCGCTGATCGCGAAGGCCGGGCGCCCGCCGCTGCGGCGGCGGCCCGACGGCTTCGCCGGCCTTGCCTCGACCGTGGTCTCGCAGCAGCTGTCCACCGCCAGCGCCGGCGCGATCTGGGGCCGGCTGTCGGCGGCGTTCGATCCGTTCGAGCCGGCGGCCATCATCCGCGCGCGCAAGGAGCGGCTGGCGCGGATCGGCCTGTCGGCGCCGAAAATCCGCGCGCTCAAGGAAATCGCCCGCGCCATCGCGCATGGCGATCTTAAGCTGGCGACACTCGGCGATATCGATGCCGAAGCCGCCCATGCGGCGCTCACCGCCGTTCACGGCGTCGGGCCCTGGACCGCCGACATTTATCTGCTCGCCTGTCTCGGCCATGCCGATGCCTGGCCGGCGGGCGATCTGGCGCTGCAGGAAGCCGCGCGGCTTGCCTTCGGGCTCAAGGCACGGCCGACGACGAAAGAGATGTCGCCGCTCGCCGAACCATGGCGGCCGTGGCGCGCCGTGGCGGCGCGCGTGCTATGGACCTATTATCGCGCCGTCAAAGGGCGTGAAGGCGCGCCGGTCCTGCCGAAAAAACCCATCAAGCCGGAAGGAAAGAAGAATGGCCGCTGAGCTCGACGGCCCGAGGCTTGCGCCGAAATCCGGAGCCGCACAGCAGCTCGTCGTGTTCCTGCACGGCTATGGCGCCGACGGCAACGATCTCATCGAAATCGGCCGCGCCTGGCAGCAATATTTGCCGCACGCAGCCTTCGTCTCGCCGCACGCGCCGGAGCCGTGCGGCCAGGCCCCGGTCGGCCGGCAATGGTTTCCGCTGACGTTTCGCGATCCGAACGAGCGCTGGGTCGGCGTCAACAAGGCGGCGCCGGTGCTCGAGCGTTTTCTCGATGCCGAGCTTGCGCGCCACAAGCTGCCGGCCTCGGCGCTGGCTTTGGTCGGCTTCAGCCAGGGCACCATGATGGCGCTGCATGTGGGCTTGCGCCGCGCCACGGCGCCGGCGGCGATCGTCGGCTATTCCGGCCTGCTGGTACTGCCGCCGGACGTCGATGCCGAGGCTTTTGCCGCCGAGATCAAATCGCGGCCGCCGGTGCTCTTGGTGCACGGCGACCGCGACGACCTGATCCCACCCCAGGCGCTGTTCCAGGCGACCCAGGGGCTGGCCGCCCTCGGCGTGCCGGTCGAATGGCATTTGTCGGCGGGCATCGGCCACGGCATCGACGCCGAGGGCCTGCGCCATGGCGGCGAATTTCTGGCCCGCCGCTGGGCCGGATCACGGGCGGCCCGTTAACTCCAAGTCATTGTATCCAGTAACGATTTCCTAGCACTTTGAGCTTACCTAGTGCGCTGTTGGAGCATTGCGCGCTATGTGGCCAGCAGTCACCCAGAAGCTTGCCGGAGGCGCCACGCGGCCGTCCTCCTCGCGGGCATTTCTGCGCTGTCGAAAGGGAGCCACCGCGGTCGAATTCGCGCTGGTGGCGGCGCCGTTTTTGGCGCTCCTTGTCGCCCTCCTCCAGACAGCGATGGTGTTCTTTGCCGCCCGGATGCTCGACGAGATCACCGAAGAGGCGAGCCGCTACGTCCTGACCGGGCAGGCTCAGACCTCGAACATGAGCGCGTCCCAATTCGCCAATTACGTCTGTACGGGAGATGCGGTCCTCACCAAGCTGGTAGGCGCGTTGTTCACGTGCAGCAAACTCTTGATCAATGCGCAAAGCTATTCGAGCTTTGCTGCGGCCAATACGAACGATCCGATCGCCGGCTTCAATGCGAGCAATCAACCAGTCGATTCGAACGGCAATGTGATGACCCTGACATGGGCGCCCGGCAACCCGGGCGACATCGTGGTCCTGCAGATCATGTATCAATGGCCGGTGGTAGGCGGCCCCCTTGGCTTCAATCTGTCAAGTCCCAACAGCAACGGCAATCGACTCTTGATGTCGACCGCGGTTTTCAAGAACGAGCCGTACTGATCAACCGGGCGAAGATGACACAGCGCGCCGTATCAAATCCGCCATCTGCCCTGCGCCGCTTCGCCCGCGATCGCGACGGCGTATCGGCGACGGAATTCGCTCTTATTCTGCCGATCATGCTCACGCTCTATATCGGCAGCGTCGAACTCGGCGATGGAATCGCGATCAACTTCAAGACGACGCTTGCGGCCCGCACCGTCGCCGACGTGGCGTCGCAGTGTGGAGTGTGCACCGTCGACAATACCGGGAATAACGGCACCATCGATGCAACGGAGATGCAGGCCCTCCTGAACTCGTCCACCAAGGTGCTGTCGCCCTATAATCAAGCGCCCTATTCGACGACCAACGTGGTCATCACGCTCTCGGAACTCAAAGTCTCTACTAACCAAACTCAGGGCGCGGTGCAGTGGAGCTGCTCGCTGAACGGTACACCGCGTCCGTACAACTCGACGGTCAACATACCGAACAACACGCAACTCAATCAGCTTACAGCGGATGCCTACGTTCTTTATAGTGAGGCGAGTTATCCGTACACGCCGTCGCTGGGTTACGTGATCACCGGCACGATCACGCTCAATCAGAACGCGCTGTTCTTTCCGCGATTGACGCCCCAGATAACGGCGCCGACCTCATCCCAGCTCGCCCTCTGCAAGCCGTAACTTTCGACGCGCAAACCGGCCCACGACCTTGCCAGGGGGCGTCCGGCAGGCTGATCAATTGTCATGCTTGCGCTGCGGCGCGACGGCGCCTGGCGGGCCGCGTAGTCCACGGGCCATCCGCGTTGCAAAAGGCCGACATGCCTTATTCTGCAGGTGCGTCCGCTCAGGTCGTGATATCGCCGACGAACTAAACTCCGCGGTTGCCGGAAGGCCGGCGCGCAAGCCTCACTGCGTCAAGCGCGCGGTGTTGACCGAGGCTTTGAACAATGCGCTCATCGCTGAGGTGATGTCCTGGTCAGTCGTCACGGCGAAATACAAACCGGGCGACGCGCAGCTCTGCAGGTTGGGACCGATCTTGGTCTGATACGGCGCCACATAGCTGTTGTACCAGGAATTGCTGCCGTTGCCTGTTGCCGGCAGCGGCTCATACACCGTGTACAGAATGGCGATGAAGATGCCGCGATTCTTGATGGTAGTGCACAACTGCGTGTCGAATTCCTGCTGACAACGGCTGCCAGTCTCCGTCTCCTTGCAAATCGTCTGCCACGTGTCAGACAGCTTCTTGTCCTCGACGCCGTCGGTGACGATGAACAGCACCTCTTGTGGTGTGCTATTCGCCAAGCCGGTACCGGGATTCGGCATCAGAGTGTTCATCTGCGACATGGCCGTATCGAATTCGGTGTCCTCGTCGCTATTGTCATTTGTACAGGCACCGTTCTGATAAGGTCCCAAATAGTTGTTGCTGCACACCACGATGACGTCGATGCCGCTCGCCGCCGTCCCCGCAGCCGAAAGGTTGTTGGAGGGCGTGCAGCTCGAGGTCGTACAGCCGGCGGGGAAGACCGGATCGATGCCGTTATTGGCGAAGGTGAAGATCGCCATATTATAGGCAACGTTATACGCGGAATTGGTCGTCTGATAATCCTTGGCAGCGGTCATCAGCGCCGAGGTGGCGCTGGCCACATTTTGAATGCGCAACACGACGCCGAGACTTTGCGCGAGAGTGTAATTGTCTATCCTGGGTCCGCTGTTGCCACTGACGAAGGGGTTGCCGGCGACATCGCTCGATGTCGGGTTGGTCTCATGGCAGCCGAACGCGCAGCCGCCCTGAGCCGTGGTGTTACTATTCATCGTGTTGATGCCGTCCGTGGTGGCCGCCAGCGCCATTGACGGCGAATTGTCGAGCAGCAGATAGAAATTTATGTCGGGCGGGATCGACGAGCTCGCTTGGGACGAGCCGCTGATCGGCCAATACTGTTGCGCCGTCCCTCCGTTGAGCAATCCCAGCACATTCGGAAACGCATTGACCGAGTTCGCGGTGTAGCTGACGTTCACGTTCCGGGCGAGGCCGGTGTGAGTGACGGTAACGGTCGGCTGCGATCCATTGATGTTGAGTTGCGGCACGGCGGCGGCTTGAGCTGTGAACATGTTCTGCGCCGCCGTAATCGCGCTGGCATCCGACTGACTCATCATGCCCGGCGCCACCGCGGCAAGCGCGGCAGAGTCCGCTGCGGCATTGAGCTTCACCCGTTTCTGTGTCGCCGCCGCGAAGTCCAGCCCCATCCCGGCAAAGAACATGATTGGGATGATCGACAGCGCAAAGATCATCGCCACGTTGCCCCGGCGGTCGCGGGGAAATCGACGCATCCAAACGCGAAGCATGACATCACCCATCGGCGAACGAAATTTACGGATCGGCGCGCTTGCGTTCATAGTTGCAACACATTGATTTTTCGTTGCCGCGTAAGCATAAACCCGCGCTCTTTATGACGATCGAAACGGCGTCGTTAACCACGACGAGCGGGCGATCGAGAGGAATGCGCCGGCGCAGTGCGCCTCGACCTGCGCGCACCCTGTTTGCCGATCATTCGATTCAAATTGTCGGGATCCGAATAACGATCGATTGACCGACTTGGAGCGCAGAAAAATCTGGGCTATGGGTTGCGACTAACCATTCCGCAACAGCGTCATCGCAACCGCGGTCGCCACCGCCGCGCCGATCAATTGCGCGGCGACGAAGCCGGGGACGTGATTGATCGCTATGCCGGCGAATGTGGTGGTGAAGCCGCGGGCCAGCGTCACGGCCGGATTGGCAAAGGACGTCGAGGAGGTGAACCAATAGGTCGCGGTGATCGTAAGCCCGACCAGCCAAGGCACGGCTTGCGGTGCATTTCTGATGCCGCCGAAGATCGCCAGCAGAAGCGTGAACGTCGCCACCGCCTCGGCGAGCCATTGCGACGGCCCGCTCCGCGCGGTGGTGCCGATCGCGAGCGGCGCCAGGTCGAACATCAGATGGGCGACGATGGTGCCGGCAATGCCGCCGGCGCATTGCGCCACGATGTAGGGCAGCGTTTCACGCCAAGGCCACATGCCGGCGCCGGCAAAGGCGAGCGTCACCGCGGGATTGAAGTGCGCTCCGGAGACCGGCGCGAAGATCGTGATGAGAACAACCAGGATCGCGCCGGTCGGTATCGTGTTGCAAAGCAGCGCGATGGCGTCGTTACCGCCGGCAAGCCGCTGCGCCATGATTCCGGAGCCGATGACGGTAGCGACGAGAATTGCAGTACCCAACCCTTCGGCAACGAGGCGGCGGCCGATCACGCTGCGGAATCCTTAGGCTTCCCGATCGAATCGAGTTGACGCTGCAAGGTGAGCTTGTCGAGCGAGCGCAGCGGCAGGCTGACAAAGAGCGAAATGCGATTGGATAGCATCCGAAACGCATCGGCGAAGGCCAAGCGGATTTGCGCTTCATTGCCGGTCGCGGCCGCCGGATCGGGAACGCCCCAATGCGCGGTCATCGGTTGACCGGGCCAATAGGGACAGGCCTCGCCCGCGGCGTTGTCGCAGACGGTGAAGACGAAATCGAGCGGCGCGGCGTCGGCGCCGCTGAATTCGGCCCAGCTCTTCGAGCGCAGCGCGCTGACGTCGAAATTCAGCTTGCGCAGCAGATCGAGCGTATACGGATGCACGTGCCCTTTCGGCTGGCTGCCGGCGGAAAAGGCGTGGAAATTGCCGCGGCCTTCGCGATTGAGGATCGCTTCCGCCATGATCGAACGGGCGGAATTGCCGGTGCAGAGGAACAGCACATTATAGGGATGATCGGTCACGACACGCCTCACTTGGCTGCTGTCAGCGCAGCTTGCGGCGCGCAACACGCCTTGGCGTGTGCAACGCGCGCAATCCGCTCGCCGCTGCCGTCGCCATAGTCGATGCTTTCGCCCGTGGTCAGGAATGTTTCCCAGGAAATCCCGGCCGGATCGTCGATCCAGGATTTCTCCGACTTGGCGTAGCAGCAGCTGGTCTGGCCCTGTTCGACGACGTTGCCGCCCGCTTTGTGCAGCCGCGCATAGATCTCGTTCAGCTCGGCCTTGTCCTCGACCTGAATGCCGAGATGGTCGAGACCGGCGCGGCGGCCACGCGTCGAAATGGCGAAATTGACCCGTGGATCGTCCAGCATCCACTTGGCGTAATCGGTCTTGGTGACGGACGGCTCCGCGGCAAACAGCGCGGAGTAAAAGCCGATGGCGCGCGGCAGATCGTTGACCGAGACGTGAACGTGCATGCGCTTCATGAAACGCGCTCCTTCTTGCGTGTTGGCTTGGTTGGCTTGGTTGGCTTGGTTGGCTTGGTTGGCTTGGTTGGCTTGGTTGGCTTGCATTCCACCGGCGCGCACGCTGCCGCCACGGACGATGTCGATAAACCTTGGCAGCAATTCGCGGTGAGAAAGGCGAGCAGGCCGTTCATGGTCTCGTAGCGCGCCGCATAGATCATCGAGCGGCCGTCGCGGCGCACCGTGACGAGGCTCGCGGCGCGCAAGCGATCGAAATGGAAGGTCAGCGTATTCGGCGCCAGATCGAGCTCTTCCGCCACGCGTCCGGCGGCAAGCCCGTCAGGCCCGGCCTGCACCAACAGGCGGAAAATCTCGAGACGATTATCCTGGGCGAGCGCGGCCAAGGCCGCGACGGCATCTGATGTTTCCATATTTCAACGAATATAGAAGTATTGGCCGCCAGTCAAGGATTATTTCAGCGATTATCGAAATAAGAATCTCGTCCTCCCCCGTTGTCGCGGTGGCGGATAAGATCGCGCCATGCTCGACCCCAATACCTACGACTATGTCATCGTCGGCGCCGGCTCGGCCGGCTGCGTGCTGGCCAACCGGCTGAGCGAGGACAAGAGCAAGCGGGTGCTGCTGCTCGAAGCCGGCGGCTGGGATCGCGATCCGTGGATCAAGATCCCGCTCGGCTGGCCGCGCCTTCTGCTGCAGCGCAAGCATGACTGGATGTATTTCGCGGAAGCCGAGGCTACGACCGGCGGGCGCGGCCTCGAATGCGCCCGCGGCCGCATCATCGGCGGCTCGTCGTCGATCAACGCCATGGCCTATGTGCGCGGCCATCGCGGCGATTACGACCGCTGGGCGGCCGCCGGGCTCAAGGCGTGGTCCTATGCGCACGTGCTGCCGTATTTCCGGCGCCAGGAATCCTGGAAAGGCGGCTCGAGCTTTTATCGCGGCGGCGATGGCCCGCTGACGACACAGATGACGCGGTTTTCCGATCCATTGGTCGATGCCTTCACTGCGGCAGGGCTTGCCGCGGGCTACAAAACCACGCCCGATTACAACGGCGCCCAGCAGGAAGGTTTTGGCGTCTGGCAGATGACGGTGCGCGACGGCCGCCGCTGCAGCGCCGCCGACGCCTATTTGCGCCCGGCGCTGGCGCGCAAAAATCTCAAGGTCGAAGTCGATGCCTTGGTGACGCGGCTTATTTTCGATTGCCAACGCGCGGCCGGCGTCGAATACCTGCAGCACGGCGAGACATTGACGGCCCATGCCGAGCGCGAAGTGATTTTGTGCGGCGGCGTCATCAACTCGCCGCAGCTTTTGATGCTGTCGGGGATCGGCGACCCGGACGAATTGCGCGCCCACGACATCGCGGTGAAAGTGGCGCTGCCGGGCGTCGGCAAGAATTTGCAGGACCACATTTCGGCGAGCATCGCCTATGGGCGCAAGCAGCCGGGCACTTTGCATCGGGCGATGCGGTTCGACCGTATCGTGCCGGCGCTGGCCAACGCCTATTGGCGCGGCAAAGGCATCGCCACCGAATTGCCGACCGGCCAGATGGCGTTCCTGAAAAGCCGGCCCGACGCGGCGCTGCCCGACGTCGAGCTGATCTTCAACGCCGCGCCGATGACGGCTGAGCCATATTTCTGGCCGTTCCGAAAACCTTATGCCGACAGCTATGCCTGCCGCGCCGTGGTGCTGCGCCCGGAAAGCCGCGGCAGGGTCGAGCTGACCTCGGCCGATCCGCGACAGCCGGTACGCATCCGTCAAAACTTCCTCGCCACCGACAACGACCGCAAGACCCTGCGTGCCGGTCTGCGCATGGTGCGCGATATCTGCCGCCAAGCACCGATGCAGGCGTTCATGACGCGGGAGATCGCGCCGGGCGACAGCGCCGTCTCAGATGCCGATCTCGACGCCCATATCGCTACGAATTCCATCACCGTGCACCACCCGCTCGGTACCTGCAAAATGGGGCTTGCCTCCGATCCCCTGGCGGTGGTCGATCCGCAGCTGCGCGTATTCGGCACCGAGGGCCTGCGCGTGGTCGACGGCGCGGTGATGCCGGACCTGGTCGGCGCCCACATCAATGCGCCGATCATGATGATCGCCGAAAAGGCCGCCGACCTGATCCGCGGCCGCACACCCCTCGAACCGGCCCGGCTGGCCGGGGCGACCGAAATGTCCCGGCCATAAATAAGCCCATGGGTGTAAGCCCCGGAGCAGGCTTCACAATCCTGTCACGCCTGCCTATAAACTATGGCCCATCGCCGCAGTGCGGCATTGAGTCGAGGTGGGAGCGTCGTCTTGAACGCTCATGTATCGCCATCGGGGTTTCCGGCGCTGGTGCTCAACGCGGATTTCCGTCCGCTGAGCTATTACCCGCTGTCGCTGTGGTCGTGGCAGGACGCCATCAAGGCGGTGTTCCTGGAGCGGGTGAACATCGTCGCCAATTACGACCGCGCGGTGCGCTCGCCGAGCTTCGAGATGAAGCTGCCGAGCGTGGTGTCGCTCAAAACCTATGTGAAGCCGTCGACCCATCCGGCGTTTACGCGGTTCAACGTGTTCCTGCGCGACCGCTTCTCCTGCCAGTTCTGCGGCACCCGCGACGATCTCACTTTCGATCACCTGATCCCGCGCTCGCGCGGCGGCCACACCACGTGGAGCAATGTCGTCGCCGCCTGCTCGCCGTGCAATCTGCGCAAGGGCAACCTGACGCCGGACGAGGCGAAAATGTTTCCGTCGCAGACGCCGTTCCAGCCTACGGTGCAGCACCTGCACCGCAACGGCCGGCTGTTCCCGCCGAACTACCTGCACGACAGCTGGCTCGATTATCTGTATTGGGACACCGAGCTCGATCCGTAAGGTCGATTGTCATCGTCCGCGGAGGCGGGACGATCCAGTAATCACTGATTACCGCACCCGTATCGCGCCTTAGCATCTACTGGATGGCCTGCCTTCGCAGGCCATGACAGCGCCTTGGTTACGCCGCGTTCACCTTGGCCGCACCGCCAAACGCCGGCGCGACTTCGGCCATGAAGCGCGCCATTTCGTCCTTGACCTGATTGTGCGGCTTTAGGCCGACGTTGGAATAAAGGATCACTTCGTTGAAGCCGGCGGCTTCGACTTTTTTCAGGATTTCAGTGATGCGCGCCGACGAGCCGATCAGCACCGAATTCTCCGTCAAGTCCTCCGGCTTCACTTTGCTCAGCCGCTCGACCATGTCGACGAAATAGCGGTAGCTCGGCGGCGCGGTTTTCGGGTCTCCGGGCAGCGCTGGGATCACGCATTCCCGGTAATAGCGGATTTGCCGCGCGCGCTGCACGTCCTCCTGCGCCTTGGTATCGGCGAAATGGATAAAGTAGCTGCACATCAGGCCGGCGGGCGTCTTGCCATGCTTGGCGCAGGTCTCGTGATAGAGGTCGGCGACCTGTTTCAGCCCGCCATAGCTCATGGCCGCGGCGAACGGCGCCACCAAGAGCCCGCAGCCCAAGCGCGCCGCAAGCTCGATCGACGGTTTGGAGAACGAGCCGACATAGGTCGGGATCGGCCGCTGCACCGGCTTCGGCGTGATGCGCACGTCGTCGAACTGGTAATGCTTGCCGTGATGCGAGATGCGGTCGTCGGCCAGCCAGAGCCGGCGCACCAGTTCCAAGCCCTCTTCGAAAATACCCTGGTTGTCGTCGAACGACACGTGGAACGGCAGATATTCACGCCGGTCGTAGCCACGCCCGGCGGCGAACACGACCCGGCCGTTGGAGAGCAGATCGAGCGTCGCCCATTGCTCGGCGACGCGGATCGGATTGTGCAGCGGCAGCACGGTCACCGCCGGCGCCAGTTTTATGCGCGTCGTCTTGGCGGCAACGTGGGCCAGCACCAGGTCCGGGCACGACAGCACGCCGAGCGAATTGAAATGATGCTCGCCGATCCAGGCCGAATGCATGCCGAGCTTGTCGGCATAGAGCGCTTCCGCGGTGATGTCGGCGACGAACTGGTTCGAGGAGCGGTCGTTGTTTTCGTAGTGGTTGTCGCTCAGCGTGAAATAACCGAACTCCATGATTTCCTCCCAGGCGGCGGCATTTTTGCTTGCTATCGTCCGCAGAATAATTGATAATGCAACTGTTGTAAATGCATTAATTAATGCCGGATACCCCCGCGATGCCCGCTGCCAAGCTCGATCTCGGCGATTACCTGCCCTACCTCGTCAACCGGGTCGGTACCATCATTGCCGAGCAATTCGGCGCCGATGCGCTGGCGCGTCACGGCCTGAGCATCGCCGAGTGGCGCGTGCTCGCGGTGCTGGCGAGCAATGGCGGCCAACGCCAGATCGACCTTGCCGATTTGACCAGCATCGAAGCCTCGACCTTGTCGCGGCTGGTGACCCGCCTGGTGCGCATGGGCCTCGTGACCCGCACCCGCTCGGCGAGCAGCAACCGCGAAGTCGTGGTCAAGCTTTCGGCAAAGGGGCAGACGCTGGTGGCACGCCTGATTCCGATCGCGCGCGGCTACGAAGCGGCGGCGATTGCCGGCATTACGCCGAGCGAGCTTGCCGCGCTCAAACGCTGTCTGCGCCGGATGTACGGCAATATGAAAAGCCGGCAGGCTTCGTTCGCCACCGCCGCGCAATAGCGCGCGGCAAATTTGCGACGGCCGCCGTTACTCGACGCTCGAACCCGGCGCTGAGTCCTCGAACACCGTCTGTACCGGTGGCGTTCCCGAAAACCCAAGCTCGTTCCAGCGCGCCACGACCTGCTCGTAGGTCGCCTTCGACAGTTTTGTGCGCTTGGAAAAATTCTTGATGTGCCGGTAATCCATGCAGGCATTGATCAGCGCCTTCGAGCCCCAGGGGCGGAGTTCCGGCGGAGTGAGGCTCGGATCGAGGAACGTGCTCCAGGTCTCGCGCAAAATGTCGATCGACTGCGCCGGCCGCGAGCGGGTCGCCATCGCCCACAGCACCTGATGCACGTTGCTCGGATCGATGTCGTCGTCGACGACGATCACATACTTTCCGAAATAAGCGCCGCCGACGCATTGCGCGGCGAGCGCCATCACCTGCGGCGCATGGCCGGGATACATCTGCTTGATCGAGACCACGGTGATGCCCCAGCCGGCGGCTTCCGGGATCGACCACACGCCCTGGATGCCGGGCACGCCGAGTTTTTGCAAATCCGACCAGATCGCAGCCGAGCGCAGCGCCGCCCAGAACAATCCGGCTTCGTTGGCCGGGCCGTCCGCCATCAGCGCGCAGGTCAAGGTCGGATTGTTGCGGAAGCGGACTTTCTCGACGCGCATGTAAGGCGTCGCGCCGCTCGGCCGTCCGTAATAGCCGGTGAATTCGCCGAACGGGCCTTCGGCGAAAGTTTCGTCCGGATAGACAAAACCTTCGAGGATGATTTCGGCGCGCGCCGGCAGCGGCAGGCCGGTGACGTCGCTTTTGAACAGCTCGATCGGCGCGCCGTTGATGCCGCCGTAATATTCATATTCGCTTTCGGTTTTTGGAAAGCTCGTCGCCGCGACCAAAAACAACAGCGGATCGATGCCATACGCGGCGGCGATCGGCATCGGCTTGCCCAGCTTCCACCATTTCTCGCGGTCGAGCGTCGCGTCCTTGCCGGGCGAGGTATAGACGCCGATCTCGCGCGGGCCCTTGATCATCATGCGATAGGTGCCGACATTGATGCGGCCGGTCTCGGGGCATTGCGTCACCACCGCGTCGCCGGTGCCGAGATAAAGCCCGCCGTCGAGCGGCCACATCCGCTGCGCCGGGAATTGCCGGATATCGATTTTGTCGCCCGTCACGACATTTTGGTTGCAGATCGCGGTCTCGGCCGGCACCTCCTTGGGCTTCATGGTGCGGCCCATCTTCTTCTGCAGCGCCTGCACCGCCTTGAGCGGATGATCCATCGGCTCCTCGCCGATCATCAGGCAGAACCGCGACAAGTTGCAGCCGATCATGTTGTAGAGCGCGCGATGCCCGGGATGGCCCTTGATGTTCTCGAACAACAGCGCCGGGCTTTTCTGGCTGCCCACGAGATAGGTGATGGTCGCGGCCTCGAGATCGGGATCGACCTCGGCGGTGATGCGCTTGAGCTCGCCCATGGCGTCGACCTTGGCCAGCCACTCGTCGAGGTCGCTTGAGTTCGGGCTGCGCACGATCTGATCGGACTTTCCTCCGCCCGTCGTCGCCTGTTTTTCCGGGGCGACCGATACGCTCATTTCCATGGCATTTCCTCGGGCATTTCCTCGCACGCGGCCGTCGCATTGGCCTTCGCGCATCATAGAGAGGCCCCGGGAACATATCGATAGCGATCTGCGTTCGCCGCTTCATGGCTGTCGTCTCGGCCGCGGGCATCTGCTAAACTGCCCTCCGCATCCGGACCTGCGTGACGGTCGCCGCAAGAGGCCAGCGACAACGGGAGTTGCGGATATGCGTCTCGATCCTGAATTTCTATCCCGCATTCAATTTGCCTGGGTTATCGGCTGGCACATTCTGCTCCCGGCCTTCACCATCGGGCTTGCCTCCTTCATCGCCTTCCTCGAAGGCGCCTACGCGCTGACCAGGCGCGCCGTCTTCCTCAATCTCTCACAATTCTGGCTGCGGATTTTTGCCATTTCCTTCGGCATGGGCGTCGTCACCGGCATCGTCATGCCGTTTCAGTTCGGCACCAACTGGGGCCGCTTCGCCGACGCCGCCGGCAACATCATTTCGCCGCTACTGGCCTACGAGGGTTTGTTTGCGTTCTTTCTGGAAGCGACATTTCTCGGCGTGCTGCTGTTCGGCCGGAAACTCGTGCCGCCGTCCATGCATTTCGTCGCCGCCGTGCTGGTCGCCGGTGGCACCTTGTTGTCGGCATTCTGGATTCTGGCCACCAATAGCTGGATGCAGACGCCTGCCGGCTACGAGATGGTCGACGGCCGGTTTTTTCCAAAAGACTGGTTCGACATCGTCTTCAGCCCGTCACTGCCATACCGCTTCATGCATACGGTCAGCGCCTTCTACGTGACCACCGCCTTCGTTGTGCTCGGCGTCGGCGCTTACACGGTGCGGCGCGGACAATCGCCGATCGAAGGCCGCATGATGCTGCGGCTTGCTCTGTGGTTCCTGGCGATTTTCGTGCCGGTGCAGATCGTGCTCGGCGACCTGCACGGCTTGAACACGCTGCAATATCAGCCGGCCAAGCTTGCCGCCATTGAAGGCCTTTGGGACGGCGGCAGCGGCGTACCGGCCTCGATCATCGGTTGGCCCGATCAGGCTGCCGAACGCAATGTCGCGGAGATCGCGATCCCGCACCTCGGCAGCGTCTATCTCACCCATTCCTGGAATGGCGCAGTCAAAGGCCTGAAGGATTTCCCGCCCGATCAGCGCGCGCCGGTCGCGGTGGTGTATTTCGCCTTCCGCATCATGGTCGGCATCGCGCTATTGATGGCAGCGGTGGTGCTGACCGGCTTCGTCCTGATGGCGCGCCGGCGGCTCGACGAGACGCGCTGGTATATTATGCTCTGCCAGTTCACCACCTGCCTCGGCTTCATCGCCGTGATCGCCGGCTGGACGACGACCGAAGTCGGCCGCCAGCCGTGGACGATCTATGGCCTGATGCGCACGGCGGATTCGTTCTCGCCGTCGCTGACCGGCGCCAACGTGCTGTTGTCGCTCGTGCTTTATATCGCCGTCTATCTGATCATCTTCCCGACCGGCATTTACACCATGCTGCGCATCGTCTGGCGCGGCCCCTCGGCTTCAGAGGACGACGCGCCCGTCGTCAGCGGCCGGCCAAAATCGCCGATCGAGGCGCTCGCGTCTGCAACCGCGGAGGCACGCTGATGCCCGCGCTCGACCTCGTTCCGATCTGGACCGCCATCCTTGCCATCGGCGTCTTCCTCTATGTCGCGCTCGACGGCTTCGATCTCGGCGTCGGCATGCTCTACAACTTCGCGCCCGACCGCGATGCGCGCGCGCTCGTCATGAACTCGATCGCACCGATCTGGGACGGCAACGAGACCTGGCTCATTCTCGGCAGCATCGGCCTGCTTGCCGCCTTCCCGGTCGCTTTCGCCATCATCATTCCGGCGGTCTATTTCCCGATCCTGTTGATGCTGCTGGCGCTGATCTTTCGCGGGTTGGCGTTCGAATTCCGCTACCGCGACGCCGAGCACCGCACCTTCTGGGATCACGGCTTTGCCGCGGGCTCGGCGCTGGCGGCTTTCGCGCAAGGTGTCGTGCTCGGCTCGTTCATCCAGGGTTTCCAGGTCGAAGGCCGCCAATTCGTCGGCGGCTCATTCGACTGCTTCACGCCGTTTTCCATTTTCGTAGGCTTCGGCCTGATGTTCGGCTATGCACTGCTCGGCGCCGGCTGGCTGATCATCAAGACCGAGGGCAGCTTGCAGGACTGGGCCCGCGCGCTCGGCCGCAAATGCCTGATCGGCACGGTGCTCGCCATCGCCGTCGTCAGCCTGTGGACGCCGTGGACCGAGCCCGCCATCGCGGCGCGCTGGTTCTCGTGGCCGAACATCGTCTATCTGGCGCCGGTGCCGATCGTCACCGCGGCGCTTGTGCTCTATGCGTGGCGCTCGCTCCACGACCGCTCCGAATACGGCCCCTTCATCGCCGGCTTAGGACTGTTCGTGATGTCTTACATCGGCATCGCCATCAGCCTTTGGCCGATGATCGTGCCGGGGCATTTCACGCTCTACCAGGCCGCGGCCTCGCCGAGCACGCAAGCGTTCCTCTTGATCGGCACGCTGTTCCTATTGCCGATCATCCTCACCTACACGGCGTGGTCCTATTGGGTGTTCCGCGGCAAGGTGCGCGCGGATATCGGCTATCATCATTAGGCGGAACACGATGGCGCGCTGGCAGGTTGTTGTATGTTGTGAGAGATGCGCGCGCGAATTAAATAGGTTGATCTTTAGCCCTTAAGCGGAGGCGGACACATGGTCCGTATGCTATGGGCGATCGTCATCGTTATTGCCGCAGCGGTGGCCGCGGCCGTGGTGATCGCCGTTCACGTTCCCGATCCGGGACTTTCTCCCGCGCTCGCCCAGCGCCAGCCCGACGTAACGCATGGCCAATATATCGCCACGCTCGGCGATTGCGCCGCCTGCCACACCAAACCCGGCGGCAAGACGTTGGCCGGAGGCCTGCCGCTGAAGACGCCGCTCGGCACCATCTACACCACCAACATCACGCCGGACCGCGACACCGGCATCGGCGCTTACAGCTTTGCCGACTTCGCCCGTGCCATGCGGCTCGGCGTGCGGCCCGACGGCGCCCGGCTTTATCCGGCCATGCCGTACACGGCCTACGCCAAAATGTCCGACGAAGATTTGCAGGACCTTTTTGCCTATCTGCAAAAGAACGTCGCCGCCGTGACCCAGACGCCGCCCGCCAACACCATCGGCTGGCCGCTGAACCAGCGCTGGCCGATGGCGTTTTGGAACGTCGTATTCCTCGACACTTCGCATTTCACGCCAGATCCGGCGAAGGACGCGTCGTGGAATCGCGGCGCCTATATCGTCGAGGGCCTGGAGCATTGCGGCGAATGCCACACGCCGCGCGGCGTCGCGCAAAATCTCGACAATGCGCAAAAATTCTCCGGCGCCGCGCTGCAGGGCTGGAAGGCCTACAACATCACGTCGAGCAAGCAATCCGGCGTCGGCGGCTGGAGCGATGAATTGCTGGCGTCCTATCTAAGCAAGGGCCACGCCGACGGCCACAGCTCGGCAAGCGGGCCGATGGCCGAAGCGGTCGATAACAGCTTGCGTTATGCGACGCCCGACGACATCCACGCCATCGTCGCTTACCTGCGCGGCATTGCGCCGATCGACAATGCGCCCGCCATCGCCCAGAACCCGCCGGCGGCGAACGAAGCATCGCCGCCTCCGGGCCTCGGCGTGCAGGTGTTCGCCGGCAATTGCGCCAATTGCCACGATTGGAACGGCAAGGGCGTGCAGTCGCCCTACGCCGACTTGCTCGGCAGCCGCACCGTCAACGATCCAGACGCCACCAATCTGATGGCGATCCTGCTCGCCGGCTCGAACGCGCCGCTGCCGGTCGAGCACGCCTTCATGCCGCCATTTGCTCGTGGCCACAGCGCTGATGAGCTCGCCGCGGTGGCGAATTTCGTCAACGGCTTTTTCGGCAATGGCATGGCGCACGTCGCCGACATCGACAAGGCGCGTAAGGCGTTGCCTTAGACGCTGGTTCAGCGGACTATCGGCTCGACGAAGCTCGGTTCGTCGCGTGGGTAAAGCAATCGAAGCCCGTAAGGTGGATTAGCAAAGCGTAATCCGCCAATTCTAACATATTGAGATGGCGGGTTACGCCTTCGGCTAACCCGCCCTACGCGTTTTGGTGGTTTCCGCTTTCGGGGGCAAAGCTGACATCTCCTCGAAGCCCGGGAATGTCCGCTTTTGACCCGATTCAGACACGAGCCGGTTGCTCAGCAACCCGTGCCCCGTGCTGTCATCGCCGGATCAGGGTTAAGGGCTTCCCCTTAGGGACAATATCTGAATTTTCGAGCGCTCAGACGGCTCGTATTAGAGAATTATGCTTAGGAGGGGGTTGATCGATGAGCAGCCAGCAACAGCTCCATTTCATGCGTCAGCCGTATGCCCACGCTCGCGCTGTCGCCCAGGTACAAGAGCAAAACCATCACGCAATCACAAAGATGGTCGTTTATGCGCTCGTGAGTGCGATTATCGTGCTGTGGATGGCATACTTGCCCACTCTGACGGGCAGTGTCCTGACAATTTTGAACGTCGTGCCGACGCATCTGTCGTCCACATTGGACAGCGTCAATCGCGCCAACGAGGACGATCAGCTTACGAGCGTTCGATTTGACGACCGATGGAACGCCTTGGGGAGGACGACGATGCCGACGCCTGGGAAGAACGACCCAGCGAAGGACATCTAGCGAATTCCGGTCGGTTGCGAGCCGGCGTTCAGCCATCTCATCAAAACCGGAAATTTCAGTGCGCGTTGCGTTGCAAGCGCAGATATTACTACGAATACAGGTTGATCTGGACCCATTTTCGATCCGCTAACCCGGCGGCCTACTTTTGCGTTTGAGCGGGGGCAGTCGCACTCGGCGTCGTCGTCACTGACATCGACACGTTGCCGTAACCAAAATAGACAAGGCCCCCGAACACGACGGCAAACAAGATTGCACTCATTAGGGCGCTGAGGAAGCGGTTGCCGAAAGCGATCGAGGCGCCGACTAAATCAATGATGAATACCACGATGCTTGCAATGAGGACGGGCTCAAACCACGCGTATTGTGCGGGCAACAACATAGCTCGTCTCCCCAGCATTTTCAGGATGTTCGACGTTAGCAGAAGCGACGACGACTGGCTATCCTCTCGATAAACTGTCCTAAACTTTAATGTCTGGTACCGTACATATGGCTAGACTCCGCGACCGTAAGGGAGCATCCTATGTTTGCGGTCCGGTTGCTTTGCAAAAGGATCGCTGAACGCGCCTTGCCAGGCTGGGTACGCGGATGCGTACTTCTTACGGTCGCGCGACCCGGCCGTCTCCTTCTCTGCTGCCGCGGGAGACGTGGGAGAAATGGAGGCCGCTATGCAAAGTATCATCAAAGCCAATGTCGAAAGATTCAAATTACTGCTGTCAACGGAAACCGACCCGACTAAGTGGGCGATGGAGATACGCCTTCTTGCCGAGGAGGAGGAAAAGCTAGTGAAGATGCCGAAGCCTGAGAAAAAGGAAGATTAGAAGTTTTTAAATTGCTCCGGATTTCGGCTCTTCATTGCGGGCCAATTTGTGAGTGCGTATCATGATTACTTTCAGCGTTGTCAGGGAGCAGTACGGCTGGGCTATCCGGGTGGGCGAGCGCATGAAGACGCTCTTTTGGTCCCGGGACTTGGCAATCCGCGAGGCAAGCTGTTTGGCTGACGCTATTCGCTGTCATGGCGAGTGCACCGAAGTAATTGTTGAAGGCGCCGATCCAAATGAGGCGTTCAAGAGAAAAAAGGGATCGAGTTCGGCTCGCTTGACCGATCCTGACCCCCGCCCCCAAGCCCCCATGATCGCGTGAGCGCCAGGTGCCCGGCACTAACGGGGAGGTCCCGACTTCGGTCGGGACCTCTTTTTTGTTTGGCCGCCAACTGAGGATTTCAAGCGTGTCGAAGAGTCCGGTTCTGGCCGATTGTGTTGCAAAAGTCGAATGTTGCAGGTCTATAAATTTTTCGCGAAAACACAAACGGGAAGCAATCGCCGATTCGTATAACCTCTATCGCGTTACCGAAGTCGCCTGTGAGTT
>JBEKKM010000072.1:0-25530 GCA_050010715.1 Xanthobacteraceae bacterium | reverse complement strand
GGCAATGTCGGCGCGGCCGGCCTCGTTGAGGCTCGCCACCACATTCGATCCGATGAACCCGGCCCCGCCGGTGACCAACAACATCGACGCTTTGACCGGTTGCGGTTTGGGTCGGACCAGAGCCGACAGCCGCTCCTTTGCCCCACTCCGGCGCGATGAGCAACACTGGGTGGCTTGATCAGGTGAGCTGGAACAATAGACTGCGCGTCACATAAAGTGAATTTATGTTCATTTAATTTCTATGAATGTAAATTCATTATATCATTGACCTCATCGGCCAAACCCGACATCCATACATTCCCACTGGCGGCAAACCGCGGCTATAGTGTTATTTTGGCCCGTTCGGGGCCATCCGCCATGCAGAAAATCTCCGCCTATATTCTGGCGTTCAACGAGGCCGAGAAGATCAAGGCCGCGGTCCAAAGCGTGCTGTGGACCGACGAAATCGTTGTCGTCGACTCCGGCAGCACCGACGGCACTCCCGAGATCGCCACCAGCTTCGGCGCGCATGTAGTCCAAATACCGTTCAACGGCTTCGGCGATCTGCGCAATCGCGCCATCGCGGCTTGCAGTCACGAATGGATTTTCAGCCTGGATGCCGACGAACGCTGCACCAAGGCGGTGCGCGACGAGATCCTCGGCCTGCTTGCCGGCTCGCCGCCGCACGATGTCTACCGCGTGCCGCGGCGCAACTACCTGATGGGGCGCTGGATTCGCGGTTCCGGCTGGTATCCGAACTTCCGCCAGCCGCAGCTGTTTCGCAAAGACAGCATGCGCTACACGTTCGAGCCGGTGCACGAAGGCTATGAACTCATCGGCGACAAATCGATCGGGACGCTCGACAATGCGATCTGGCAATTCCCGTTCCGCAACCTGGGAGAAATCATCGACAAGGCGAACCGGTACTCGTCGCTTGGCGCCCAAAAGCTCGCCGGCAAGCGCGTCTCCATGGCGGGAGCGGTCGGGCACGGGCTATGGGCATTCCTGAAACACTATATTTTCAAACGCGGATTCCTCGACGGCTGGGCCGGCTTCGTCATTGCCTTTGGTAATTTCGAGGGCACGTATTATCGCTACGCCAAGCGCTATGAGCAGAACCAGAATTGGGCACCGCCGCCGAGCGAGCCGCTCCGGCGCGAGACCGAGGTTTGAGCCGGCGCATGTCGAATTCATTGACGCCGACAGGCATGGATAAAAGTCCGGATCGCAGCCCGATATTGATCGTTCCTTATATGTGGATCGGCGACTTCGTGCGCTGCCACACCGTCATTCAGTTGCTGCGGGCGCGGTTTCCCGACCGGCCGGTCGATATGCTGACGACAACGCTGTGCGCGCCGCTGACCGATTACATGCCTGGCCTGCGCCAAGCGATCACTGTCGATCTTCCGCGCAAGAGCCTCGCTTTGGCGCAACAGAAAACGCTCGCCGCGCGCCTCAAGCAGGAAGGCTACGGCACCGCGCTGATCCTGCCGCGCACCTGGAAAGCGGCGCTGGCGCCATTTTTCGCCGGGATCCCCGAGCGCACCGGCTTCGTCGGCGAGGCGCGGTTTTTCCTGCTCAACGATTTGCGTTTCGGCGAGCGCGGCTTGCAGCGCATGGTGGATCGATGCGCCGCGCTGGCGCTGCCGCCCAGCGCCGCATTGCCGGCGCAACTGCCGGTGCCGGAGCTCAAAGTACCGCCGGCTGAAATTGCCGCATGGCGAAGCCGGCGCAGTCTCGCTGCAGAGAGCCGGCCTGTTGTCGCGCTGGCGCCCGGCGCGGTCGGGCCGTCCAAGCGCTGGTCGAGCGCTTCCTATGCCGCGCTGACCCGGCGCCTCCTCGCCGACGGCTTTGCGATCTGGGTGCTCGGCGGCCCCGACGAGAAAACGCTGGCGGCGGAGATCGTCGGCTCAACCGATGCCCGCGATCTGACCGGACACGACCTGCGCGATGCCATCCTGGCGCTGGCATCGGCTTCGGCCGCGGTCTCCAACGATTCCGGCCTTCTGCATGTCGCCGCTGCGCTGGGTACGCCTTCGATCGGCATATTCGGCCCGACCAGCCCTTGGCATTGGGCGCCGCTCAATCCGCTAGCGGCGACCATCGAGGCCAAGACCGCGCTCGATTGCCGGCCCTGCCATAAGCCTGTCTGCCGGCTCGGCCACCACCGCTGCATGCGCGATATCGACCCGGACGAGGTTTTTGCCGCGACCCGCCGCGCGCTGGCGGCGGTCGCGACTGTCGGTTGAAGTCCGCCGCCGCCTAACGTGGTATTCACCGATTAGGAGTAGGGCTGACCGACATGACAGTCCTGATCACAGGCGGCGCCGGCTATATCGGCAGCCACATGGTCTATGAGCTCGCCGATGCCGGCGAGCGCGTGGTCGTGCTCGACAATTTGTCGACAGGCTTCGACTGGGCGGTCGCCAAAGGCGTACCGCTCGTCGTCGGCGAGACCGGCGACCAGGCGCTGGTGGCGCGGCTGATCCGCGAGCACGGCGTCGATGCCATTATCCACTTTGCCGCATCCATCGTGGTGCCGGATTCGGTGCGCGACCCGCTCAGCTATTACCGCAACAACACGATGAATTCGCGCGCGCTGATCGAATGCGCCGTGAACGGCGGCGTGCGCCACTTTATCTTTTCCTCGACCGCCGCCGTCTACGGCAATCCGGCCGAGATTCCGGTGCAGGAAGACTCAGCGACGCTGCCGATCTCGCCATACGGCTGGTCGAAGCTGATGACGGAGATCATGCTGCGCGACGCGGGCAACGCGTATGGCCTGCACCACGTGATCCTGCGCTATTTCAACGTCGCCGGCGCCGATCCGCAAGGGCGCACCGGGCAATCGACCAAAGCCGCCACGCATTTGATCAAAGTCGCGGTCGAGACCGTGCTCGGCCTGCGGCCTAAGCTTGACGTGTTCGGCAACGACTACCCGACGCCCGATGGCACCTGCATCCGCGATTACATCCACGTCAGCGATCTCGTCCGCGCCCATGCCGATGCGCTGCGCTACCTGCGCTCCGGCGCGCCGCCGCTGACGCTCAATTGCGGCTACGGTCACGGCTTCTCGGTTCTTGACGTGATCGACGCGGTCAAGCGCGTCTCGGGCGTCGAATTCAAGGTCGACATGGCGCCGCGCCGGCCGGGCGATCCGGCGCAAATTGTGGCGCACTCCGAGCGGGCGCGCAGCAAGCTCGGCTGGCGGCCACGATACGACGACCTTTCGACCATCGTGCGCGACGCGCTGAATTGGGAGCGCGAGCTCATAAAGCGCCAAGCGCGACCGGCCGGTGCGGGCCGCAAGGCCGCGATTTGAGCCTCGACAACAGGTTCCCGCGAAGCGACCTTACGGCCTATAATATCTTTGAATTCACTTGAAAATTCCGCCCCGGCCGGGCATGAAGCGCGCTCAAGCGCGTCCGCGCGATGACTGGCCGCGGCGGAGCGAAATGGAACACGCATGACAGCTCCCAAGGCCGAACCCGCGGATCAATATTCGACCCGCATCCTGGTGCGCCGGCTGCTGGTCGATGAGGCGCTGAGGCACTGGCGGCTCTACGCCTTCGGCTTCGCACTGATGGCCATCGCCGCCGGCATCACGGCGCTGACCGCCTATCTGCTCGGCACGATGGTCAACGAAACCTATGTGAACAAGAATTTCCATATGGTCGTGGTCATCGCCCTGGTCGCGATGGCGATGTTCACGGCAAAGGGATTCGCGACCTACGGCTCGACCGTCACGCTGTCGCGGATCGGCAACTGGATTATCGCCGACAATCAGCGGCGCATGTTCGACAAGCTCCTGCAACAGAACATCAGCTTTTTCGCCGATCGCCATTCGTCCGAATTCATCGCCAGGCTCACCACCGGCGCCGCCGCGGTGAGCCAGGTGATCAACCTGCTCATCACGGCGATAGGCCGCGATCTGATGACGCTGATCGGGCTTTGCATCGTGATGGTGGTGCAGGATCCGGTAATGTCGATTGCCGGCTTCATCGTGGCGCCGCCCGCGTTCCTGGTCCTTCGTAAATTGATCCGCCGGGTGCGTGGCATCGCCCGCATGCAATTCACCGGCGGCACGCGCATTATCGAGGCCATGCAGGAAGCCCTGCAGGGCATGGGGATGGTCAAGGCCTTCGCGCTCGAAGGCGAGATGCGACGCCGGCTTGCCGTCGCCGTCGGCGAGGTCGAGCATGAATCCAATAAAATGGCGCGCGTCTCCAACCGCGCCAGTCCGCTGATGGAAATGCTCGGTGGTTTTGCCGTCGCGCTCGCCACCATCTACGGCGGCTACCGCGTGATCGAGACCGGAGCGAAGCCGGGTGAATTTGTTTCGTTCCTGTTCGCCTTCCTGTTTGCCTATGAGCCGGCCAAGCGGCTGGCGCGGCTCAATATCGATCTCAACAACAATCTCGTCGGCGTGCGTGTGCTTTACGAGGTCATCGACAGCCCGGCCGGCGAGCCGAGCGACGACAACCTGCCGTCGCTGCAGCTGGCCGCGGCGCGCGTCGCGTTCGAGGACGTTCGGTTCGCGTACCGTCCCGATTCGCCGGTGCTGCGCGGCATGAATTTTGTCGCCCAGAGCGGCAAGGTCACGGCGCTGGTCGGACCTTCGGGCGGCGGCAAATCGACGGTGCTCAATTTGCTGCTGCGGTTCTACGAGGTCGGCTCCGGCCGCATTCTGATCGATGGACAGGACATTGCCGGCGTATCGCGCGGCTCGCTGCGCCATGCCATCGCCTATGTCGGCCAGATCACGCACCTGTTCCGCGGTAGCATCCGCGACAACATTGCGCTCGGAAAACTCGGCGCCAGCGAGGCGGAGATCGTCGCCGCCGCCAAGGCCGCGCACGCACACGATTTCATCGCAAGCTTCCCGGCCGGCTACGACACCCCGGTCGGCGAACACGGCTTGCAACTGTCCGGCGGGCAGCGCCAGCGCGTCGCCATCGCGCGCGCGCTGATCAAGAATGCGCCGATCATCCTGCTCGACGAGGCGACCGCGTCGCTCGATTCCGAATCCGAGCGTCACGTGCAGGATGCGGTGGCGGAACTCTGCAAGGGGCGCACCACAATCGTCATCGCGCATCGCCTGTCGACCATCATGCACGCCGACAACATTCTCGTCGTCGAGGAAGGTCTCGTCGTTGAATCCGGCCGTCACGACGAGCTGTTACGCAAGGGCGGCCGCTATGCCTCGTTCTACCGGCTGCAGCTTCGCGAGCAATCGCCTGCGCTCGAACCCGTCACCGCGATCGCTTAAGCTCGGCTGAGATCGCTTTGACCGCGGCGCTGCCTGGGCTATAAGCCGCGCGTCCCCTCCAACACGAAACGGCCTCATGAGCACCGACGCTAAAAGCTATGTCATTCCGCAGCCGCCGCAGCCATCCATTCCGGTCGCCGGCACCAAGCAATATTTTCCAGTTCGCCGCCTGTGGTGCGTCGGCCGCAACTACGTCGAGCACATCAAGGAGATGGGCCAGGACGTGCGCGAGCCGCCATTCTTCTTCGCCAAGCCCGCCGACGCGATCGTCCCCGATGGCGGCACGGTGCCCTATCCGTCGCTGACCAAGGACATGCATCACGAGGTCGAGCTGGTCGTGGCGCTCAAAAGCGGCGGTCGCAACATCAAGACCGAGCATGCGCTCGACTGCATTTACGGCTATGGCGTCGGCATCGATCTGACGCGGCGCGATTTGCAGATCGCCTCGCGCGACATCAAGCGGCCCTGGGAGATCGGCAAGGCGTTCGACCACTCGGCGCCGTGCGGGCCGCTCAAGCCGGCAGCCGCGATCGGGCATCCGGCGAAGGGCCACATCGTGCTCAAGGTCAACGGCAAGGTACGCCAGGACGGCGATCTCAATCAGATGATCTGGAACGCGCCGGAGGTCATCGCAAAACTTTCGGAGATGGTCGAGCTGGCCGCCGGCGACATCATCATGACGGGCACGCCGTCGGGCGTCGCCGCCACCGTCGCCGGCGACAAGATCGAGTGCGAGGTCGAGGGCGTCGGCACGCTCAATGTCACGATCGGCCAGCCGCTAAAGTAATGGAGGACGGACGACGGACAACAGAAAAAATACCGTCATCCGTCCTCTGTTGTCAGTCATCTGTAGTCCGCTTACTGCACCAACCCTTCCGCCTTCAGCGCCTCCTGCACCTTCGGGCGCGCGGCAACGCGGTCGACATAGGCCTTGACGTTTGGCCATTTCGCCAAGTCGATCTCGACGCGCGGCGACCAGCGCAGCACCGTGAACAGGTAGGCGTCGGCGACGGTGAACTTGTCGCCCATCAGGTACTGCTTGCCGGCGAGCTGCTTGTCGAGCCAGTCGAAGCGCTTGCCGAGATTTTCCTTCGATATCTTCTTGTATTCGTCGGGCGTCGTCGGCCGGAAAATCGGGCCGTAGGATTTGTGTAGTTCCGAGGTGACGAAGTTGAGCCATTCCTGCACGCGATAACGATCAAGCGTGCCGGCTGCCGGCATGAGCCCGGAGGCCGGCTTCTGGTCGGCGAGATATTGCACGATCGCCGGGCCCTCGGTCAGGCGTTGGCCGTTGTCAATTTCCAGCACCGGCACATAGCCCTTGGGATTGATGCTCCAAAAATCGGCACCGCTTTTGGTCTTCTTTTCTCGGTTGTCGACCTGTTCGTATTCCAGCGGGATGCCGGCTTCGCGCGAAACAATATGGGGCGAGAGCGAGCAGGCACCGGGCGAAAAATACAGTTTCATGACGCGAACCTCCTAGGGACCACGGCTTGGCGCCGATTCCATTGCTGCAATGCCACAGGCATATAGAGCACGGCGGCTCGAGCCACAACGCGGCTGCGATTGCCGTTTCAGTGAGGTGGAACTTGAATAAAGCTGGCGCGTTGTGAAGCCACGGTCATTTGACCGGGCTTGGACTGGAGCTGATTTCATGGCCGCCCGCCGGATTACCTTACGCGTTCAACCTCCCGTTCCGTTCGGCGAGTTCACCATGGTGCCGGCGCCGCTCAGCGGACGGCCCGAGGCGGAGATGGCGCGCGCGATGGCCGCGGCACTTTCGGATGTCGAGGCGCCGACGGCTGCCGACGTTTACAACCGCCTGCGCCAGGCTTTCCCGATGGCACCGCTGACCGCGCGCGTCGCAGCCCTCGGGGTCATCATGGATCGGTTGCGGCGCTTCCTCTAAGCGTCTCGCTACAGCCCGAGATAAGCGGTGCGGACGCGGTCGTCGGCCAACAGCTCGGCACCGCTGCCCGACAGCGTGACGCGGCCGTTTTCCAGCACATAGGCGCGGCTCGCAAGTTTCAGCGATTGTGCCACGTTCTGCTCGACCAGCAAGCAGGTGATGCCGTCGCGGTTGAGCTCGCGGATGGTGTTGAGCACGTCGTGGATGATGGCCGGCGCGAGACCAAGCGAAGGCTCGTCGAACATGATGAGTTCCGGCGCGCCCATCAGGCAGCGGCCGATGGCGAGCATCTGCTGCTCGCCGCCGGACAGCGTGCCGGCCGCCTGACGCGCCCGTTCGGCCAGCACCGGAAACAATGCCAGCACGCGCTCTTTGTTTTTGATGCGCGCGGCACGGGCGCGTGGCAACATGGCGCCGATGTCAAGATTTTCCGCGACAGTGAGCGTCGGGAAGACTTGTCGTCCTTCGGCGACTTGGCCGATGCCGAGATTGCAAACGCGATAGCTCGGCCAGCCGGAAATATCGGTGCCGCGGTAGAGGATTTGTCCGCGCAAGCGCCGCTGCATCCCGGCCAGCGCCCGGATCAGCGTCGTCTTGCCGGCGCCGTTGGCGCCGACGATGGCGACGATGGCGCCTTCGTCGATGTCGAGCGAAACGCCGTTGAGCGCCTGCACGTCGCCGTAGAATACATCGAGGTTTTCGACTCGTAGCATCACAAAACCTCGGCGCCGAGATAGGACCGCACCACCGCGGGGTCGCGCACCACCGCTTCCGGCGCGCCCGCGGCGATCGCCACGCCGTGATCGAGCACCAGCACGCGCGCGGCGAGCGCCATCACCGCGCGCATGACGTGCTCAATCAAAAGGATCGTCAGTCCGCTCTCGCGATTGATCTCGCGCAAGGTTGCGACCATGCGGTCGGTCTCGGTCGGCCGCAGTCCCGCCATCACTTCGTCGAGCAGCAACAATTTTGGCTCGGTCGCCAAGGCGCGCGCGACTTCGAGCCGCTTGCGGTCCGGCAGGGTCAGCGTTGCCGCGATCTGATTGCGCTTGTCGAACAGATCGAGGCGCCGCAGCACGGCCAAAGCCCGCTCGCGCGCCGCGCCGACGTCGCGGTGATGCAGCAAGGCGCCAATGATGACGTTATCTTCGACGCTCAAGGCCGGGAACGGCCGCACCAGCTGAAAAGTCCGCGCGACGCCGCGCCGGCACATCGCGTCCGGCGTCAAGCCGCCGATCAGTTCTCCGGCAAAGGCAATCGCGCCGTCGTCGGGCGCCATGGCGCCCGAAATCATGTTGAACAGCGTCGTCTTGCCGGCGCCGTTCGGGCCGATCACGGCAAAGATCACGCCCTCGGGCACGTCGAAGCTGACGGCATCGACGGCGAGGAGGCCGCGGAAACGTTTGCTGACACGGTCGAGCGAGAGCAACGCGGTCATCGCTCGCGCTCCCCGACGCCGAGCCGGCGCGCCAGCCACGGCCAAATACCTTCAGGCAGCGCCACGACGACGAGCAACAAACATAGGCCGTAAAAAATCTGCTTCGCGCCCGGCAGATCGACACCGAATGCGGCCATCGCCGAAGTGACAGACTCGGCAAGTCCGGTGAGTACGAAAGCGCCGAGGATCGGCCCGAACAACGTACCAATGCCGCCGATGATCGGGCCGAGGATCATTTCGATCGAGCGGGAAATATTGAACACCTGCTCGGGAAACAGGTTGTTGTAGAAGAACGCGTAGAACACGCCGGCGAACGAGGTCACCGCCGCCGAGATCATCACCGCGTACATTTTGTAGCGGAAGGTATCGATGCCAGCGGCGCGCGCCGCCTGTTCGTCCTCGCGGATGGCGAGCCAGAAATAGCCCATGCGGCTACGCAGCAACAGACGCGACAGGATGAGCGCAATCACCGTCGCGGCGAGGATCACGTAATAGAACATGGTCGGACTGCCGCGCAGCCGCCACAGATCGTTGTGCGACAATTGCGCGACCGGCAGGAACAAGCCGGCCGAGGCGTTGACGATGGTCAGGTGATCGAAGCCGATACGGGCAAACTCGGCAAAGGCGATGGTCAGGATCGCGAAATAGACGCCGGCGACGCCGAAGCGGAAGGCGAGGAACCCGATGATCGCCCCGCATGCCGCGGCCGCCGGAATCGCCGCCAAGAGCCCAACCCATGGTCCGATGCCGAGCCGGGTAAACAGCACCGCCGGGATGTAAGCGCCCAATCCCGCATAGATCGCATGGCCAAGCGAAAGCTGACCGGCAAAGCCCATCATGATGTTCCAGGCCTGGCCGGTATAGGCGAGATAGAGAATGACGATGAGGACGGTGAGCAGATAGTCGTTGGCAATCCACGGCGCGGCCAGCAGCACTGCGAGCAGCGCGGCGAGGAGACCCAAAGCACGGCGCGACAAACCACCGGTGAGGCGCGCGATCATCGCATCCATCACGTCAGCCTTCTGCCGAGAATGCCCTGCGGCCGGAACAGCAGCACCAGGACCAGAATGCCGAAGGCGAACATGCTCTTGGCGGACGGCGTGAACAGCAAACCCGCCAGCGCCTCGGTAAGCCCAATCAACAAACCGCCGATCAGCGCGCCGGGCATCGAGCCCAACCCGCCGGTGATGACGATGACGAAGGCGAGCAAGGTGTAGCCCGGTCCCAGCGCCGGCGTCACGTCAGTGATCAAGGTCATCATCGTGCCGGCGGCGCCGACGCATGCCGCGCCAAGCCCAAAGGTCAGCGCGTAAAGCCGGTTGACATTGAGGCCGACCACCAGCGCGCCGGTGTAATTGTCGGCGCAGGCGCGAATTGCTTTACCAAGCAGCGTGAAGCGGAAGAAGGCGAATAGCGCCGCAGTGACGACGATTGCCGCGGCCGCGGCATAGGTCTTGGACGCATCGACGATCACCGGGCCGATTTCAAAACTGTCGTAGGCATACGACGTCTGCACGGTGCGGGCGTCCGGGCCGAAGATGATCAACAGCGCATTGACGATGATGATCGCCAGCGCCACCACCAGCAGGAACTGGCTATGCTCCGGCCGGGTGATGAAGGGATTGATCAGGCCGGCCTGCAGCGCGTAGCCGAACACGAACATCACCGCCGCGATCGGCACCAGCATGACTAGCGGATCGAGGTGAAAGCTTGAGAACAATACGACCGCGATATACATCGCGATCGACATCATCTCGCCGTGGGCGAAATTGACCACCCGCACCACGCCGAAGATCACCGAAAGCCCGAGCGCCATCAGGCCGTAGACCAAGCCGGTCAGAACGCCGGCCACGGCAACGTTCAAATAGACGTCCAGCCCCACCGATCAGGCCTAAGCTCGCGTCACGCGCGGTCCTGGTACGATTTCATCGGCCATACCGGCTGGCCGTTGGCGGCCTCCTTGGGCGCAATGGTGATGAGCTTGCCACCGCGATTCTGGATTCCGCCGCCGATGATCTTGTCGTTCTGGCCCTTGGCGTTGAACGAGATGCCGGGGCCGATGCTGGCGTTGTCGGTGATGTTGGTGGTCCGCACCGCGTCGGCCAGCGCCTTAGGATCGGTCGAGCCGGCGCGCTTGTAAGCGTCGGCCGCCACCAGGAGGGCCTCGAAGGTGTAGACGTGGTTGGTATTGAGGTTGATGCCCGGATATTTCGCGGCCAAGGCATCCTCGAGTGCCTTGGAGAGCTTCTTGTTCGGATCGTACCAGGGCACGAAGCTCATCGGCCCGTCGGACAGTTTGCCCAGCGTCTTGATGTATTGGTCCTCGTACCAGCCTGGTCCGACGCTGAGGATCGCTTGCGGCGTCCAGCGCTGCTTGACCAATTCGCGCGTGATCAGCATGGCGTCGTTGAGGCGGCCGACGACAAGAATGGCGTCGGCGTTGGTGGCCTTGGCCTTGGTCACCTCCACCGAAAGGTCGCGCGCGGCGGGATCGTAGGAGATCTCGTCGGCGATCGTGTAGGGCATATTGAATTTCGGCATCATCGCTGCAAAGGCCTTCGACATGGCGGTGCCAAAGGTATCGTTGACGCGCATGAAGGCGACCGTCTTCGGCGCCTTGCCGACGATGTCGAAGACCGCCTTTTGCGCCAGGAAACCGTCGCGGGTCAGCATTGGCGCGGTCGGAAAATTGCGGAACACGAACTTGTAACCCTGCTCGGTGATGTCGGGCGCGCCGGCGATATTGATGACCAGCGGGATGCCCTTCTGCTCGGCGACTTGCGCGATCGCCGTGGTCTGGCCGGAATCGAAGGCGCCGACCAGGAGCTGCGCGCCATCACTGATTAGCTTTTCGGCGTGCTCGCGGGCGGTGTCGACATTCGACTCGGTATCGCCGTTTATGATCGTCAGCTCCGGCAGGCCGAGCGACTTGAGGATGCCGGGCGTGATATCGACACCGCGCTGGCAGTCCTGGCCGATGCCGGCTTCAAAGCCCGAGCGCGGCAACAGCATGCCGACTTTCAGGGGACCGCCCTGGGCGCGAAGGATCGCGGGCGCAGCGACGGTGGCGGCAATTGCGGCGGTGCCGGCCAAGAGGTGACGGCGGTTGGGCAGCATGTGTGTGCTATTCACGGCAATATCCTCCCAGGATTTGGCGAAACGCTAGTAAACTGTTGCGGCGGCGGCAAGCGCGATCACGTGCCGAAAAGCTGCGCCGTTGCCGCAGCGATGCGCAATAGCCGGTGGTCATGGCCGTTGCGGGCGATCAGCATCAGCCCGACCGGCAGCCTGGCCTGAAGCGGCAGCGAGATGGCGCAGAGGTCGAAAAAATTGATGATCGCAGTGTTGCGCAGCACCGCGGCATTGCGCGCGGCGAAGATTTTCGGGTCCGCCACTTCCGCAATAGTAGGCGCCACGATCGACGTCGTCGGCATCAACAACGCATCGAGCGTGGCGAGCCGCGCATCCATGGCGTGCACCAGCCGGCTGCGCTCTCGCACCATGTCGGTGTAATCCGCGGCCACTATCGCGCAGCCGCGCGCGATGCGGTCCCGAACATTGGGATCGATGTCGGCGGCGCGCCGGTTCATCCGGTCGCGATGGATACCGCAGGCTTCGTAAGGCGAGATGCCGCCTTTGGCGTTGACCTCGCCCATATCGTCGAACAGCGCCAACGTTTCGTGGCTGACGCGCGCGCCGGCATCGTCGAGCCGTTTGACCGCCAGGGCGAACGCGGCGGCGACCGTGTCGTCGAGCCGGTCGAGCGGCAGTCCCTCGGCGACGCCGAAGCGCAGGCCGGCGAGCGCAATCGGCTCGAGCGGCAAAATATCTTCGCCGGCCATCACGGCGTCCGCCGCTGCGCAATCGGCGACGCTCTTCCCGATCGGGCCGACGGAATCGAGCGTGGTGCTCAGCGGAAACGCGCCGTCGGTCGGCACCCGCTGCCGGCTCGGCTTGAAGCCGACCAGCCCGCACAGCGACGCCGGGATGCGCACCGAGCCGCCGGTATCGGTGCCAATCGCAATATCGCACATGCCATCGGCGACGCTGATTGGCGCGCCGGCCGAGGAGCCGCCAGGCACGCGGCTGCGGTCGCGCGGATTGCCCGGCGTGCCGAAATGCGGGTTGGCGCCGATACCGGAGAACGCGAACTCGGTCATGTTGGTCTTGGCAATGATCACGGCACCCGCCGCGCGCTGCCGCTGCACCACGGTCGCGTCGGCTTTTGCCGGCGCCGCTTCCTCGGCGAGAATCTTTGAGCCGGCCCGCGTCGGCTCGCCGGCGACGTCGAACAAATCCTTGATGCTGACGATGGTGCCGTCGAACGGCCCGAACGAGGCGCCGCGCGCCGCCCGCGCATCGGCGGCATCGGCCGCCGCGCGCGCCGCGTCGGCATAGACGGTGAGGCAGGCGCGCGCGCCCTCGCCTTGCGGATTGGCAATGCGCGCCAGCGCCTGTTCGAGGCGGTCGCGGCAGGACGCTTGCTTCATAATCTTTACGCCTTCACCACCATGGACGGCTTGAGGTCCTTGAGTGACGGCGCGCCGATTTGCTGCATGGCGACCATCAGCTCGGTGCGCAGGATATCGAGCACGCGCTCGACGCCCGGCTGGCCAAACGCGCCGAGGCCCCACAGATAGGGCCGGCCGACGGCGACACCCTTGGCGCCCATGCACAGCGCCTTGACGATGTCGGTGCCGCGGCGGAAGCCGGAATCGATCAGCACCGGCATGGTGCCGGAGACTTGGATGATCTCGGCAAGGCTCTCGATGGTGGAGCGGCCGGATTCGTCGGCGCGGCCGCCGTGGTTGGAAACGATGATCGCGTCGATGCCGGTTTCGGCGGCGATCTTGGCATCTTCCCAGGCGAGGATGCCCTTGAGCACCATCTTGGTCTTGGCCACGTCGCGCAGCCGTTTGATGTAATCCCACGACATGGCGGAGGACTGAATGTTCTTGAGCCCCGACAGATCGGCACCCTCATAGATCGGATCGTGCCGCATCGAAGCCTCGAGGCTCGAATTGTCGTGGCAGCCCGAGCACTCCCGCGTGTCGAGCCGGCGCATGCGCAGCGCCACCTCCTGGTTGCGGCCGCCGTTGCGGTCGACGGTGACGGCGATGGCGATCGAGCCTTGCCGCTCCATGCTCTCGACGTGGTGCTTGGCGACTTCGAATTTGTTGGTGGCATAGAGCTGCGACCAGATCGGCCGACCGCGGGCGGCGATCACGTCGGCGACCGAGGTCGAGGCTTGGGTCGACAGGATCATCAGGTGATCGCCGATCTTGGCCGCGCGCGCGACGCCTTCCTCGCCGTCGGAGTGGTAGGCTTTGTGCCCGCCGGTTGGATCGATGATGATCGGCGTTTCGTAGCGCTGGCCGAGGATTTCGGTCGACATGTCGACCTTGCTGACGTCAACCAACCGGCGCGGCCGGAGCTGGAATTTCAAGAAACCCGCGCGGTTGGCGCGCAACGTGACGTCGTCGTCGACGCCGGAGGCCATATAGCCGAAATGCGCCGGCGGTACGCTCTTGTGCATCACCGGCTCGAAATCGAACACGTCGAGCGCTTCCTTGGGACTCGCAATCAGATGGTCGTAGTCGCGCGGCGCCCAGACGAACGGATCGGCGGGTCGTTGGGGAAACGGTTCCTCAGCGAGCGCCGCAAGGCTCGTGCCAGCGAACAGCGGGCTGGCCGCGAGAAATTGAATGAAGCGGCGACGGCTGGTCGCCCGATCGACGATCGGCATCATGACGGATCCTCCTCCCCGCGTAATTATTTTGCCGTGCATCCTACCGGGCAACGTTGGCGATGGAAACCGGTGCCATTGCAATGCTGGCGCCGAAACTGCCATCATTTGCGCAAGACCTAAGGGAACCATCACCATGCCAAACGGCAAGCCAACGATCGCATTCATTGGCTTCGGCGAAGCCGGTCAAGCCATCGCCGCCGGACTGCGCGAGGCCGGCGTGGAGACCATGTCGGCGTGGGACATTCTGTTTCCGCAAGCAGCGGGCGAAAAACTCAAGCAAGCCGCCGTAGCGGCCGGCGTGCGTTGCGCCAATTCGGCCGCGGACGCGGCCGGCGGCGTGGATCTCATCATCTCGGCGGTCACCGCGGCGTCGAGCGTCGACGCGGCGCAATCGGTCAAGGCGCATCTTGCCGGCTCGCCGTATTTTCTCGACATCAACTCGGTCTCGCCGGGCCGCAAGCAGGACACCGCAAAGCTCCTCGGCGATGGCGGCCGCTATGTCGACGCCGCAGTGCTGGCGCCGATTCATCCTGCACGGCATCAAACGCCGATGTTGCTCGCCGGTCCGCACGCCGACGCGATCGCACCCGCGCTCGCTTCGCTCGGCATGCTGGTCAGCGTCGCCGGCGCCGAGACCGGCGCCGCAGCAGCCATCAAGATGGTGCGTAGCGTCATGATCAAGGGCATCGAGGCGCTGACGCTGGAGTGCTTTCTGGCGGCGTCCCGCGCCGGCGTCATCGACGAGGTCGCGGCCTCGATGAAGAACAATTATCCCGGCCTCGATTGGGCAAAGATCGTGCCCTATAATCTCGAACGCATGGCCAACCATGGCGAACGCCGCGCCGCCGAAATGGAAGAGGTCGCCGACACGCTGCGCGAACTTGGCGTCGAGCCGCTAATGACATCGGCCACGGTCAAGCGGCAGCGCGAGATGGGACAGATCGGCGGCCAGCAATCGGTGCGCGGCGTGCTCAACAAGGACCGCGCCACGATGCTCGGCGTCATCAGCGCGGCGGCACGCGATCGACATTGATTTTGATCGCGGCGACGATCGCGTAGATGGCACTATCGCCCCCGAATAATTGTGCTAACATTTCAGGAGGGGTGCCTGTGCACGCCGATCCAGGGAGGGGCTTTATGCGTAATCTACGATCCAATCTCGCGGTGCTGGCCGGAATTGCCGCGATATCGATTGCAGCGAGCGGCAGCGCGTTCGCGGCCAGAGGCTGTGCCGGCGGCCCGGTCTGCGGCACGAAGGCGGACGGCCCAAAGACTTATGACAACGCCTGCGCAGCCAAAGCCGACGGCGCAAAAGTCGCCCATCTCGGGACCTGCGTCATATTCTGCCAGGGCTTTGCCCCTACCCTTATGTCGCAGCCACTGTGCGGGATGGATCCGCTCAATCACGCCAGGATGACCTACCCGAACAATTGTGAGGCCGAGAACGCCCACGCGATCTGGGTCCACAACGGTCCGTGTAAGAAGTAAGCCAAAGGGCTCCGCGGCAGCGACATTTGCTGCCGCACAACGCCGGCGCGATGGACAAACGAAGCCTTCGGCGTGAACCGCGCCGAAGGCTTCATCACCGGCGCCGCGCTTTGCCGCCACCGTGTGCGGATTTCTTCACGCCACGGCGGCGCGGCGGCATGGCGCCTGCTGCAGCGAGCCGCAAGCTCCAATATTCCCAGGTGCGGGTCACGACAGTCGGCATCGCGCTGATGACGCCGGCGAGTTTTGTCTCGCCGGGATGCAGCGGCGTCGCCGCGCCGAGCGAAAGCGCCCGCATCTGATACTCGGCGTTCTGGCACATGAAGATCGAGCGCGCGACCAGCTCCTTCAATCCGCCGCCGACCACGGTGGCACCGTGGCGATTCATCAGCACCGCGGCATGGCGGCCGAGCGTGCGCGCCAGCGAATGGCCCTCCTCCGGCTTGACCACCAGCAGGTTGGTATCGCCGAATTCGTCATGCTGGTCCCAGAACGGCGCCTCCTCGCCCATCGCGCCGCCGAGGTGAAACACCGGCACGATCGGCTTGCCGGCGATGCAGAACGGCATGACCGCAGGCGCGTGGTGATGGCACACCGCCATGACGTCGCTCCTCGCCTGATAGATGCAGCCGTGAATGACGCGCTCGGCATAGAGATGCACCTTGGGCGGCCGCACCGGCGCGGAATCCAGCGTGTATTCCAGGATGTCTCCGGGCTCGATCAACAGCGGCGAGCGCGAGCGCGACAGCAGATAGCGCCCGGGATCGGACGGATGGCGCACGCTGACATGGCCGAAGGCGTCGAGCACACCCTCGTGGGCAAGAATGCGATTGGCGAGCACGAGCTCCGCGATCAGGTCGGTCAAATTCTCGGGCACGATTCCCCCTGGTGTGGCGTTTCCGGCAATTGCCGGTACATCAATTACGCCATCAAGTCGCGTACATTAAAAGCGCGGACGGGGCGATGAAAGCCTTTCAAGTCGAGATCGCCGATCGGCTCGGTACGGGCGATCGCTTCGACGGCGAGCTGGACCCGGCCGTCGATCAGGATTTGCCCGTCGGCGGCCTGCGTGCACAGGCGTGAGCCGAGATTGACCACCGTGCCGTTCGCCGAATAGTGGAATCGGCCCTCGTAACCGACGCTGCCCAAAGTGGCGTGCCCCGAGGCGATGCCGACGCCGAAGCCGAGCTCGTGGCCGAAGCGGCGCCATTTCTCCACCAGCGCCGCGACCCGCCCGCGCATCTCGACCGCCATGCGCACCGCGCGCAATGCCGGATCGGTGCAGGGCAGCGGATCGTTGAAGATGATCAGCAAGCCGTCGCCTGCGAAATGCTGCAGCGTGCCCTCGAAGCGGTCGATGGATTCGCCGAGGCACTGATAATATTCCTGCAGCACCGCGATGATGTCTTCCGGTTCCGCGCTTTCGGCGAACGCCGTGAAGCCGCGCAGGTCGCAGAACACCACCGTGATGTCGCGGCGGTGGCTCTCCAGCAACTTCTCATCGCCCGACGACACCACGAGCTTGGCGATCTGCGGCGACAGAAAGCGCTTCAGCCGGTTCATGCGGTCGAGCTCGCTGACCTGCTGGTCGACGCGCTCTTCGAGCGTGCGATTCCAGGTGGCGAGATCGGCGGCTTGCGCCTGCACCTGGTCGTGCAGCGCCTTGACGCGCAGCATCGAGCGCACGCGGGCGACCAGCGCCGCCTGATCGATCGGCTTGGTCAGATATTCGTCGGCGCCGGCGTCCAAGCCAGTGACCACATCCTGGCTGGCGGCGCGCGCCGTCACCAATACGATCGGGATGAAGGGCATCGCCGGATCGTTCTTCAGCCGGCGGCAGACTTCGAAGCCGTCGAGTTTCGGCATTTCAACGTCGAGCAGGATCAAGTCGGGACTATGCTGCTTGGCGCTCGCCAGCGCTTCTTCGCCGTCGGCGGCCTGCAGCAATTGGTAGCCGTGCTTTTCCAGCCGCGTAATCAGAATGTCGCGGTTGGTTTCGTTGTCGTCGACCACGAGGATGCGGGCGGGATTGTTCATGCTCGTCTTGCAATCGATGATTCGGTTGTTGAGCGAAGCCGTTCTCAATCCTAAGCGGGCAAGAACTCCTTGATCTTTGCCAATAATTGACGGGGACTATACGGCTTTGTGACATAGGCGTCGCAACCGGCGGCGCGCGCCTTGGCCTCATCGCCGCTCAGCGCGTACGAGGTCACGACGATGATGGGAATGGCTTTGAGATCGGGATCGGCCTTGATGCGCCGCGTCGCCTCGTAGCCGTCGAGCAGCGGCAGCTGAATGTCCATGAGAATGAGATCGGGGCGCTCCGTCTTGGCCGCCACGACCCCCGCTTCACCGTCGCCGGCTTCGCTCATGGCGTAGCCGGCGCTGGCGAGGAGATCGCGCAGGATCTGACGGTTGTCCTCCTGATCCTCGACGACGAGAATCCGCTTGCTCATGGTCGCCCCGCTTGGTGTTCGACGCGCAACGGCACGGTGAAGGAAAATGTCGAACCGGCGCCAGGGCTGGATTCGACCCAAAGCCGCCCGCCGTGCATCTCGATGATGCGCTTTGCGATCGACAGGCCGAGTCCGGTGCCGCCCTTGGCTTTGGTCTGCGTGCTGTCGGCCTGTTGGAATTCGTCGAAAATCTTCGCCTGGTCGGCCTCGGCTATGCCCGGGCCGGTGTCGCGTACCGATATGGTGTAGGCGCCGTTCGACGCCGCGGCCTTGACGGCAACCTCCCCCGCGTCGGTGAACTTGATCGCATTGCCGACCAGATTGAGCAGCACCTGGGTCAGGCGGCGGTCGTCGCCGCGGGCCGGCGGCAGATTTGGCGGCACGTCGATCTTGAAAGCAAGCTTCTTGCCGCTCGCCAGCGGCTCGACCGCGCTGTAGACGCCGTGCACCACATCTTTGATGGAATAATCCTGGATCGACAGCACCAGTTGCCCGGCCTCGATTTTCGACAGATCGAGCACGTCGTTGATCAGGCCGAGCAGATGCTTGCCGTTCGACTGTACGCGTTCCATCACCGTGCGCATTTTTTCCGGCGCTTCGCCGTAGATGCCGTCGAGAATGAGCTCGGTGTAGCCGAGGATGGCATTGAGCGGCGTGCGCAGCTCGTGGCTCATATTGGCGAGGAACTGCGACTTGTGCTTGCTCGCTTCCTCGACCTGGCGGCTCTTGTCCTGGATCTCTTCGAACAGCCGCACGTTCTCGATGGCGATGCCGGCCTGGTCGGCAAACGTGGTCGCTAATTCGATCTGCTTGTCGGTGAATGGCTGCACCTTGAGCCGCATCAGGATGATGACGCCGACGGGATTGCCGTCACGCAACAGGGGGACACCGAGGATCGTACGGAAGCCGATCTTTCTTTGCATTTCCTGCAGCGTGTAGTCCGGATCGGCCAGCACGTCGGCGACTTGAACCGGCCGTCTCTCGAGCACCGTGCGGCCGATGATGCTGCCGCGGCCGGGCGCGAATGCAACATTCAAGCCGAGTTCGCGCGCGTCGAACGGCGCACCAAAAGTTGCGCGGACCCTGTAGTTCGCGCCATCTTGGCGATGGATCGAGGCGACATCGGCTTCGCAGAGGCGCACCGCCGATTCGGCGAGCGTGTTGAGCACCGTCTGCAGATCGAAGGTCGAGCGGCTGATGATTTTCAGCACGTCAGCGGTGGCGGTCTGCTGCTCCAGCGCGTCGCTCAATTCCTCGGTGCGCTTCTGCTCGGCCTCGAATAGCCGGACGTTCTCGATGGCGATGACCGCCTGGTCGGCGAACGTCGCGACCAGCGCGATTTGATTTTCGGTGAACGGTTCCACGGTGCTGCGCACCAGCACCAGGACGCCCACCGGCACACCTTGGCGCAGCATCGGGACGCCAAGAACCGTACGCGTGTTGCCGAGCCGTGACTCATCGATCAACGTGAATTCGGGATCGGCTTGAACATCCGCGACATGGATGATCCCACCCTCCAGCACGGCGCGACCCGCAATATTGCCCCGATCGATCGGGAGCGGGTGGCGGTCCAAGTAGTCCTTGAATTCGTCCGTGACTCCATAGCTCGCGGCGCGGTGATAGACCCCACCCCTGGGCACGGTAATCGTGGCCCAGTCGGCGCGGCACAGCCGCGCCGCCGATTCGACCAGCGTGTCGAGCACCGTTTGTAGATCGAAGGTCGAGCGGCTAATGACCTTGAGCACATCCGCTGTCGCCGTCTGCTGCTCCAGCGATTGCCGCAATTCGTTGAGCAGGCGCGTGTTCTCGATGGCGATGACGGCCTGGGCGGCGAAGTTCTTGACCAAATCGATTTGCTTGTCGGTGAAAGGACGAACCTCCTGGCGGTAGATGGAGATTGCTCCAAGAAGCTTGCCTTCATTAAGCATCGGAACAATCAGAACCGTGCGAGCGCCGCCAAGGTCGGCAACATCGACCACCGTTTTGTCCCCGTCCAGGTAGGGTTGACTGGTTCGAAGATCGTCGATGTGCACGATCTGTCTGGTCCGGGCGACCCTCGCTAGACCACTTTCTGGGTGGGGGCGGATGATCTCGCCAAGCCGCCTCGCGAATTGGGGTGGTGGATTTTGAAGTGCAACATTGCGGAAGTTGCTTCCGTCGTAGAGATTCAGCATGCCGAATTGGGCTTGGCATATTCGCGTGGCGTTCTCCAGCATGGCCTGGAAGACCGGCTCCAATTCGCCGGGCGACGAGCTGATGACGCGCAGCACATCCGCCGTCGCCGTCTGCTGTTCCAGCGATTGCCGCAATTCGGTGAGCAGCCGCGTGTTCTCGATGGCGATGACGGCCTGTGCGGCGAAGTTCGTAAGCAATGCGATCTGCTTCTCGCTGAACGACCGAACTTCTTGTCGAAAGATGCTGATCGTTCCGATCAATTCATTTTCCTTGAGCATTGGGACGATGAGAATCGTTCGGGCGCCAGTGAGACCGGCAAAATTGATCGCCACAGCATCGCGCTCCAGATATGACGGCAATTTGTGTATGTCTTCGATGTGCGCCATCCGCTTGGTCCGAGCGACTTCGCCCATCGCACTTTTAGGGTGAGGGTGAAATCCCTTGGTGGGAAGCGCGTCAGCGAAGGCAGGCGGAAGGTTGTAGCGCGCCACGTTTCGAAATTCGTCTCCCTCGCAAAGGGTCAAGGTGCCAAATCTCGCGCCGCAAAGACGCGTCGCATTCTCCAACATCGCGTTGAAAACCGGTTCCAATTCGCCGGGCGACGAACTGATGACGCGCAACACGTCAGCCGTCGCCGTCTGCTGCTCCAGCGATTGCCGCAATTCGTTGAGCAGTCGCGTGTTCTCGATGGCGATGATGGCCTGGGCTGCGAAATTCTGCACCAGCGCGATCTGCTTGTCGGAGAACGCCCGCACCTGCTGGCGATAGATGCCGATGATGCCAATGAGCTCGTTTTCCTTGAGCATGGGGACCATCAGCAGCGTTCGGGCGCCGGTAAGGTCGGCAAGCACCTTGAACGATGCGTCACCTTCGACATAAGCCTCATCGGCGCGGGTATCGACGATATGCTGCGCCTGATGCGTGGTAACAATGCGCCGCAGCGGATTGTGCGGTCCGAAATGCAGCACCGGATCGCGCCGCCGCAACTCGATCCATTCCGGCACGTCGCCGTGCATCGCCGAAACATGGAAATTGGCGCCGTCGTAGAGCAGAAGATTGCCTAATTTTGCTTCGCAGATGCGGGTCGCATTCTCCAACATCGCCTGGAACACCGGCTCCAACTCGCCCGGCGACGAACTGATGACGCGCAATACGTCCGCCGTCGCCGTCTGCTGTTCGAGCGATTCGCTAAGCTCGCGCGAGCGCTGTTGCTCCGCCTCGAACAGCCGCACGTTCTCAAGGGCGATGACCGCCTGGTCGGCAAAGGTGGTAACCAGTTCGATCTGCTTTTCGGTAAAGCGCTCCACCCGGCTGCGCATCAGCACCAAGACGCCGATCGGTCTGCCTTCGCGCAGCAGCGGCACGCCGAGCGTGGTGTGGACGTTTTCGAACCCAGGAACGTTGGTCATCCTGAACTCGGGATCGCCTTTGGTGTCTTCGATTTGGATGGCATTGCCCTCGACCAGGACGCGGCCGATCGTCGACCCCCGATCCGGCTTGGCCGGAACCGGATGCTCGATCATGTATCGGTGCTGTTCCGCCGTGTAACCGAAGCTCGCGACATGATGATGAGCGTTTCGAGCACGACCTGCAAATCAAACGTCGAGCGGCTGATGACCTTGAGCACGTCGGCCGTAGCCGTCTGCTGTTCGAGCGATTCGGAGAGATCATCGGTGCGCTGGCGCAATTCGTTGAGCAGCCGCGTATTCTCGATGGCGATCACCGCCTGGGCGGCGAAGTTCTTCACCAGCTCGATCTGCTTGTCGGTAAAGGGACGAACCTCTTGACGGTTCATGGTGAATGCGCCGATCAGTTCCTTTTCCTTGAGCATTGGAACGGCCAGAGCCGAGCGAACGCCCCCAAGTTCGACGGCTTCGACAACCCGCGGACTCCGTTCAATGTAGCTCTCGTCTGCCGCAAGATCGGTAATGTGAACCACCGTCTTGCTCGCTGCCACGCGATCGAGTGGTGTAATCGGGTCGGGACGACGTTCCAAAAGCCGGCGTGCTTCGGCGAAGGAGGGCGGCGTATTGTGCGCCGCAACATGATGAAATGTTTCGCCGTCCCAGCGGAAAATATTTCCAGACTTGGCATCGCAGACTCGCGCGGCGTTCTCCAGCATGGTGGCAAAAACCGGCTGCAGATCGCCCGGAGAGCTGCTGATGACCTGAAGCACATCCGATGTTGCCGTCTGCTGCTCCAACGACTCGCTGAGATCGTCGGTGCGCTGGCGCAGTTCGTTGAGCAGCCGCGTGTTCTCGATGGCGATCACGGCCTGGGCGGCGAAGTTCTTGACGAGTTCGACCTGCTTGTCGGTGAATGGCTGAACAATATAGCGGTAGATATTAATCGTGCCGATAAGCTCGCGCTCGTTGAGCATCGGCACAATCAGCAGTGTCCGGGCGCCGAGCTTGGCGAGCGTCGGCGCAAGCTCTGGCCTCGCCGCTATATCAGTGATGTGTACCGGCCTCTTCCATTCGACGACATCGCCAAACATCGTCCCCGGTCCGCGTCTGATGACCGGCTCACGTTTGCGCTCCTCAGCATAGTCTTGCGCTGCGCCATGCACGGCAACCGCGCGAAAGGTGTAATCGCCTTCATAGAGCGACAGCGAACCGAAATTGGCTCCACAGATGCGTGTTGCATTCTCTAGCATGCTCTGGAACACCGGCTCTAGTTCGCCCGGCGAAGAACTGATGACGCCTAGTACCTCAGTAGTCGCCGTCTGCTGCTCCAGCGACTCGGTCAAGTCCGCCGTGCGCTGGCGCAATTCGTTGAGCAGCCGCGTGTTCTCAATGGCGATCACGGCCTGGGCGGCAAAGTTACGGACGAGCTCGATCTGCTTGTCGGTAAACGGACGAACCTCCTGGCGGTACAGCGTGAACGAGCCGATCAGTTCGTTCTCCTTCAGCATCGGAATAGCAAGAGCCGTCCTCACGCCGCCAAGTTCGACGGCCGAGATAGGCGCCTCATCGGTGCGATCGAGGTAGCCGGGAGTGGCCGCGGTGTCGACCACTTGAATCGCGGCCTTGTCCGCCAACATGCGATCGGTAAGCGGGGTGCCTCGAAGCGGCGACCGCCGGCGTGCCTCGGCGAAGGCGGGCGGCGTGTTGTGCCCGGCAACGAGGTGCAGCGCGCCGTCGTGCCAGCGATAGATATTGCCGAACGTGGCGTCGCAAATCCGCACCGCATTTGCCAACATGGTCGCGAACACCGGCTCAAGATCGCCGGGCGACGAACTGATAACGCGCAGCACCTCCGCCAAAGCGCCCTGTTGCTCGCGCGCCTCGCTGAGCTCGTCCTTTAGACGGTCGAGTTGGGCTTGGGGGCCGGCAACAGAGCGGGGCTGAGACTTGGATTTCGCGACGGCACGGCGCTTGCGGCCGGCCGCCTTTGGGCGCCGCACATCCGCTGCCTTGCCACCAGCCTTGCCGCGCCGTTTCATCGGACCACCACGGCTTGAACCCGCGCCAATCATACGCAACTGCGCGCCGTGCCGCCACGGCGACACCGAGGCCGCGGGATCGATGTTACGGCGATTTATCGCGCGTTTTGGCGGCTTCGCAGTGACGGCTGTCACAACGGCCCGTCGTGACGGCGCTCGGCAGGCATTTTTCGGCAAGCCGGAAACCGGCTGTCGGAGGCAACCGATTTGCGCGATAATGCCGCTTCGCCTGCCGGCGATGAGAAAAGCAATAAAGGCCGTTCGAGCGCCGCGAGCGCACGAACGTCAAGCCCAGGGAGGAGTCCTATGGTCGCCTTGACCGTCAACGGACAACGGCACGATGTCGATGCCGCGCCCGATACCCCGCTGCTCTGGGTGTTGCGCGAGCATCTCAAGCTCACCGGTACCAAATTCGGCTGCGGCATCGCCGCCTGCGGCGCCTGCACGGTGCATATCGACGGCGAGGCGGTGCGCTCGTGCTCGATGCCGCTGTCGCTGGTGGCGGGAAAGTCCATCACCACCATTGAAGATCTGTCGGCCGACGGCAGCCATCCGCTGCAGAAGGCCTGGATCGCCGAGCAGGTGCCGCAATGCGGCTACTGCCAATCGGGCCAGATCATGCAGGCGGCGACGCTGCTCGCCGGCAACAAAAATCCGTCGCGCGACGACATCATCGAACATATGGATGGCAATATTTGCCGCTGCGGCACCTATCTCAAGATCATCAGCGCCATCGAGCGCGCGGCGCGGGAGGGCTGAGCCATGAATCAGCACAGCAAGATCGTGAACCGCCGCAATTTTCTCAAAACCACCGCCGGGCTGAGCTTGGCGCTGACGATCGCGCCCGACGCGCTTTCCTTCATCGACGATGCCTTCGCCGACGCGCCGGCGGCCTACACGCCCAATGTCTGGCTGACGATCGCACCCGACGGCATCATTACCATGGTCGCGCCGGCGGCCGAGATGGGGCAAGGATCGTTCACCAGCCTTCCGGTCATCATCGCCGAAGAGCTCGATGCCGACTGGAGCAAGGTCAAGCCTGTTTTCCCAACTGAGTGGGACGACAAAAAATTCGGCAATCCGGGATACAATTACACCTTCCAGACGTCGGCGAGCGCATCGGTGACCGGCTACTTCACGTCGCTGCGCCTCGCCGGCGCACAGGCGCGCCGCGTCTTGCTCGATGCGGTCGCGGCGAAATGGGCGGTGCCGGTCGGCGAGCTTGCGACCGAACCGAGCGTCGTCGTGCACAAAGCGTCTGGGCGCCGCATCGGCTATGGCGAGATCGCAGCGTTTGCGACTGCACCCACCGAGTTGCCCAAGATGACCGAGGCCGATCTCAAGTCGACTTCAAGCTTCCGGCTCATCGGCAAGGACATCGCGCGCGTCGACGTGCCGCTGAAGGTCAAAGGCGCCGCCACATACGGCATGGATGTGCAGGTGCCGGGCATGGTCTATGCCGCGGTGCTGCAATCGCCCTATGCCGGCGGCGCGCCGCTTAACGTCGACGACAGCCGCGCTCGCAAAGTGCCGGGCGTCACCGACATCATAAAACTGCCCGAAGGCGTCGGCGTCATCGGCACGACCGTCGAAGGCACCCAAGCCGCCAAAAACCTGCTCAA